>CAZXCB010000031.1:0-20187 GCA_964639075.1 uncultured Bifidobacteriaceae bacterium | reverse complement strand
CTCCCCGAGCGTCGACGCGGTGACGATCGCGCCGTGGTGGGCGAGGAGGATGCCGGAGGCGGCGCCGATGCGAGCGGCGAGCGTCACGCCGGCCGACGCGTCCTCGACCGTTCCGGCGTACTCGTCGACCGTCACGAGCTCACCGTCGAAGATGCAGGAGTTCTGATGGGAGATGACGGGCTCGGAGCCGAGACACGCGAGCGTGGTCGCCGCCTCCGGGTGCCCGTGCACGACGACGGTGGCGTCCGGGCGCGCCCGGTGCAGCTCGGTGTGGAGGTGCACCGCGGGCGTGACGTCCCACGGCCCCGCGACCACGGAGCCGTCTTCGGCGACGGTCATCACGTCGGCCGCGCGGATCTCCTCCCACCACCGACCCCACGGCGTGCACGAGAAGGTGCCGTCACCGCGGTCGACCGTGACATGGCCCGAGAGGTTCTCCTGCCAGCCTTCGCGGGCGAGGACACGGTGCGCGACGGCCAGCGCCTGCGCGTCGGTGAGGTCGACTCCGACGGGTGACCTCACGCGAGGAGCTTGGCCTTCTGGGCCGCGAACTCCTCGTCGGTGATGACGCCCCGCTCGCGCAGGCCCGCGAGCTTCTCGATCTCATCGGCGTGCGAGATCGCGGACCCCGCCCCGGCGGCCTGGCGCACGTATGCCTCCATCGCCTCGTTCTGCCGCTGGATCTCCGCCGCGCGGTGCTCGGCCATCTTGTTGCCGCGCGCGAGCAGGTAGATCAGCACGCCGAGGAACGGGAAGGCGACGATCCCGATCACCCACAACGCCTTGATCCAGTTGTTCATGTCGTGGCTGCGGAAGATGTCCATGAAGACGCTGATGGCGAGCCAGACCCAGATGAAGAACATCGTGAACCAGATGATCGACCAGAGGACCTGGCCGACCTGCCACTGGAAGGCGAGCATGGGATTCTCCTTGGGTGCTCAGGGTGTGGGCCGGACCGCCGACGGCGCTCCGGAGGATTCGGGCTCCTCGACCATGACGTGGCTCGTCCAGTCGTAGAGCACCTGGGTGCGCAACAGCTTGTCGTGGAGGCCGGCGTTGCGCCGGCTGACCACGATCCAGAGCAGGACCGGGTAGAAGCTCGCGCACACGAGGGCCCGGGCGAAGGCCCGGGTCAGCCTGAGCTGCGAGCCGTCGAGCGCGGTCACCCGCAGACCCAGCGTGGTCTTGCCGATCGTGCGTCCGGTCGAGCTCCATCCGGTGCCGAGATAGAGGACCACGAGGCACCACTGGACGGCGATCGTCACGGCCGGTTCGGGTGTCGGCATCGTGAAGGACTGGTTGAACAGGAAGCCCACGACTCCGATCGCGAGCAGGCAACCGAAGTAGATGACCTGGATCACGCCGAGGTCGATCGCGTCCGCGACGATGCGCGACACGAACCCGGCGGGCCGACCCTGGAGCGCCCGCGCCCGATGGTCCCGGATGCCGCGCTGGTTCACGGTGCCGCACCGGGTTCGGGTTCGGGTCCGGGTTCCGGTTCGGGGGTGTCGGTCACGGGACCGCGCGCGGACTCGCGGCGGAGCAGCATGCGGTCCGCCACGCGGCCGATGAACGAGTCGAGCCGCATCGCGCTGATCCGAGCGCTGTCCATCGCGTCACCGGTGATCGAGCCCGTCGACTCGCGCACGATCCCCCCGACGTCGACCTCGTCGAGGACGTTCTCGACGATCGGACCGAGGTCCATGCGGCCGAGCAGGGCGTCGAGGTCGACCCGACTCATCATCGCGTCGATGTCGATGCGATTCAGCAGCCCGTCCACGTCGATCCGCTCGAGGAGGTGGTCGACGTCGATCTGGTCCATCACGGCGTTCAGGTCGACCGCGTCGAGGAGCTGGTCGAGGTCGACCGCCCCCAGGATGTCGGCGAGGGGGACCCGGGCCACGACGGCGCCGAAGTCGATGCGCTCGAGGACACCGTCGATGACCGCGGGCACGAGCGCGCCCACGAACGTCGCGAGCGCCTGTTCCCGCCGCTCGGTCTCCGCGCTCGCACGGTCCGACCACCGGTCGAGGGACGCGTCGACGCCGACGAGCACGTCGCGCACCACGGGGATGCCGCGGGCGAGTTCCACCGTCTGTTGGGTGAGCAGCTCGACGGCGACCGCGGTGTCGAGCACGCGGCGCTCGGTCACGAGCGCCGCGCCCGTTGCCGCACGGAGCACTCGGCGGCCGATCGTGGCGTGGTCGGGGTCGGCCGAGGCTCCCGGCCAGAAGCGGTCGAGCGCGCCGCCCAGCGCCTCCGCCGCGAGCGCGACCACGCCCACGCCGAGGTCCGACGCCCGGCGCGCCGCGCCGGAGATCGTGGCCGGCGTCTCGGACCGCGCGGGGAGCGTGCGGACCCGGGTCGCGTGCGTGGTCACTTCGGTCATCGGGGCGGGATTCTTGCAGGTGCTGCCGCCCGGTCGTCGCGGTGAGAGCCGGGAGGGCGGCGGGCTCCTGCCCTACGATGCCGCGGTGGCAGCGGCGACGAAGCCCTCGCGCGAAGGCCTGGAGGATCGGTTCCTCGTCGCCGCGGGCCTGATCGTGCTCTCGATCATCACGAGCGCGATCGGTGGTGACAACCGCTTCGGGCAGATCCTGCTCGTCGTCGTCGAGAGCGTGACCCTGCTCGTGATCCTCCACGCCTCGCAGGTCGCGCGCCGCACCCGACGAGCGATCCTGCTGGTGGTGGCCGCGGCCGTGCTCGCCGCGGCTGCCTCCCTGTCGTTCGACCGGCAGTCGGTCGCGCCGGGGGTCCTCGGTGCCGCGCTCGCGTTCATCGGCCCGGTCGTGATCGTCCGCCGGATCCGCCACCACGCCCGCATCGACCTCGAGACCGTGGCGGCGTCGCTCTGCATCTACCTGCTGTTCGGGCTGTTCTTCTCGTACGTCTACCGGATCATCGGCGACGTCGACGGCCAGTTCTTCGTCGAGAAGACGACGTCGCTCGCGGTCGACTACATCTACTTCAGCTTCGTCACCCTCACGACCACGGGGTACGGCGACCTCACCGCGGCCACGAACCTCGGCAAGATGATCGCGGTGTCGGAGGCGCTGCTCGGCCAGCTCTACCTCGTGAGCGTGGTGGCGCTGCTCGTCGGCAACCTCGGCCGGGCGCGGCGACCGGTCCGGCCGTTCGCCGCCGAGGACGATGTCGACGACGTCGACGATGCCGGCGACGAGGACGACGGCGCAGTGTCGTGACCGACGAGCGCGCCGACGCGCCGGCGGCGCCCGGACCGGCCGACCCACCGGCGATCGAGGACGCCGAGGAGCGCTCGCTCTCGCGCCGCCTGCGCGACCGCCGCGTCATCGTCGAGGAACGCATCGGCGAGACGCGGCGCAAGCTCGAGGACGCGCGCCCGCGGAACACCGCGATCGACACCGCGTTCCGCGCGCTCGAGCGGGATGTCGCGACCGGCGGCGGTGTGCTGTCGGCGGCGGTCGCGTTCCGGGTGTTCCTGTTCCTCGTCCCGTTCGCGTTGGTCCTCGTCGTCGCCTTCGGCTACGCCGCCGATGCGTCCGGGCAGTCCTCGCGGGAGCTCGCGCGCAGCGTCGGCATCACGGGCCTGATCGCCCGGTCCTTCACCAGCGCGGCTGCCTTGAGCGGCGTGCAACGGCTCACGACGCTCCTGGTGGGCCTGTTCGCGCTCGCGTGGGCCGCGCGGGGTGCCATCAAGGTGCTGCGCATCGTGCACGGCCTCATCTGGCGGGTGCCGATCCCGAAGCTGCGCAGCACCCCCCGGGCCGTGGGCGCGTTCGTCGGTCTCGCCTGCGCGCTCGTCGTGATGGGCGCCGGCGTCGCGTGGCTCCGCGACCAGTCGTTGATCCTCGGGGTCATCGGCCTGGTGCTGTCGATGGTGGTGCCGGGCGCGGTCTGGCTCCTCGCATCGTGGTGGTTGCCGCGTGCCGACGGTCCGTGGTGGGCGCTCGGACCGGGCGCGGTGCTCTTCGGGGTCGGCGTCACCGCGCTGCACGCGTTCACCGTGATCTGGATCGTGTACGAGGTCGACGCGAAGTCGGACACCTACGGCGCGATCGCCACGTCGCTCGCGTTGCTGTTCTGGGCGTACCTGCTCGGCCGGATCGTCACTGCGGCGGCGTCGGTGAACGCGGCGTTCTGGTATCGCAGCGAGGAGCGCCGCGGGCACGCGGTGCCCGCGGCGATGGACATCGAGGCGCAGCTCGAGTCCGGAACGATCGGGAGCGGTGGCACCGAAGGCGCCACCGCTCCCGACGTCAACACATCCGACGGATGATCAGCCGATGGCCTTGGCCTTGGCCTGCTCGAACTCGGCGTCGCTGATGACGCCCTTCGCCTTGAGGTCGGCGAGGCGGGCGAGCTCGTCCGCGGTGCTGCCGGTCGTGCCGGCCGCCTGCTGGATGTAGGCGCGGGCCGCGGCGTCCTGGGCCTGGGCCGCCTCGAGCGCGTGCTCGCTCATCTTGTGGCCACGTGCGATCAGGTACACGAAGACGCCGAAGTACGGCACGATGATGACGAACATCACCCAGAGGAACTTCGCGAAGCCACCCATGTCGTGGCTGCGGAAGATGTCGGCGAAGACCGTGATCAGCAGCCAGATCCAGATGAAGAACAGGAAGAACCAGAGCATCGACCAGAACACCTGGCCGCTGCCGAAGTCTGCGAGCATTGGGAAATACCTCCTACCCCGGATCTCGGGTCGGGCGCACCGTAGTGTTCCGGCTCCGCAGTGTCACGGATCGACCACGGTGGGCGGCTTCGTCGCCCCGGGAAGGCAAGACCGATGAGCCAGGGTGTCTGGGGAACGCTGCTCGTCCTGGTCGCGACCGCCGCGCTCTCGCCGTTCAGCCTCGTCGCGTTCAGCCTCGTGCTGGCGACCGATCGCGGGCCGCGCAACGGGGTCTGGTTCATCTTCGGATGGATCGTGACGGTCGTGGCGATCTGTCTCGTCTCGCTCGCCATCGGGAGCGCCGCGTCGGCGTCGGACAGTGGGAGCACGGGCAGCGATGTCACGCTCGGCATCCAGATCGCGCTGGGCGCGGTGCTCCTCATGCTCTGGGTGCGCCGCCGGCTGCGCGCACGGATGGCGATCCCGGATCCGATGGAGCTCGAGGTCGAGGCGATCACCGAGTCCGCGCCCGACAAGCCCGAGCCCGCGTGGCGGCGCCGGATCGCGACCATGAAGGCGCCGGGCGCGTTCGTGATGGGCGGCGCGACCCAGACGTGGCCGGTGATGATCGCGGGTGGGGCCGAGATCGCGCACGCCGACCTCACCACGGCGGAAGCGGTCGTGACGAGCATCGTCTTCGCGGTGCTGACGACCGCGGGCATCGTCGTCCTCGAGATCCTCGCGTGGCGCAACCCCGGGAGCGCGGCGGACCGGCTCCACCGCATCGAGGACTACGTCTCGACCCACCGCGACAACGTGCTGAGCTGGGTGCTGCTGATCGGCGGCCTCTACCTGCTCGGCAAGGGCATCTACGGGCTGCTGCAGTAGTCCTCACCGAACCTGCGGGCGACGCCCGCCGGCTGCTTGACTGCCCCGATGGCCACCGAGGAACGAGAGATCGTCGGGCCCGTCGACCTGACGACGGCCGACGGGCGACTGAACCCGGATGCGCGCGGCTGGTCGCGCGTCCCGCTCCACACCTGCGCGCGCAGTGGCCGATGGGGTCGCACCAAGCGATGGGACTACTGGGGCATCCTCGCCGGGGACCTGCTCGTCTCGTCGACGTACTCGAACGTCGACTACCTCGGCATCGTCGACGTCTGGTGGGCGGATCTCGCGACCGGCGAGGTCGGCGGCCGCGGCGCCACCGTGCCGTTCGGGCGGGGGATCGTGCTCCCCGACCGGCCCGGCACGGCACCGCTGCGGTACACCGGGGCGAAGCTGCGTGTCGAGATCGTGGACGAGGCCGACGGCACGCACCTCCACGCGAGCTGGACCGAGCGCGACGGGCGGCTCGGTCGGCTCGACGCCGTGGTCGCGCTCCCACCGGGTCACGAATCGCTCAACGTGGTGATCCCCTGGTCGGACACCCTGTTCCAGTACACGTCGAAGCACCAGGCCCGACCCGCGCGCGGGGATCTCGTCGTCGGTGGGCACGCGCGGACCTTCGGTCACGACACCGACGCCTGGGGCGTGCTCGACGTCGGCCGCGGGCGGTGGCCGTACCGCACGCACTGGAACTGGGGTGGTGGCGCGGGCCACGTCGGCGACAAGGTCGTCGGCCTGCAGCTCGGGGGAAAGTGGACGGTCGGCACCGGCGCGACCGAGAACGGGATCATCGTCGACGGTCGGCTCACGAAGATCGGGGCGGAGCTCACGTGGGAGTACCGCTGGGACGCGCCGCTCGAGCCCTGGCACGTCCGAGCGCCCGACGGAGCCGTCGATCTCACGCTGCACCCCCGCTACGACAAGCACTCCCGCACGGAAGCCGGGGTGATGGGGATGGAGGTGCACCAGGTCTTCGGCGAGTGGACCGGAACGGTGCGTCCGGACGCCGGTCCCGAGATCGCGGTCGCGGGCATCCAGGGATTCGCCGAGGAGTGCCGCGCCCGATGGTGAGCACGGTCCGGGTGGTGAGCTGGAACGTGCTCGCCGCGCCGTGGGCATCGCCCGCGTTCTACGGTCCGGACCTCGATTCGACGATCCTCGACCGCGACGCGCGCGCCGAGCTCGTCGGGTGCGCGCTCCGCGAGCTCGCGCCGGACCTCGCGTGCCTGCAGGAGACGACGCCACCGGACCTCGCACGAACGCTCGCGGTCCTCGGCGACGGCTACGACCACCGGGCCGCGGCGAACGGCCGCGATCTGTGGGCGAGCTGGTCGACCCCGGAGCTCCCATGGGAGCCGAACGGCACCGCGGTGCTCTGGCGCCGCGACCGGTTCCGGGAGGCGGACACCGCGGCGCTCGAGCTGTCGACCGACGGCAACGTCGCCACGGTCGTCGACCTGACCGGGCCCGGGGGAGTCCCGTGGCTGGTGCGCAGCGTCCACCTCGACGCCGACGACGCGGCCCTGCGGCGCGAGCAGCTCCCGGTCGCGCTCGGTCCGCCCGGGTCCGCCGCGGTCACGATCGTGGCCGGCGACTGCAACGAGGACACCGCCGGCGCCGACCTCGCCGCGATCGTGGAGTCAACGGGGTTCGTCGACGCGCTCACCGTGCTCGGCGCGACCGAGCCGACCCACCCGTACGCGCGGCCCGGCGACGACTGGGTGGCCCTCGCACGACTCGACCACGTGCTCGTGCGCGGCGCCGAGCCGTTGCGGGCGGGCGTCGAGGATTCGGGGACGTGGTCGGTGGACGAGCCGGGTCCGCGGCTGGAGGAGCACCTCCGGCGGACCGGCTCCGATCATCTCCCGGTGTGGGTTGAGGTCGCGGCGTCCTGACCCGGCGCGACGGAGGTCGCCGTGTCGGCGTCGAGGGTGACCGCGACGGTGATGACGCACACGAGTGTCGCGTCGTCCTGGCGCACGGCGACGCGATGCATGCCGGCGGCGACCGGGGTTCCATCGGGTCGTATCCGGACGGCGTGGAAGTCGTGGTAGTCGATCTCGCCGCTCGCGAGCCGCTGGAACAGCTCCTCCTCGGCCTCGACCTGGTCCGGCTCGAAGGTCGTCACGAGGTCGAAGGCCGCGCCGGGCGCGAAGCGGCCGATGCGTCTGAGCGCCGAGTTCACCCCGAGCGTGCGCTTCCGCGCGTCGACGACGAGGACGGGGTACTCGAAGCGCTCGGCGGGCGATCCGGGCGCGAACAGCAGATCCTGCACCTCCGCGGCCGTCAGTGGCCGGCCGGGCGCACGTGACTCGAGGTGGTCGCGGACGGTCCGGGCGAGCTCGTCCCGGAGCTCCCACGCCGCGGCGGTGGCCTCGGCGTTGCGGACCAGACGACCGACCCGGCGGCCCATGCGCGCGGCGAACTGCTCGTCCTCGGCCGTGTACGGACGCTCGCCGTCGTCGCGCGTGAAGGCGACCACCCCGATCACCTCGTCGCCGGCGAGGATCGGCGCGGCAACGAAGCTGCAGATCGGGTACTGCTGCAGGTACTGGCTGAGCTCGCCCTTGTAGGCCGCGAGCATCTCGGAGGGATCGAGGTGCTCGAGGCGCACGCTCTCCCCGCGCTGGATCGCCTCGCGCAGGTCTTGATGTTCGGGAACCAGCCGGCCACCGATGATCCCGAGCGCGGCGGTCCCGAACGCGGCGCGGTCCGCCCACGGATGTTCGATCGCAGCGGACTGCACGATCCCGTTCTCGTCGCGGATGATGACGAAGCACATGTCGCCGAGCACCTCGGCGCCGCGTCGCGCCGCGAACCCCGTGACCGACGCGACGGTCGTGATCGGCTCGTCGAGCATCGCCTCGAGCTCCTCGAGCACGTCTTCGGGATGCAGGTCGGAGGTGCGGCGTGTCGCGCGCGCGGCGGCCGCGTCGGCGCCGGCAACGGTGCGACGCGCGGCGAGGAACTGGTCGATCGCGGCCTGCGACACCTCGTAGCGACCGCCGATCCGCACCGCCGGCAGCTCGCCGGAGCGCACCCACTTGTACGCGGTCTGGTAGTGGACGCCGAGGTCGTGCGCGGCCTCCTTCAGGTTCACCGTCGCGCCCCCTCCGCAGTCCCGGGCGAGCCCTGCCGTGCCCTCGACAGTAGCGAAGCGGGGTCGCCGTCCAGTGGTCCGGCGCTCCGGCCGCCGAGGCCGTGCCCGTCGGTAGGCTCCGGGCGCACTCGGCTCGGGCGAGGGAGGCGCGATGAGACGATCAACCGGCGGACTGGTGGTGCTCGCCCTGGTCGTGGCGACGGCCGCGTGCGGGAGCTCGGGATCCGGCTCGGGCTCCGGATCGACGAAGGGGGGCGGGGACGCGGCCGCTCCGCTCGCGGGCACCGATTGGGTGCTCGCGTCGATGCAGCCCGCGGTCACCATCCCCGACGGCGTGACCGTCACCGCGGCGTTCACCGACGCCCGGGTCACCGGCACCGCGGGGTGCAACTCGTACGGCGGACCGTACGAGCAGCACGGGACGGAGCTGACGATCGGTCCCGATCTCGTGACGACGAGGAAGGCCTGCCCGTCGGGTCCGAGCGCCGTCGAGCAGGCGTACCTGCGGCGGCTCGCGCGCGTGCGCTCGGTCTCGACCCCGGGCTCCACGATGGCGATGGCCGATGCGGCCGGCACCGTCGTCCTCCGCTTCGAGAGCGCGCCGAGCGGCACGACGGCGATCGAGGGCGCGTGGGACGTCACGTCGATCTACACGGGCGACGCGGTCGAGACGACGACCGGGCCGACGCTCACCGCCGTGTTCACCGCCGACGAGGTGAGCGGTGACAGCGGCTGCAACACCTACAACGGCGGCTACACCGTTGACGGCACCGCGATCAGCATCGGTGCGCTGGCCTCCACGATGATGGCGTGCGCCGACGACGCGGTCATGACCCAGGAGCAGCAGTACGTCGAGGCGCTGGAGCTCGCGGAGACCTTCGAGGTCGTGGGGAACGGGCTCACGCTCTTTCGGGCCGACGGCGGGATCGCGGTGACGCTGACGCGCGCGGGCTGAGTCTGCGTCAGGCCTTCGGGTTGGTGACCACGACCGGGCACGGCGCGTTGCGGACGACGTGATCCGACACCGAGCCGAGGAACGCCCGCTTGATGCCGCCCCGACCGCGGGTGCCGATGACGATGGCCTTGGCGGCTCGCTCCTGGGCGAGGGCGCAGAGCGACGCACCGGCGTCGCCCCGGACGACGAGCGTGCGGTCGTCGGCGACGCCGAGCGCCTGGGCCGCCTCGCGCGCCGCGGTCTGCCCCGCGGCCTCCGCCGCCTTCTCGCTGGCCTGGAAGTCCGCTTCGGTCATCACCCCGCCGGCCATCCCCGAGCCGGTCACGAGCGACGGGTCGCCGGGCGCGACCGCGACGACCACGAGGAGCTCCTCGGCCGGATCCAGCACGGCGAGCCCGGCCCGCGCCGCCTCGATGGATTCCTCGGAGCCGTCGACGCCGACGATGATCATGGAACCGCCCCTGGGTCGGATGCGTGCGAAGGGGGCGACTCTACCGATCCGGGGGATCGGCCACGAGGGCGCACATCCGACCGAGTCCGCGACGCCTGGGTCATGATGGCGCCGCACCGACTGCGGGAGGGACCATGAGCAGCGACACCGGGATCACCGAAGCGCGAGTCCCCTTCAGCCGCCACCCCGTCACCCCCGCGGCGGCGGCGCCCCCCCGCCACCGGGGGCGCGCGATCACGTCCGTCACGTTGATCGTCCTCGGTTCGATCCTGTTGCCGCTGGCCGGGATCACGGTGTGGACCCGCAACCTGATGCTGAACACCGACCGGTACGTCGAGACGGTCGCCCCGCTCGCGAACGATCCGGACATCCAGGCCGCGGTGACGAACCGGGTGAGCACCCTGCTCGTCGAGGAGCTCCAGATCAACGAGCGGGCGGCCGACGCCCTCCCGGAGAAGGCGCAGTTCCTCGCGCCCGCGATCGCGACCGGCGCGCAGGAGCTGACGAGCACGCTCACGGCCAAGGCGCTCGCGACCACCCAGTTCGAGACGATCTGGCGGGTCGCGAACGAGCGTGGGCACGACCAGCTGGTGAACGCGTTGACCGGCCGGAAAGGCAAGCACATCACGACCGCCGACGGCGACGTCGTGCTCAACCTCGGACCGCTCGCGGTCCAGGTCGCGCAGCAGCTCGGCAAGATCGGCATCAAGGCTCCGAGCAACGTGGAGATCACGCGCCAGAACCTGCGGTTCGTCCTGATCTCGTCGGACGACCTCGCGTCGGTCGAGTCGTACGTGCGGCTGCTCGACCGGCTCGCGTGGGCACTGCCGATCATCGCATTGCTCTGCTACGCCGTCGCGATCCTGATCGCGCCCCGGCGCCGGAAGGCCACGCTGCGCGTGGGGATCGGCATCTCGATCGCGATGGGGATCGCCGTCCTCGGGTACGGCGCGGTGCGCACGCTGTACCTCGACGGTCTGCCGAGCACGGTCCAGAGCCCGGACGCGGCCGCGGCCGTGTTCGACACGATCACGCGGTTCCTCAACCGCGGATTCCGCATCCTGCTGCTGATCGGACTCGTCATCGCCGCGATCGCCGCGCTCGCGGGTCCGTCGCGGGGCGCGGTCGCGATCCGCGGCGGATGGAACCGCACGATGGGCCGGGCCGGCGCGGCCATCGACGGCTCCGGCGAGCGCGGGCCCGTCCGCACCTGGGCCGCCCGCAACCTCACCGGGCTCCGCGTGACGATCCTCGTCGTCGTGCTGCTGATCCTCGTGATCTGGCCGCGACCGACCGGGGTCGTGATCCTGTGGAGCGCGTTCCTCGCGATCGTCGCGCTGGCCGCGGTGCAGATCCTCGGCGCGGGTGGTGCGCCCGCCGTCGGGACCAGCGACACCGACTCCGACACCGACTCCGACGCGCCGGTCCCGACCGCCTGATCGGCAACCCGTGGCGATGAAGCCGGCGGCGCGGCTGCACGGCCTCCCGCAGCGCACGTTCGGACCGGCGTCGGAGGAGCCGTACCGGCGTCGCGTCAGCGACTGGGTCCGGGTCGTCGTCGCAGTCTCCGCGCTCGCGTTCCTCATTGCCACGCACGGCGACACCAGCCCGGCGAACAGTGACCTGTTCCGCTTCTTCAACGGCCTGCCGGACGGCCTCCAGCCCCTCTTCGAGACGCTCTACTGGGTGGGCACGCTCTGGACCGTCCTCGTCGTCGGCGCGGCCGCGCTCATCGGGAGGCGCTGGCGACTCGCCCGCGATCTGATCCTCGCCGGCGCGCTCGCGTGGTTCCTCGCCCGGCTCGTCGGCGAGCTGGTGAGCGACCAGTCGCTCTCGCGCGCCTTCGACGCGGTCACGCGCACCGGGACGTCGCCGTCGTTCCCGCTCGTACGCCTGGCGGTGCTGGTCGCGGTCGTCAGCGGCGCGTCGCCGTTCGTGACCCGGCCGACCCGGAGGCTCGGGCAGCTCCTCGTCGTCGCCCTCTCGTTCTCCGCGATGTACCTCGGGACGGGCTTCCCGCGCGACATCCTCGCGGCGCTGTTCCTCGGGTGGGGCGTCGCCGCCGCGGTCCACCTCGTCTTCGGCTCGCCCGGCGGTCGGCCGACGACCGCGCAGGTCGAGGCGTCGCTCGTCGAGCTCGGCGTCGACGCGGACGACGTGCACCTCGACCCGGTCCAACCGCCGAACTGCTCGCGGTTCCTCGCGCGCGACGACCTCGGCCCGCTCGAGGTGCGTGTGCTCGGGCGGGACGAAGCGGACGCGCGCTTCCTCGGCAAGCTGTGGCGGTTCCTCGTGTACAAGGACTCGGGTCCGGAGCTGTATCTCTCGCGCGCCCAGGACGTCGAGCACGAGGCGTACACGCTGCTCCTCGCGCAGCGCGCGGGCGTGCAGGTCCCCGAGGTCCTCGTCGCGGGGACCGCGGGCCCGGGCGCGGCGCTCGTCGTCGAACGCGCGCCGAGCGGCCGCCGCCTGGACGAGCTCACGAGCGCGGAGCTGACCGACGAGCTGCTCACCGACCTCTGGCGCCAGGTGGGTGCGATGCACGCAGCACGCGTCGCGCACGGATCGCTCGCCACCCGGCACGTGCTGCTCGGCGAGAACGGTCGGCCTGTGATCACCGACTTCCTCGCGACGACCACGGGCGCGGACGCGCGTCGCCGGGCGGCCGACGTGGCCGAGCTGCTGGTGACGACCGCGGTGATCGTCGGGGCCGACCGGGCAGTCGCGTCACTGCAGGCGGGGCTCGGGACCGACGCGCTCGGCGACGTGATCCCGATGCTCCAGGTCCCGGCGCTCAGCCACCGCACCCGGGACCTGCTCGGGAAGCGCAAGGAGGCGGGCAAGCGCGTCGACGCCCTGCGCGACACCGCGGCCGCGGCCGCCGGGGTCGAGCTCCCCCAGCTCGTCGAGCTCCACCGGGTGAGCTCGACGAACCTGATGATGGCGATCGGGACGCTGATCGCCGCCGGGGTGCTGCTCGGCCAGGTCGGCAGCCCCCAGGAGATCTGGGACACGGTGAAGAACGCCGAGTGGTGGCTGGTCGTCCTCGCGCTCGTGCTGTCGCTCGCGACCAACGTCCCCTACGCCGTCGCACTCATGGGGTGCGTCCCGATCCGGCTCCCGGTGTGGCCGACGACCGAGACCCAGCTCGCCATGTCGTTCGGGAACCTCGCGATCCCGGCGATCGGCGGGATCGCGATCCAGATCCGCTTCCTGCAGAAGCGCGGGCTCGACCTCGCGTCCGCGGTCGCGGCGGGTGGGCTGCTCAGCACGGTCGCGAACGTGGCGTGCCAGATCCTGCTGTTCTTCATCGCGCTCCTGCTGTCGCCCCAGCAGGTCGATATCGGCACCGTCGACACCGCGTCCGCCGTCGAGCTCGTGCTGCTGCTGGTCGTGGTGGTCTTCGTGGCGATCGGTGTGATCTGGGGTGTACCGCGGCTGCGCAAGGCGATCGTGCCCCCGGTCAAGAGCGCGGCGGCCACGGTCTGGGAGGCGGTGCGCAGCCCACGGCGGCTGATGCTGCTCGTGCTCGGCAACTTCGGGGTGTCGATCACCTACGGCTTCGTGCTGTACGCGTGCATCGCCGCGTACGGCGGCAGCGTGAACTACTGGGCCATGCTCGCGGCGAACATCGGCGTGTCGACGATCGCGTCGCTCGTGCCGGTCCCGGGCGGCAACACCGCGGTCGCGACCATCGGGATGTCCGGTGCGCTCGTCGCGCTCGGCGTGCCCGACGCGGTCGCGGTCTCCGCGATCCTCACCCAGCAGCTCGTGGTGAGCTACATCCCCGCGGTGCCCGGGTGGTGGGCGTCGAACGACCTGCTCAAGCGGGGTGAGATCTGATCGCCGGTGCAACGGTTGGTCGCTCCGGCACCGGGCGGCTACCATCTTCGGCACGCCGCGGGGTGGAGCAGTCTGGTAGCTCGTCGGGCTCATAACCCGAAGGTCGTCGGTTCAAATCCGACCCCCGCCACCATCGAGAGTGCAGGTCGGAGCCGGTGCGGGAGCACCGGCTCCCTGCGTTCTGGAGTCGATGTGCTCACGGTTTGCTCACGACAGTCCCCGGACGGTCCTAGGTGGCCTTGGCGACGAGGTCTGCAACGAGGTCGGCGGCCTCCTCCTGGATAGCCGGGATGGCATGGGTCTACCCGTCCACGGTGAAGGCGACGGTGGCGTGCCCCAACCGTTCCGAGACGACCTTGGCTGGTACCCCTGCTTGGAGCGCGGGCGTGGCATAGGTGTGACGGAGATTCTCCGCCGTCCCGAGATCGAGGTCTTGTGCTCTGTGGAGAGTCTTGCCGAGATCGGACAGATGGAGGCCGAGAACGCCAAGCGCCTCTTACTGGAGGACTGTTACCACCGGCTGAAGGACGGCGAACCCGTGATCCGAAACTGTGGTGTTGGGTGGGACGACCAGATCACAGGGTGGGCCAGCCACGACGTTGGCTGGGACCACACTTACGACAACACCGACCTCGACCAGGTGGGGACGTTCTTAGCGTCGGTCGGGAACCGAGACGACATGGATGCCCGCGACATCGCCAACGCCATGCTCCCCGAGAACGCCATCGACGTGTTCGTGACCTTCGACGCTCGATGCAGTCGCCCGCCTCCGGGCGAACCTCACCGAACCGGCGATCGCCCGTGTCGGAGGGGGAGTCGCTAACCAGCACCACGCGATTTGGTTGACGCGGACCTTCCGCTCGCCGCCGGTTGAATCATCGTCGGACCGCCCTCGGGTGACTCCCGCCTCGGGTCCGCTTGCGGGCCTGAGAAGCGTCGACTTCCTGGATCCATTCGTGCGCGCTCGTGAAGTCCCCGTCAGGACCTTGGCCTCTACCCGCCGCACCGATGCGGTGCGAGGGTCCGGAAGCACCGTGGGGTGAGGGAGGTGGTGGACGTGCAGTATCCGGAGAACCTCGACGACTTCGTCGCACGTCAGCTCGAACCAGGTGAAACCGCGCGAAGGCCGTACCTGCCTGCGGAGACGTATCCACGCTTCTGGAAGATTCCCGGATTTCTCGCCCCTCGGTGGTTCTTCCGCAAGGTTTGGCTCGTCCTGACCGACCGACGCCTCCTGGTGATCCGGGCGAAGTACTGGAGCATGGAGCCGATGCACGTCTGGCATTCCATCGATCGGCCCAGTTGGAAGGCAACCTGGGCTGGCAGACGAGAACTCGGCTATCGCTTGTTCCTGCACTTCAACGAGACCGCACAACGCATGTGGCTCTTCGCGTCCAAGAAGGGCCGACGCGGCTCGGTGTACCCGTCGGGCAAGGCGTACCATGCGATGCTCGACCAGGACTGGCGGAACGTAGTCGACTCCCTCGTGTCGGCTGGCGGAGGAGCGCCGGTCGTACTCACTCATCACGACGAACACATCTTCGCCAAGCAGGTGAGGGCGTGAGTATCGGCGCGACACGCGGCCAAGCGACGTCGCCAGCGATCCCGAAGTGGGCGCCGCTGTCGTCGAGATGAGCCGGCCGACGAAGATCACTCTCCGACAACACACGCCTGCAACCGCGGTCGCGTAGCCACCTGGTGTCTACGACACGGGTCAACTCCACGCGTGCGTGTTGCCGAGCCTGAGATTGGGCTTGACCTTCGACCCGGGTGCTGACCGTACGGTGCCTTGGTCGGCCATCACCGAGGTGGTGCGACCCCCGGGAGGAGGCACCGATGACGAGCATCCCGATCGAGTCGACCGAAGGCGACGAGTCCGCGAGCTGTCGCACCGACCGGTCCTGTGGGACATCTCCTGCAGCGACGTGTGGCTGCGCGCAGGGGCAGCTGGGACAACTACCTCGGCCGGCTCGCCGCGCTCGCGGCCGTTCCGCCAATGGGCGGTCATCCCGACACGACGCAGCCGGTCCTGTGCCGCACTGCTCGACGAAGCCCTCGCGTGCTCGATCGCGCGGCAGCCGACACCACGACGCCGACGGCCACGCCGCGCCTGAGTGAGCGTCGGACCCAAGCGGGCTGCGGCATCGGCGAGCAGGATACGCGTCGATGTCGTCACGAACCGGCTCGCCCGTGGCCGGAGGATCGACTCGCGTGGAGGCCGCGACCTCGTCAGTCGTCCACGCGCTCGAGGATCGCCTTGAGCCGCGCGAGGTCCTTGCGGTTCGCGCGACGCATCGCCCGCACCATCAGCGGCGTCGAGACCGCGGCGAAGCCCGCGGGCTCCCCGCGATTGCGAAGCGTCATGCGCGTCGACCCGTCACCGAGGTCGGTCCAGGTGTAGGTCGTCTCCATGGGGAACGGGCCCTGCGCGGTGCGCATGACCAGCCGCTCGCCGGCGACGTAGTCGACGAACTCGTAGGTGTACTCGAGGCGACGGCCGAGGAACCGCGCGACGAACGTCACCCGCGAGCCGATCGCAACGGGCGGCGCCGTCTGCCAGTCGACCGAATCGATGTTGGCGTACCACTCGTGGGTGTTCGACGGGTCGGCGGCATAGCTGGCGACAATGGCGACCGGCCGGTCGATGGCGATCTCGGTGACGACGTCGACGCGCACGTCACGTGCCCTTCATCCGCGATCTGCGATCTCGGTCGGAGTCTCGGGCAAGAGGCCGTGTTGCAGGGCGAAGAGGCTGGCTTCTGCTCGGGTGGAGACGCCGAGCTTGGCGTAGATGTGCTCGATGTGGGTGCCCGCGGTCTTGGGGGAGATCACGAGACGGGCGGCGATGTCCTTGTTCGAACCGCCGCGTGCGAGGAGTCGTAGGACCTCGATCTCCCGGCGGGTGAGGCCAGCGGGTCCTTCGATGCGGCGCGCCACTCGGTGGCCGGCGACACCGAGGACCGCCTCCACTGCCTCGCCGTCGAGCCGACCGATGCGGGCTTCGTTGCGGAGCTCGGCGGCGGCGGCGCCGGGTGGATGGGCGGGTCGGTGTGGTCGCGGTTCGATCATCGCCTGGTACACGTCGGCGGCGGCGAGCAGCCGTGGCGGTCGCGGGATCGATGCTGCGGTGAGGCCGCTTGGGTACCCGCTGCCGTCGAGCCGTTCGCGCAGCTGGACCGCGACGGCTCCGAGGCTGGCGAGCGCGGGTGAGCGCTGCAACATGCGCTCGGTCAGATAGGGGTGCAGCCGGATCCGTTCCCAGTCCGACGGTGTCAGTGGGCGGCGCTTGTCCCAGATGGCGTTGGACACACCGAGGCAGCCGTAGCGGCTCACCAGCGCCGCTCGACGCACCAAGCTCATCTCGGCCTCCGGCGCTCCGAGCGCGGTGGCCGCGCCGGCGACCAGGTCGGCGACGGCGACGGAGTGGCCGAGGGTGTAGGGCGACTTCAGATCGACGAACCGGCTGATCGCGATGAGCGCCTCGTCGCACTCAGCGGGTGAAAGCGCAAGAGACAACGCGGGAGCGGCATCGAGGACGACGTCCCACGAATCGGTCTCGTCGAGGTCGTGGAAGACCTTGTCGGCATCGGCGCACAGGATCTCGACGAGGTTTGGGTCGAACTGCTTCCCCGCGCACCGGCGGGCCAGCTCGACGGCGCCTTCGATGCCGCTGTTGCGGTGGGCGACTTCCATGAACTCTGCGAGCTGTGCAATACGGCTCGCGACCGGGATGCCGACGCCTGAGCGCTCGCCCGGGAAGCCCTTGCCGTTCCACGTCTCGTACGACGACCCGAGCGCATCGAGCGTGGTGTCCGGAAGCCGCAGCTCGACCCCGAGGCGGCGAGCGAGGCGGGCGTGGCTGGCGACCATCCCGTCGAGCTCCTTGCGGCCCGACACCGCGAAGTCGAAGGCGACCCGAAGGCGGTGCGCCCGCGTGCCGCCGGAGCCGAGCATCCGGAGCATCGCTGCCGGGTCAGGCGCGCGGTATGGGTCGTGTTCGTACTTCGTTGCCTTCAAGGTGAGGTCGTCACCGAACCACCGGGCCTGCTCATGGGCGTCGCTGTGGCAGCCGACGTTGATCAGGAGTGCGGCGCAGTACGTCGCCTGCCGATCGCTCTGGTCGAGCTCCACGAGATCCGCGAGACGCAGCGCGATCCGGCACTGACGCAGCACGTGCTCCATGGGCTGCGCGAAGCCGAGATCGATCCCGAGCGAGAGTGCTGCGAGCAGCTCGGCCAACCGCACCGGTGGGTGGTCGACGTCCCCGGTCACGCCGCGAGGCTACGTCCACCGGTCGGAGGAGATCGGGTGGATGCCCGATAGCCGGAGGCGGCCACTTCATCGATGATCGGACGCACGGACGACCGATCGAGGAGGAACCATGCCTGCCGTCTCCAAGCACACCGCCGCGACCGTCAACGAGTACCCGGTGGCCATCGACCGGTTGAGCGATCTCGACGGCTACACCGCCAGCTTCGTCGACGTCACCGAGACGCACTCGCTGGCGCCCATGCTCGCCGGTCTGCCGGGCGGACACTGCCGCTGCCCGCACTGGGGCTACCTCTTCCGCGGTCGGATGATCGTGCACTACGACGACCGAGATGAGGTGATCGAGGAAGGGAACGCGTTCTACATGCCGCCCGGACACGTGCCCGAAGCCGACGCCGGCACCGAGTTCGTGCTCTTCAGCCCGACCGACGAGCTGCGCGCCACCGAGGAGGCTGTCGCGAAGGGCATGCACGCGGTCGAAGGTGGTACCTGACTTCTGGGCCATCGAAGCCCGTCGCATCGCCGCCGAGCCGGCCGAGGTCGCGGCACCCAGAGCTCGCGCTCGAACCGCGCTGGTGACGCCGTGGCTTCACCCGGCGGCGGCGAGCAGCCGGCGGGTGATGAGAAGGCGGAGGACGTCGTTCGTCCCCTCGCCGATGGCCATCAACGGTGCGTCGCGATAGATGCGCTCGACGTCGAGCTCCGTCGAGTACCCGGCGCCGCCGTGGACGCGCATCGACTCCAGTGCCGAGCGGAGGGCGACCTCCGACGCGAACACCTTGGCCATGCCGGTCTGCGCGTCGGCGCGGTCGCCCCGGTCGAGCTCGGACGCGGCCCACCAGGTTAGGAGGCGCGCGGCCTGCACGTTGGTGGCCATGTCGGCGAGCTTGAGCTGGATGGCCTGGAACTCCGCGATCGGCCGAGAGCGGGCCGGTGGATCATGACGATCGACGACATGGCGTTCCTTCGAGTAGTGGTACGCCGCGTCGTAGGACGCCTGGGCGAGTCCCACCGCGCGCGCCGCGACGTTGATGCGCCCGGCCTCGAGGGCCGACAACGCCTGCTGGAGCCCCCGACCCTCGACACCGCCGAGGAGGCGGTCGGCGGGCACCCGGACATCGTCGAACGCGACCTCGCAGGTTTCGGGGCCCCTGTATCCGAGCTTGCCGATGTCGCGGCTGATCGACAGCCCGTCGGCCTCGGCGTCGACGAGGAGGATGCTCATGCCGCGGTGCGGCGGTACGGCCGCGGCGTCGGTCTTGACCAGTACCGGCATCGGGTCGGCGTGGCGCGCGTTGGTGATCCAGAGCTTCGTCCCGTTCACCAGGTACGTGTCGCCCTCGCGCCGGGCCCGCGTCCTGATGCCTTGGAGATCGCTGCCGGCGTCGGGCTCGGTGAGCGCGATGCACGTCTGTCGCATGCCGGTCGCAAGCTCGGGGAGGTAGTGCCTCCGCTGCGCATCGGTGCCGTAGCGGTTGATCATCCAGCACGACAACGAATGACTCCCGAGGATCCCGGCGATCCCCATCCAGCCGCGCGAGATCTCCTCGAAGACGAGGGCGATCGAGACCATGTCGCACCCCATGCCACCGTGCGACGGTGGGATCGTGATGCCGAACAGGCCCATGTCCTTCATGACGTCGACGATCTCGGTCGGGTAGCGGCCCTGATGCTCCCAGTCGCGCGCGACCGGAGCGATGTGGTCGCGCACGAAGTCCCGCAGCACGCTGCGGAACATCTCTTGTTCGTCGCTCAGCCGGAAGTCCATCCCTACCGCTCGTGCCAGCAGACCATCGTCGCCCGCGCCAGGGTTCGTCCGAACAGGTTGAATCCGAGCAACGCGCACGACGCGTCCTCCGGCACTCCGAGTGTCTCGACGTCGACGGCGTGGACCGCGAAGACGTAGCGGTGCCGACCGTGCCCCGGTGGTGGCGCCGCGCCGAGGAACCGCCTGAGCCCGGCGTCGTTGCGCAGCTGGAAGGAGGGCTCGGGGAGATCCCGACCCGCCTCGTCGCCCGCGCCGCCCGGCAACGAGGTGACCGACGCCGGGATGTCGACGATGGCCCAGTGCCAGAAGCCGCTCGCGGTCG
>CAZXCB010000030.1:0-20219 GCA_964639075.1 uncultured Bifidobacteriaceae bacterium | reverse complement strand
GCTTGGCGCTGGCTGCTCGCCTGCACGATCCCGGAGCGACTCGCATCCTTCCGCTTGCTGGACCTCCACGCCACCGCCGTGGCCTTGAGACCCGAGCTCACGCGCGGCGCTTCGCCGGAGACCGTGGCGCGGGCGTACGGCATCGAGACGCGCCCGGAGGAAGACGGCATCGAGTCGCAGCTCCACGAGCGGCTTCTGTGGGCCGTCCTTTCCGCCGCGGGCGCGCTGGGCATGGACTGGCCGGCGCTGCTGAACGCCGCGGACGCAGAGTTCGATGCGTTGATCACGACGGCGCTGTCGGCGTTCCGCGTTCCCTCGACAGACGACGGTTCCTGAGGGCCGTCGGCGACACGCCCAACCGGGCCCAACGTCTCCACAATTCGTCGGCACCGGGCTGGTCGTACGCGGCCGAACTTGGCAGAGTCGGATCAACGGGTGATCGCGCTCGCAGATCCCCGCCGCCGCGCGGCCCCCACCGCCGCGGCGGCCCGTCGGCCTGTTCCCGGACCGGCCGACGGGCGCGTCCGGAGTCGATCGGCCCCGCCGGGACGGATGGCCCAGTGCAGGCGATCCGAGCGGTTCCTATGCTCGGGCGGCAGTTCGGGCCACGGCAGTCTGGGGGGCGCCGGTGCGAGAACCGGTCGAGGGCACGGGCGTCGAGCAGGCGGACACCGGCGCGGTCGTGCTCGTGGTCGAGGACGACGACGGGAACCGGCTCCTGGTCCGGCGGGTGCTGGAGGAGGACGGTCACACTGTCCTCGAGTCGAGCGACGGTCCCGGCGCGCTGCGGCGGTTCCACGAGGCGCCGGTCGAGGTCGTGGTGCTGGACCTGGGACTCCCCGGGCTCGACGGGCTCGAGGTCCTGGCCGAGATCCGTCGGGCGAGCGCCGTGCCCGTGCTGCTGCTGACCGGCCGAGGCGAGGAGACCGAGCGGGTGCGCGGCCTGGATGCCGGCGGCGACGACTACATGGTCAAGCCGTACTCGGTCCTCGAGCTCTCGGCGCGCGTCCGTGCGTTGTTGCGGCGCGTGCAGGAGGCCCGTCCGGTCGAGGAGATCGCGCTCGGTCCGGTGCGACTGGATCTCGCTCGTCGTTGCGCGGAGGTCGATGGGGAGCCGGTCCCGCTGACCCCGAAGGAGTACGCGCTGCTCGAGTTCCTGGTGGTCCAGTCGCCCCGCACGTTCAGTCGCCAGCAGCTGCTCCACCACGTGTGGGGTTCGATGTCGGAGTGGCAGGACGACGCGACCGTGACCGAGCACGTGCGCCGGATCCGCGCCAAGCTCGTCGCCCTCGGCTGCCCGCCGGACTTCATCACGACCGTCCGCGGCTTCGGGTACCTCGCCGCCGCCGCCGACGGAGGAGGAGGAGCGGCCTCGTGACCGGCGACGAGACGCGGACGCACGGCGCGGAGCCGTCACCGGATCCGGGTGCGGGCTTCGGCGCGTCGGACGAGTTCGCGGTCGCGATCTTCGACGCGCTCGCCGAGGGGGTCCTGGTGGTGGACCACCGCGGGCGCATCGTCGCCATGAACCGCAGCGCCGAGCTGCTGCTCGGGTTCTCGAGCGACACGCTGATCGGGCGGGACATCCGCACCTCGCCATGGGTTCTCGAGGACGAGTCCGGCCGCCGGCTCGAGGTCGACGAATGGCCGATCATCGACACGCTCGACTCCGGTCGGCCCCGCGGCCGGCTGACCGTGACCGTGCGTCCCGACGGCGGTCGCCGCATCATCGTGATCGTCTCGATGCCGCTGCCCCGACGGAAGGGCGACCACTGGACGGTGGTGAGCCTCGCCGACGTCACCCGTGAGCGCCGGGCCGAGCTCGCCCTGGCCTCGTCCGAGGGCCGGTTCCGTCAGCTGGTCGAACAGGCGCCGGACGCGGTCATCGTCGTGGACTCCGACGGCGCGATCACGACGTGCAACCAGCGCACCGCGGAGGTCTTCGGGTACGCGCCCGCCGAGTTGGTCGGTGCGCCGATCGAACTGCTCGTGCCCGAGCGGTCGCGCCCTCGGCACGTTCGCCGGCGCGAGGAGTTCCTCGTCGCGCCGACCAGCCGGCCCATGGGCGCGGGCGCGGATCTCGCCGGTCGTCGCAAGGACGGCAGCGAGTTCCCGATCGAGGTGAGCCTCGGGACCATCGACACTCCTGAGGGCACCCAGGTGGTCGCGATCGCGCGCGACGTGACCGAGCGCCGCCGCGCGCAGGAGATGATCCTCGCCGATCGGGCGAAGAGCGAGTTCCTGTCGCGCATGAGCCACGAGCTCCGGACACCGCTCAACTCGATCCTGGGCTTCGCGCAGCTCCTCGACATCGGCTCGCCTCGCGACGACCAGCGCGAGGCGCTCGAGCAGATCCAGCGCGCCGGTCACCACCTGCTCGACCTGCTCAACGACCTCCTCGAGTTCGAGCGCGTCCGCGCCGGCCACGTGTCCTTCTCGATCGAGCCGGTCGGTGTCGGTGAGGTGATCGCGGAGGCGCTGAGCCTCACCGAGCCCCTGGCGCTGTCCCTCGGAATCCGCATCCCGGCGCCCGACCGGATCGGCACGGACCTGGGGTGGGCCCGCTGCGACCGGCTGCGCGTACGGCAGGTGCTGCTCAATCTGCTCTCGAACGCGGTGAAGTACAACCGACCCGGCGGTTCGGTCGACGTCACGACGGCGATCGAGGGCGACGAGCTGCTGATCGCGATCCGCGACACCGGTGGCGGGATAGCCGACGAGCTGAGGCCGCGCCTGTTCGCTCCGTTCGAGCGGCTCGGCACCGACGCCACCGTGGAGGGCGCGGGTGTCGGGCTCGCGCTGTCGCAGATGCTGGTCGAGGGCATGGGGGGGCGCATCGTCGTCGACTCCGTGCCCGACGTCGGGAGCACGTTCACGGTCGCGCTCCCGCTCGCCGAGCCCGCGGTCGCCGGCGCGGCACCTCCCCGTGCCGAGGTGTCGGTCGAGGGGTTGGGCCGCGCGTTGAGCGGACTGCGCGTCCTCTGCGTCGAGGACAACGCGGCGAACGTCCGTCTCATCGAGGCGATGACCGAGGTGTTCGGGGTCGCGGTCACGCTGACCGCGACCACCGGTGCCGCCGGACTGGATCTCGCGCACCGCGAGCGGCCCGACGTCGTCCTGCTCGACCTCCACCTGCCCGACGTGTCCGGTGCCACCGTGCTGGCACAGCTCCGCGAGCACGAGGCGACCCGCGACATCCCCGTGATCGTGGTGACCGCCGACGCGAGCCCGACCACCACCGCGCAGCTGCTCGCGGCCGGGGCGGCGCGCTACCTCACCAAGCCGGTGGACGCCGTGGCGCTCTACGAAGCGATCGCCGCCGCGGTCTGACGCGCCGGCACATCGTTGTGCCCGCGTTGATACACATCCGCAGGACCTGTCGTTACGGTCGCTCGGACAACCGCGAGCCGGGGGGATCGTCACATGCGCGCACGTCGTGCAGGGGTAGCTGCGTCGCTGGCGGCGCTCGTCGGCGCGATGTGCGTCGCCGGTTCCGCCCCGCTGCCGGCGGCTGCGCAGACGGCGACGAAGTCGTTCCCCGGCGTGAAGTGCAGCGCCAAGGTCGGCACGCAGACGATCACCCAGAGCCAGGACATCAGCGTGTCGATCACGGCGCCCGACCAGGTGGTGACCGGGCAACCGTTCACGATCACGTTCCCGGGCGGAACCAACGAGCTGCCGAGCTCCTCCAACGGGCTGACGATCACGTCGTACCGGGATCTGTCGCTGGCGTTCCAGATCCACCAGAGCACCTTCACGGCGGGAACGATCCAGAACCCCGGCATCGCGACGATCAACGGCGACCCGACGCCGAACACCGCGGCCATCGGTCCCGCTGACACCTTCACGATCGGTCAGCCCGGCCCCTTCCCCCCGGGCACCCTCGTGACCCCTGACGTCTCCGTGGACGCCACCGCCGGCGCGGTCGGCTCGTCGATCACGCTCAACGCGCTGCGGCTCACGACGACGGCTCGGATCAACAACTCCTTCGACGCCCAGGTCACGTGCGACATCCCGCAGGACACGGTGATCACCATCCCGGTCGTGAGCCCGGTGTCGCCGCCGGTCGTCGACGCAGGCCCGGCCGCCTCCGGCACCGTCGCCAGCCCGATCGCGTTGCACGGCTCGGTGTCGTCGCCCGTCGCGGAGACGACGTCGGTGTGGTCCGCCGTCGGGACGCCGTGCCGGTTCTCGAGCACGTCCGCCCTCGACACGACGATCACGTGCAGCCAGGCGGGGACGTACACGGCGACGCTCACCGCGAACGACGGGCTCAACCCGCCGGTGAGCGACACCGTGCGAGTGACCGTCGCGCAGCCGACGAGCCTCGTCGTGGATGCCGGCGACCCGGTGTCGGGGACCGTCGGCCACCCGATCGCGCTGCACGGCATCGTGAGTGACCCCGGCCGCACGCCGACCAGCACCTGGACCGTCGACTCGGCGTCGTGCACGGTTGCGGTACCGAACGCGCCCGAGACCGCGGTGACCTGCACCGACCTCGGAACGTTCACGGCGACGCTCGCCGCCGTCGACGGAACCGGCCCCCCGGTGATCGACACCACGACGGTCACCGTGCACGAGGATCTCGCGCCCGACGTCAGCGCCGGTCCCAACGTTTCGGGGGACACGCGTGCACCGATCCAGCTCGCTGGTGTCGCCGACGATCCCGAGGGCGACCCGGTCGACGCGCACTGGACCGCGAGTGACCCCCGGTGCGCGTTCGCCGACCCCGACGCGCTCGTGACCACGATCACCTGCACCGAGGAGGGCGACTACACCGCGACGCTCACCGCGGGCGACGCGTTCCACCCCCCGATCTCCGACAGCGCGACGGTCGCGGTGCGAGACGTCCGGGTTCCGTTCGACTACGTGGTCGACGCGACGACGCACCTCAAGAAGCTGGACCAGGACGTGACGATCCCGACAGGCACCTTCACCGGTGTCATCAACCTGACGACGGGTGCGCTGACCGGTGACATCACGTTGCCACCGGCGCAGATGACGATGAGCCTCGTCGGCATCGGTCTCGTCACCGCCGACATGCAGATCGTCGAGCGCCAGCCCGTCACCGGCACGCTCGACCCGACGACCTTCGCCGTGTCCGCTACCGCGGTCTTCGACATCCGCATCGTGAGCGCGCACCCGACCGCGACGCCGAGCGTGAACCTCGTCGGCGACTCCTGCACGACGTCCGAGCCCGTGAGCGTGACGATGGCGGGGACCGCGAACCTCACCGGCCCGTCGACGTTCTCGAGCGCCTACACGATCCCGGACCTCGAGAACTGCGAGCTCGCGACCACCGCGCTGAACCTCGTCGTGCCGGGCCCGGACAACACGTTCACCGCGGTCGTGCAGCCGCCGCCGTCGGCGCCGGCGGTCTCGGCCGACCCGGTCTCGACGACGGTGGCCGACGGCGCCGTGTACTCGTTCGCGGCGTCCGCCACGGGCTACCCGGCACCGACGCAGCAGTGGCAGATCTCGACCGACGGTGGCGCGACCTTCGCGAACGTCCCTGGCGCGACCGGAGCGGCCTACGGCGGCACCGCGACGCTCGCGGATTCGGGCAAGCAGTTCCGCGCGGTGTTCACGAACGCCAGCGGCTCCGCCACCTCGGCGGCGGCGGTGCTCACCGTCGCGGTGCCGCCCGGGACCCCCACGATCGGTCCCGCGACGGCAGGCCGCGGCTCGGCCCGGGTCGGGTTCACGCCGTCGCCCGACGACGGCGGCAGCCCGGTCGTCGACGCCACCGCGACCTGCAGCTCGGGTGATGGCGGGGTCACGGGCGCCGCGACCGGCCCGGCCAGCCCGATCGTCGTGGCCGGCCTCACGCCCGGCGCGCACTACACGTGCACCGTGACCACCCGCAACGTCATCGGCTCGAGTGCTCCGTCGGCCGCGTCGAACGTCGTCGTCCCGACGTCGCTCCCGCAGGTCACCCAGCAGCCCGCCGACACCTCGGTGCCCGCCGGCACGACCTACTCGTTCACCGCCGCGGCGTCGGGCGTCCCCATGCCGACGGTCCAGTGGCAGGTGTCGGTCGACGGTGGCTCGGCGTATGCCGACGTCGCGGGGGCGACGTCGACGACGCTGACCGGGACGGCCGCGCTCGCGGACTCGGGTGAGCTCTTCCGCGCCGTCTTCACCAACGTGGAGGGTCAGGCGACGACGAACGCCGCGACGCTCGTGGTGACGCCGGTCGCCCCGGAGGTCACCCAGCACCCGACGTCGACGAACGCCGAGGCGGGGACGAGTTACTCGTTCACCGCGGCCGCGTCCGGCAGCCCGGCGCCGACGGTGCAGTGGGAGGTCTCGACCGACGGCGGCGCGACCTTCCAGCCGGTCGCCGGTGCCACGTCCCCGACGCTGACCGGGACGGCCGCGCTGTCCCAGTCGGACTGGCAGTACCGCGCGGTGTTCACCAACCTCGCGGGTTCGGCCACGACCGATGCCGCGATCCTGCGCGTCGTGCCCGCGTACGCGTTCTCGGTCGGCGGCGCGACGATCGTCGAGGGTGACAGCGGTGGCAACCGCTCGGTCTCGCTCTCGGTGGTGCTCTCACGACCGGCGAGCCAGTCGACGACCGTGCGCTACGCCACGGCCAATGGCACCGCCCAGGGTGGGTCCGACTACGTCGCCAAGTCCGGCACCCTGACGTTCGACGCCGGCACGAACGTGAAGTTCATCACGGTGCCGGTGAAGCCCGACACCGCCGTCGAGGGCGACGAGGCGTTGCAGGTCGGCTTGTCGAACCCCACCGGTGGGACCGGGCTCAACCCGGCCCACTCGTCGGCGGTGGTGAGGATCCTGAACGACGACGGTGCCACGGGCCTGCGCGCCGCGGTGAGTGACATCGCGATCGTGGAGGGCAACGGGGGCACGCCGAACACGGCGAAGGTCCTGGTGTCGCTCTCGGCCAAGGCGACCTCGACGGTGAGCGTCACGCTGCGCATCACGCCGGGCACGGCGACGAGCAACCAGGACTACAAGCCGGTGGCGACGAAGGTGATCACGTTCAACGCCGGCCAGTTCCAGAAGTCCGTGAGCATCAAGACGCTCCAGGACCTCGCCGGCGAGGGTGACGAGACCGTCCAGCTCCTGCTGTCGGCGCCGAGCGCCGGCGTCACGATCGGTCGCGGTGCCGGCACCCTCACGATCCTCGACGACGATTGATGGGTTCCGCCCGGTAGGGCTTCAGAGCACGACGCCCTGCTCCCGTCGCGTCGCCGTACGGGTCGTCGAATCGCGACACACGCGGAATGGGCCCGGCGCGGATGCGCCGGGCCCATTCGTGCTCGCGTGGTGTGGATCAGTCACCGGTCTGGATCGCGCGCAGCACGTCCAGACGCGCGGCCCGCCGGGCCGGCAGTGCCGCGGCCACGACCGCCGCACCGGCGGCCAGGGCCAGGATCACCACCAGCTCCAGCACCGGGATCGAGAGCTGGTTCAGCTCCGTGCCGCTCGCCGCCCGGATCAGCGCCCAGCTGATCCCGAGACCGAGCGCGGTCCCGATGGTGGTCCCGAGCAGTGCGATCAGCACCGACTCCCACCGGACCGTGGCCCGCACCTGCGCGCGTGCCATGCCCACCGCCCGCAGGAGCCCGAACTCCCGGGTGCGCTCGAACACCGACAGCGCCAGGGTGTTGGCGATGCCGAAGAGCGCGATCACGAGCGCCATGGCGAGGAGCACGTAGACGAGGTTCAGCACCTTGTTGATCTGGTTCGCGACGTCGCCCTTGAACTCGTCCCGCGTCAGCAGCTTCGCATTCGGGGAGTCGTCGAGCACTCGGTCGACCGCCGTCCGGACCTGCGCCGTCGAGACGCCGTCGGCCGTGTTCACCAGCGCGTGGTTGTCGACGCGGCTGGTGACGTTGGCGTCGACCGTCCCGATGCTCAGCGTGTACGGACCCATCGGGTCCTTCGTGCCGTAGATCGCGACGACCCGCAAGGGTTGTGATCCGGTCTCCGCGAACGTCATTGCCACCGTGTCACCGAGGTGCAGCTGGCGCGCCTTCGCTTCGTCGGCCTGGACGGCGACGGTGTCGCGGCCGAGGTCGCTCACCGACCCCGCACGGACGTCGAAGTCGATGGTCTGCTCGGCGGTGGCCGGGTCGACCGCGGAGGTGCTCTTCACCGCGCCGGCGACCGTCGTGTTGACGTACCGCAGCGCGGTCACGGCACCGGTCTCGGGCAGGGCGTCGATCCGCTTCGTCACGTCCGGGCTCATCCCGCCCATGCCGAACTGCGTCTCGACGATCCAGTCCGCCTTCATCGCCTTGTCGACCGACGTCGCGATGCTGGCCTTGGCCGACGCTGCGAACACGGTCATGAAGGCCACGAGTGCGACGCCGATCATCAGTGCGGATGCGGCCGAGGCCGTGCGTCGCGGGTTCCGTGACGCGTTCTCCCGGGCGAGCGTGCCCGGCATGCCGCGGAGGCGGGGCAGGAGCACACCCAGACCTCGTGCGAGTGGTCGCGCCAGCACCGGACCGAGCACGACAAGGGCCAGGAAGACACCGATGGCTCCGACTCCGACCGACGCCATCTCGTGTGCGCCGAGCCCGGAGGCCACGAAGTAGCCGCCGGCCGCCGCGAGCAGCGTTCCGATGACGGTCCGGCGCTTCGAGGTGGACGACCGGTCGATCGCCGCGTCACGCAGCGCCTCGATCGGAGCGACCTTCGCCGCCTTCCGGGCCGGCAGGTACGCGGCCACCACGGTGACGACCACGCCGACGGTCGCGGACAGGATCAGGCTCGCCGGCGCGACGACCGAGCCGGTGCCCGGCAGCTCCAGGCCGAAGGCCTCGAGCACCGCGCGAAGCGCGTGCGCCGCTCCGAGGCCGGCGACGACGCCGACCGCCGAGGCGAAGATCCCGGTGAAGAGTGCCTCCACCATCACCGCCCTCGTGACCTGCCTGCGCTTCGCGCCGATGGCGCGGAGCAGCGCGGTCTCCTTCGTGCGCTGCGCCACGGTGATCGAGAAGGTGTTGTAGATCACGAACGAACCCACGACGAGTGCGACGATCGCGAACGTCATGAGGAACATGTTCATGAACTGCATGGACCTCCCGGCGGCCTTCTGTGCCTCTTTCGCCGCCGCGGCGCCCGTGAGCACCTCGACCTCACGCTCGGGCAGCGCCCGGCGCAGCGCCGCGGCGAGCGCGGTCTGCGAGACGCCGGGCTCGGCCACGACCTCGATCGCAGTGACGCGGCCAGGGGTGCCGAGCACCTTGGATGCAGTCGCCGGCGCGAACGCCACGACCTGGGCTCCCGCCGCGCTGTCCTGGGTGCCGTAGGTCGCCACGCCGGCCAGCCGGTACGGCTCGGTGCCGTTCTGGCTGATGACGTGCACCGTCTCGCCCACGTGGAAGTGGCCGGCGCGCTGCGACGCGCGATCGATCACGATCTCGTCCGGCGCGCGGGGTGCGTGACCGGAGACGAGCTCCAGGGGGTTGAGCGCGCGGGTCGACTGCCACGCCATCCCGATCGGGATGGCCCGCTCACGCTTCGCGTCGAGGAGGTCGCCGTCGTGGCCGACCACGACCGCGATGCCCAGCTGCTGGGCCTCCGCGGCCCGGACGCCGGGAACCGCTCGGATCCGGTCCAGGGTCGTCGCCGAGACGGTGCCCCGCGCGTCTCCCTGTTCGCCGCCGTCGACGTGGCTGCCGGAGCGCACCACGGCGTCGCTGGACTTGTACACGTTGGCGGCGACGTCGTCGTAGGACTTCTTGATCGTGTCGGTCAGGACGAGCGTGCCGGCCATGAAGGCGACGCCGAGCATGACGGCGACGCCGGTGAGGAAGAACCGGGTCTTGTTGGCCCGGATGGAGTTGAGGACGAGTGCGAACATGATCAGCCTCCCAGGGACTTCATGCGGTCGAACACGGAATCGGACGTGGGGTCGGCGAGCTCGTCGACGATGCGACCGTCGGCGAGGAACACCGCCCGGTCGGCATAGGACGCGGCGACGGGGTCGTGCGTCACCATCACGATGGTCTGGCCGAGCTCGCGCACGGCCGAACGCATGAAGGCGAGGATCTCGGCCCCCGTGCGGGAGTCGAGGTTGCCGGTGGGCTCGTCGGCCAGGATGATCTGCGGGCGGCCGGCGAGTGCCCGGGCGACGGCCACGCGCTGCTGTTGACCACCGGAGAGCTCCGACGGGCGGTGACCGAGCCGGTGCCCGAGACCGACGGTGGCGACGACGTTGTCGACCCATGCGGTGTCGGGCTTCCGGCCGGCGAGCTTCATCGGCAGCGCGATGTTCTCGGCCGCGGTGAGCGTCGGGATCAGGTTGAACGACTGGAAGACGAAGCCGATGCGGTCGCGTCGCAACTGGGTCAGCTTCTTCTCGGAGAGCGACCCGAGCTCGGTGTCGCCGATCCAGACGCCGCCGTCGGTGAGGGAGTCGAGCCCGGCCACCGCGTGCATGAGCGTCGACTTGCCCGAGCCCGAGGGGCCCATGATCGCGGTGAAGCGACCGGTGGCGAAGTCGACGGTCACGCCGTCGAGGGCGCGGACCTCGGCCTCGCCCTTGCCGTACACCTTGACGGCGTCGACGGCCCGGGCGGCCACGTTCGGGGCGAGCGCAGGGGTCTCCGGCACTCGGCTCCGGGTGAGGGTGAAGGTCATGATCGGGTTCCTTTCGGCTGCGGCCCGGACGGTCCCGGGTCGGTCGCACCACGATGCGCTCGGGACGGCCGGGATTCGTCGGCCTGCCGGCGGTTCCGCCGTCCGCCTCGCGGACCGGCGCGGGTCGGACGAACCGGACACGCGTACGCCTCGGGATGTACGCGGTGATCCGCCCAGGGGCCGATGCCGCGGCGGCGAGCGATCGTTAGCGTGACGGCGTGGCCACCGAGACGCGCTTCGCCGACTTCTCCCGGCGCTTCCGCGAGATTCCGCCGTGGGCCTTCGACGCGTTCCTCGGCACCGCCTTCACCGTCTTCGGCCTGATCGGCCTGCTGACGACGCACAGCACGACCATCGACTACGTCGCACCCGATGCGTTCGCGGTGGTGCTCGCGCTCACGTGCAGCCTGCCGTACTACGTGCGGCGCCGCGCGCCCGCGACCGTGCTGACGGTCAACGTGGTCGCGCTCTGCATCATGGCGATCATCGGCTACCCGTCGAACGTCCAGTCGCAGATGATCCTCGTCGGCATCTACACCGTCGGCGCGCACTCGTCGGGCCGGGGCCGGGTGCTCGGCCCGCTCGGTGTCGCCGTCGGGCTGATCACCGTCGCGGCGGCGGGCATCCCCGATGCGACCACGGCGAACCTGCTCTTCAGCGGAGCGATCTACGCCGGCGGCTTCCTGTTCGGCTCGACGGTGCGGAACCGCCGGCTCTACCTCCAGGAGCTCGAGGCGCGCACCGAGGCGCTCGAACGCGAGCGGGACGAGGAGGCCAAGCGCGTGCTCGCCGACGAACGCCTTCGCATCGCCCAGGAGCTCCACGACGTCGTCGCACATTCGATGGGCGTCATCGCGGTGCAGGCCGGGGTCGGTGCGCACGTCATCGATCAGGATCCGGTCGAGGCCAAGCGCTCGCTCGAGGCGATCTCCGCGACCAGCCGCTCGACGCTCACCGAGATCCGGCGGCTCCTCGGCGTGTTGCGGGACGACAGCGCAACGGCCTACCAACCGGCCCCCGGCCTGGCGGATCTGAACCGCCTCGTGACCGAGCTCGACGGCGCGGGACTCCCGGTCGTCGTCGCGGTCGAGGGCACGCCGGAGGAGATCCCCCCGGGCGTGGATCTCACTGCCTATCGCATCGTGCAGGAGGCGCTCACCAACGTGCTCAAGCACGCGGGCCCGGCGCGCGCGAGCGTGACCGTCGACTATCGACCCGGCGCGGTGCGGTTGGTGATCTCCGACGACGGCCGCGGCGTCAACGGCACCGCGACCGACGGCGGCCACGGCCTCCTCGGGATGCGGGAGCGCGTGGGTGTGTACGGCGGATCGCTGAGCGCCGGGCCCCAGATCGGTGGAGGCTTCCGCGTCGTCGCCGACCTGCCCTACGGGGACGCCGAATGATCCGCGTCGCGGTGGCCGACGATCAGGCGCTCGTGCGGAGTGGGTTCACGGTGCTGCTGCGGTCGGCCGACGACATCGAGGTCGTCGGCGAGGCCGCCAACGGTCGTGAGGCGGTCGAGCTCGTCGCCGCGGATCGACCGGATGTGATCCTGATGGACGTCCGCATGCCCGAGATGGACGGGATCGAGGCCACCCGGCAGATCGCGGCGAGCGGATGCGAGACGCGCGTCCTCGTGCTCACGACGTTCGATCTCGACGAGTACGTGTTCGGCGCGCTGCGCGCCGGGGCGAGCGGGTTCCTCCTGAAGGACACGCTGCCCGACGACCTGCTCAGCGCGGTACGGGTGGTGGCCGCCGGTGACGCGCTGCTCGCGCCGAGCGTCACGCGGCGTCTCATCGCGCAGTACGCCGCGAAGGAGCCCGAGCCCGCGACGCCGGCCGCGCCCCCGCCCGGTCTCGACAGCCTCACCGAGCGGGAGGTCGAGGTGCTGGTGGCCGTCGCACGCGGCCTGTCGAACGCGGAGATCGCGGACGAGCTGTTCATGGCCCATGCCACCGCGAAGACCCACGTGAGCCGCCTGTTGACCAAGCTCGCGTGTCGTGACCGGGCGCAGCTCGTGATGGTCGCCTACGAGGCCGGCATCGCCGTACCCGGGACCCCGAAGCCCGTCGCCGAGCCCGGCTGATCGGTCGTCAGTCGCCGGCAGGTTCCGCGATCGTGGCGGCGAGTGCGGAGAGCTCGGCCTCGGTCCCGATCGCGATCAGCACGTGGAGCGGCTCGATGTGCGTGTCCGGGGTGGGGTTGGTCACGAACTGACCGTCGGGGTCGCGCAGCGCGAGGACGAGTGCACCGGTGCGGTCCCGCAGGTGCGCCTCCCGGAGCGTCATCCCGGCGACCGGAGAGCGAGCGCCGACGACGATCTCCTCGAGCCGGAACTCGAGGCTGTGCTCGCGCATCACGACGTCGAGGAATTCGGCGACGTGCGGGCGGAGCACGAATGCGGCCATGCGTGAGCCACCGATGTGCTGCGGGTTCACGACGCGGTCGGCACCCGCGCGTCGCAGTTTCTCCTCGCTGTCGACGCTGCGCGCCCGCGTCACGATGAAGATGTCGGGCCGGGTCGCGCGCGCGCTGAGCGCGATGAACGAGTTCTCGGCGTCCTGGTCGACGGCGGCGACGACCGCGCTGGCACGGTCGAGCCCTGCCTGGGCGAGGACGGCGTCCTCGGTCGCGTCGCCGAGGACGGTCGCGTGCGGGCAGTCGGCGAGGCGTCCGGCGTCGTGGTCGACGACCACGAGCTCGCGCCCGGCGGTGGCGACCTCGGACGCGATGGCGCGCCCGACGCGACCCCACCCGCACACGATCACGTGGTCACGCATCGCCGCGATGGTTCGTTCCATTCGTCGTCTCCCGAGGAGGTCTTGGAGCCGACCCTCGAAGAGGGTCTCGATGAGCACGCTGAACGCGTAGAGCGTGGCGCCGACCCCGAGCAGGATCAGCACCATCGTGAAGATCTTCCCCGCCGCGTCGAGCCGCTGGACCTCGCGGAAGCCGACCGTCGCCACCGTCGTCACGGTCTGGTACATCGCGTCGAGGGTGCCGAACCCGAGGATCACGTAACCGACGGTCCCGATGACGAGCACCGCGAGCAGCAGCGCGAGCGCTCCGCCCAACCGTCGCCAGTGGTTCACGGGTCCGACGCTAGGGCGCCGGGTCCCGGGTGCCCGGCATGTCGCGCGTGTGCCAGCATGCCGCCATGACCGACGAACGCTTCGAGGTGCAGCGCACGATCGCGGTGGAGCCGCCGGCGATCTTCGAGATCCTGCGGGACCCGCACGGGCACGTGACGATCGACAGCTCCGGGATGCTCCAGGACGCGACCGGCGCCCCGGTCACGGCCGTCGGGGACCGGTTCGTCGTGCACATGGACCGTGAGTCGCTCAACGACTACCCGATGGGCGAGTACGACGTCACCGTCGTGATCACCGCGTTCGAGCCCGATCGCGAGATCGCGTGGACGATCGAGGGCCAGATCCAGCCGCCACTGCGTCACGTCTACGGCTACCGGCTCGAGCCGATCGACGGCGGAACGCTCGTCACCTCGTACTACGACTGGACCGACATCGACCCGGTTTGGCGCGAGGCCGACATCTTCCCGATCATCCCGGAGGCGGCGCTCCGCGCGACGCTCGGCATCCTCGCCCGGACGGTCAAGCAGCGGTAACGACCGAACGGCGCGCCGCTACGCGACCCGGTGCACCGGCTGCTCGGCGTTCGGGGCCGTCGGCTTCGTCCCGGCGATCGCGCTGAGCCGCGGCGCGGAGTCGAGGGCGCGGAGCCGGTCGAGCGTGGCCTCCCACGCGAGGCTGGCGCGCAACCAACGCTGCGCCGCCGCGGTGCCGGTGTCCTGCGTCGACTCCGTCTCCATGTGATGCAGGGTCGCAGACGCGTGTGTCCGTCGCGTTGCGACGACGCGACCGACGGGCAACACGCGACTGTACGAACGCGCGCGTGACGAGCGTCACTCGGGGAGGTCGGGGTCCCACGCGGCGCCGTTGATGTGCGCGCCGCCGTCGACGAACAGCGTGTTGCCCGTGAGGTAGCGGGCGTCGTCACTCGCGAGGAACGCGGCGACGCCACCGATGTCGGCCTCCGCGTCACCCATACGGCCCATCGGGTTCGCGGCTGCCGCGGCCGTACCGATCTCCGGGTTCGTCGCGACGACCGCGCGGAAGGCGGCGGTCGCGGCGGCCGGGCAGATCACGTTCGCGGTGATGCCATGGCGGGCCCACTCGCGCGCCGCGGTGCGCGTGAGCGCGCGCAGCGCTTCCTTCCCGGTGTTGTACTCCGCGGTGTACTGGTGCGCGTTCACGCCGTTGAGCGAGCACAGGTTCACGATGCGACCGGTGCCGTTCGCCTTGAGGTGTGGGAACGCCGCGCGCATGGACCAGAACCCGGGCCAGAGCGCCATGCCGAGTCCGTGAGCGATCGCCTCGTCGGTCTTGTGCTCGAGTCGGGCGAGCCCGCCGCCACCCCACGCGTTGTTCACGAGCACGTCGAGGCGGCCCCAGCGGTCGGGACCGGCGGCGACGGCGGCCTCGACCTGGTCGCGGTCGGTCACGTCGGTGGGGATCGCGACGGCGTCGACCGCGAAGTCGGCGCGCAGCGCCGCAGCCGCACGCGCTCCCGAGTCGGCGTCGATCTCGGCGACGACCACCGCCGCCCCGGCCGCGGCGAGGCGGCGGGCGATTCCCAGCCCGATGCCCTCGCCCGCGCCGGTGACGAGTGCGACCCGTCCGTCGAGTGAGCCCATGTGATCCTCCGTGGTCGGTTGCGGCCGTGAGTGTGCTCCAACCGGGGCGCCGGGTGCCCGCGTAGCGTGGCGCGATGCCCGGAATCGGAGACCTGCTCGCGGTGATCGGCCCCGGCCTGTTCCAGCACGCGTACGTCGTGGCCGACCTCGCCGCCGCCGAGGACGGGCTGCGGAGCGCGCTGGGGTGCGACCCCTGGGTCGAGCTCCCGGCGGCGGACCTCACCTACGACCTGCGCGGCACGCCGACCACGTGCGCGCTCGCGATCGGGTTCGCCCGGTCGGGCGACGTGCAGGTGGAGCTGATCCAGCCGGTACGCGGCGACGGGCTGCACGCCGAGTTCCTCGCCGAGCGCGGACCCGGGGTCCACCACCTCGGGTTCCTCGTCGACGACCTCGATGCATCGCTCGAGCTGGCGGCCGCGTGCGGTGCACCGGCGGTGATGGGCGCGCGGTTCGGGTCGTTGCGGTTCGCGTATGTCGACACCGCGTCGGAGCTCGGTGTCTACGCGGAGCTCGTCGAGGACCCCGACGCGATGATGGCCTCGATCATGCCGTGGCGCGACGCCTGAGGCGGCCGCTCAACGGCGCGCGGCCGCGTTCTCGCGGATGTCGCCCAAGTGGTGCTCCACCTCGTGCACGACCTGCTGACCCATCCACCGCACCGAGCGCGTCTGCGCGGTGGGGTACAGGTACTGGCACGGTCGGTCGAGCTGGTCCGGCGCGAGGCGGTCGAAGGTGCGCGCGAAGAGGTCGGCCGCGATGACGAGCTCGGCCGCGACCGTCGCCGGATCGTCGCCGGCGTAGAGCCCGAGGTCGACGCGCGCGTCGGGGTAGAGGCGCATGAAGCCAGGATCGTCCTCGACGATCGCGACCGTGAGGCGGTCGCGCACGTGCAGGCAGACGTCACGGACGTGCGCGGCGTACTCGAGCGTCGACCAGCGCCCGGGTTCAGGGCGGACGACCGACGCGTCCGGCGCCCCGGTCAGGACGGTCGCGGTCGTCGCCGCACCGGCACGGATCCGATCGCCGACCTCCTCGTCGCCGACGGTCTCCCACGCGAACTCGCACACCGCGCACCGCTCCATGCTGACCTCCTGTCTCGGGTGCCGAGGTGCAGGGTACGGCCCGGCCACCGCGAGGAGCCGGGGATTGCTCGGCTGCCCGAGCACGACGGGCGCGATCTAGGGTTGGCGCCGTGCACCGTCCGACGCCGTCGCGAGCCGGACGATGACCAGGACCCGCGTGCTCGACGTCTGGGCCGACATCGTGTGCCCGTTCACGCACGTGGGACTCCGGCGTCTCACCGCGCAGCGCGACGCGCTCGGCCGCGACCTGCGGCTCCGCGCCCGGGCGTGGCCGTTGGAATGGGTGAACGACGCACCGCTCGATCCCGCGGTCGTCGCCGAGGAGGTCGAGGCGCTGCGCGGCAGCGTGGCGGCCGACCTCTTCACCGGGTTCAGCACCGCGGCCTTCCCGTCGAGCTCGGTGCCGGCACTCGCGCTCGCGTCGTCCGCGTACGCGCGGGATCTCGCGACGGGTGAAGCCGTCAGCCTGGCGCTCCGCGACGTGCTGTTCGAGCACGGCCGCGACGTCGCGGACCCGGCAGTGTTGCAGGCCGTCGCCACCCACCACGGGCTCGATGCCGCGGCGGCCGATCCCGACGCCGTGCGGGCCGAGTTCGACGACGGCCGGGCGCACGGTGTGATCGGCTCGCCGTACTTCCTGATCGCCGAACGTGGCTTCTTCTGCCCGTCGCTCGAGATCCACCACACCGACGCCGGGTTCGCGGTCCGCTTCGACGCCGAGGCCTTCGACGAGTTCGCCGCCGTCGCCCTGGCCGATCCCGAGCCGGCCGATCCTGAGCGGCCCGGGGCGGCGTGAACGAGATCCTCAGCGCGCTCGGCGCGCAGCACGCCGAGCTTCGCTCCTTGCTCGAGCCCCTGGGGCCGGCCGACTGGGCGCGCCCCACGCCGTGCGAGGGGTGGGACGTCGCCGACGTCGTGCTGCACCTGCACCAGACCGACGAGCTCGCGATCGCGGCGCTGGATGGCAACCTCGACGCGTCGATCGAGTCGTTCCTGCGCGGCGACGACGCGGTCGACGCGGCCGCGGCGATGAGCGTGGCCGATGCGCGCGGAGCGTCGGGCGCGGAGACCGGCGCGCGGTGGGAGGCGTCGGCGGCGCGGCTGCGGGCGCTGCTCGCCGCGGCCGATCCGAGCGCGCGGGTGCAGTGGGTCGTCGGACGGCTGAGCGCACGCACGCTCGCGGCCACACGACTCGCGGAGTGCTGGATCCACACGACCGACGTCGCCGCCGCGCTCGGAGTGGAGCTCGTCCCGACCGCCCGCCTGCACCACGTCGCGCGCCTCGCGTGGCGCACGGTCCCCTACGCGTTCGAGCGAGCCGGTGAGGAGCTCCACGGTCCGGTCGGTCTCGATCTCGTCGGCCCCGACGGCGGAACCTGGCAGTTCGGGCTCGACGATGCCGCCACGGTCGTGCGCGGCTCCGGGTCCGACCTGTGTCGCGTCGCCGGGCGGCGCGCCGATCCGGGCGCCACCGACCTCGTCGCGACGGGTCCCGACGCCGAGCGCGTGCTCGCCCTGATCCGCACCTACGCCTGAACCGCGGTGCCGAACAACGCGAGCCGTCGCCCACGCGCCCGCTCGTAGCCGGTCACCAGCAGCCACGCGACCGCGAGCACGAGCCAGCCGCCGACCGCGTCGAGGATCCAGTGGTTGGCGGTGACGACGATCGCGAATGTCGTGAGCACGGGGTCGAGGAGCACGAGGGCCCGGGTCCACCGGGAGCGCAGCACCGGCAGCATCGCGAGCGCCGCCCACATCGACCACCCGGCATGGAACGAGGGCATCGCGGCGAAGAGGTTGCCGAACGCGGCCTTCGACGCCGCCGTCGGGACACCGTCGACGAGCACCACCGGCTGCTGCGGGCCGAAGTTGAAGAACCTGGCCGCGGTGTCCACGAAGCCGCGCGACGCCATGAGCCGCGGCGGCATCAGGGGATAGATCCAGAACAGCACCAGGCCGATCGCGAGCATGACGAGCAGGATGTTGCGCCACACGACGTATCGCTGCGGTGCCCGGCGCCACAGCAGCACGAGCGCGACGACCGGCATCACGAAGTGGATCGTGCCGTAGTAGATGTTCCAGAACGACAGGAACGGGTCCCAGTCGATGAACCATTGCTGGATGCGGTGCTCGTGGTACAGCCCGAGGGTCTTCTCCCAGGCGATCAGGTCCCGGGCGTTGCCGAGCGCGACCCGTGGGGACCCCGCGGCGCGGTCGCGCAGGCCGTCGTAGAGCAGGTAGATCGCCACGCCGAGCCCGGCCTCGACGAGCCAGCCGGAGCGGAACCGGCGGGTCCACGGCCGGACGGCGGGCTGGCTCACCCCGATGCGTTGCGGCGACGCAGGATGAACGTGCCCGTGGCGGTGGACACCACGTGGCCCTCGGCGTTCGTGATGGTGGTCTGCAGGTACGCGATCTGGCGGGCGAGCCGGACGACCTCGCCGCGCACCGAGAGCGCGTCGCCGGCCTTCGCACCCCGCATGGTGGAGTAGGTGATCGAGATCGTGGCGCCGCTCTCGCCCTTCTCGAGCGCGCTGTTCGTGGCGAAGTTCATGGCCGCGTCGTGGACGACCGCGTAGACACCGCCGTGGACCGCGCCGACGGGGTTGCAGGCCGACTCGGTCGGGCTCCACGCGGCCTCGACCCAGCCCTCGCCGTAGGTCCGGAAGTCCACTCCGAGCTGACCGAGGAGCGGCATCCCGCCGTCGCCGAGCGCCTTGTCCATGTTCCGCACGGGCATGGACAGTACCGACAGGACCGCGGAGCGAGCGGACGGAGGACTGGCAGCAGCCGCACAGCCAGCGAGCGGAGCAATCGAGGGGCCTACACTGCACTGCCCGTTTCGTCCCACCCTCGAGGACTCCCATGCCCACCGCCGTCATCGTGGACGCTGTCCGTACCCCGCTCGGCCGCCGCAACGGCAAGCTCGCCGGGGCCCATCCCGTCGACCTCGCGGCGCACACGCTGCGGGCCCTGGTCGAACGGACGGGCATCGATCCGGCCCTCGTCGAGGACGTGATCATGGGCTGTGTCATGCAGGTCGGCGACCAGGGGCTCAACGTCGGGCGCAACGCCGCGCTCGCGGCCGGCTTCCCGGAGAACACCGTCGGCACCACGATCGACCGGCAGTGCGGCTCGTCGCAGCAGGCCGCGCACTTCGCCGCGCAGGGCGTGATGGCGGGCGCCTACGACGTCGTGATCGCGGCCGGGGTGGAGAACATGAGCCGCGTGCCGATGGGTGCGTCCATCGTCGCGGGTTCGATGCCGTTCGGGCCGAAGATGCTGGAGCGCTACCCGGACCTCGTGCCTCAGGGCATCTCGGCGGAGCTCATCGCCGAGAAGTGGGGCATCAGCCGCGAGGACAACGACCGCTTCTCGATGCAGTCGCACCACCGCGCGGCCCGGGCGACCGCGGAAGGCCGGTTCGAGCGCGAGATCGTGCCGATCGAGGTGACCACCGACGACGGCACCGAGACCATGTCGACCGACGAGGGCATCCGCCCGGACTCCTCGATGGAGTCGCTCGGCAAGCTCAAGCCCGCGTTCAAGCCCGACGGCGTGATCACCGCCGGCAACTCGAGCCAGATCACCGACGGATCGGCGGCCGTGCTGATCATGAGCGAGGAGAAGGCGGTCGAGCTCGGCCTCACGCCGCGGGCGCGGTTCCACGCGTTCGCGCTCGCCGGCGTCGACCCGGTGATGATGCTCACGGGCCCGATCCCGTCGACGCAGAAGGTGCTCGAGCGCGCGGGCATGACCATCGAGGACATCGACCTCGTCGAGATCAACGA
>CAZXCB010000029.1:0-20635 GCA_964639075.1 uncultured Bifidobacteriaceae bacterium | reverse complement strand
TCGTGCCGCCCGCGCTCGCGGCGCTCGACCGCGGCGGCACGCTCGCGATCGCCGGAATCCACCTCACCGACGTGCCCGCGCTGGACTACCAGCGCCACCTGTTCCAGGAGCGCACGGTGACCAGCACGACCGCCAACACGCGGGCCGACGGCGAGGAGCTCCTCGCCATCGCGATGCGGGTACCGCTGCAGGTCGAGGCGACCGAGTACCCGTTCACGAACGCCGATCGGGCGTTGGCCGATCTCGCGGCCGATCGCGTCACCGGAGCGGCGGTGCTGCGGGTCAGTCGATGAGCCCGAGCGCCTGGTCGAGCAGGAACACCGTCATGAGGTGCAGACGGTCACCGACCTCCTTCGGGGCGAGCCCGGCGCAGGCCCGCGCGTGGGTCCCCTCGAGGATCAGCCCGAGCCGGTAGCACGCGAGGACCCGGAACCACGCGAGGTCGGAGAGGTCGCGGTCGGTGCGCTCGGCGTAGTAGTCGATCACCTCGACGTCCGACGGCAGGCCCGGCGCCTCGACGCCGATCGGCATCAGCTGACCGTCGCGGATCGGCCAGGTGGCGAGCAGGTGGCCGAGATCGAGCAGCGGATCGCCGATGGTGCACAGCTCCCAGTCGACGATCGCGGCGAGCGCGCCGGAGTCGTTGCGGATCAACACGTTCGCATAGTGGAAGTCGCCGTGGATCAGGCCCTTGCGCACCGCGTGGGGACGGTGCGCGTCGAGCCAGGCGCCGACTGCGTCGACGCCGGGGAGGTCGGGCCCCGGATAGCCGTCGAGCTCGGAGTAGGAGTCGAGCTGCTTGCGCCACCGGCCGACCTGACGCTCGGCCCAGCCCTCGAACCGGCCGAGATCGCCGACGCCGCGGGCATCGGGATCCACGTTCGCGAGCGCGAGGAGGCCGTCGGCCATCGTGAAGCCCATCGCGCGCTGGACCGCGGGATCACGGCGGTGCAGCTCGGGAAGGCCGAGGGTGGGGTTGAAGCCCGCGACCGGCTCCATCAGGTAGAAGACCGCGCCGAGCGGCTCGACCTCGGTGCAGGCGGCGACGAGCGCGGGATGCGGCACGTCGGTGCCGGCGAGCGCGCCGAGCACGCGCACCTCGCGCCGCATGACTTCGTCGCTGTTCGCCCGCTTGTGCATCGGCCCGCGTCGGAACACGTACTCCCGTCCCGCACGGCGGAACCGCAGCAGGACGTTCTGGGTCCCGCCCGCGATCGGCTCGACGTCGGTGAGCGGTCCGTCGCCGAGGCCGTGGTCGTCCATCCAGTCGGCGAGCACCGCGAGATCCACTCCGGCGGGGGCTTCGGCCGGCGCGGATCGCGGTGGGTCGGTCACCGGCCCGTTCACCGTCCGGGACGCCCGAGCGCGTCGTAGTGCACGCCCGTGAGCTCCTCGGAGATCGCCCAGAGGCGGGCTGCGGCTTCGGGATCGCGGGCGCGGCGCGTGCAGGAGACCCGCTTCGGATGACCGCGCTGCTGGAACAGTCCGTCGGGTCCGTAGTACTCGCCGCCGACGACTGCCGGATCCGTCGCGGCTCGGAGCGTGGGGAGCGCACCCATCGCCGCGCTCTGCATGACGAAGCGTTCGATCTGGGGACGCAGCTGCAGGCCGATGGCGTTGACGATCCCCCCGGGGTTCTCGTGCATGAGGTGGGTCCGGGCACCGCCCGGGTGCGCGGCGACCGCGATCGTGTCCGTGTCGACCGGGGTGAGGCGCCGCTGCAGCTCGAAGACGAAGAGCAGGTTGGCGAGCTTGCTCTGGAAGTACGCGCGCCACGGGTGGTACTTGCGCCGGGACTGCAGATCGTCGAAGTGCATGCGCCCGGCGCGGTGTCCCTGGCTGCTGACCGAGACGACCCGTGATCCGGGGGTCGCGAGGAGCCCGGGGAGCAGCCGACCGGTCAACGCGAAGTGGGCCAGGTGGTTGACGCCGAACTGCGTCTCGAAGCCCTGCGCGGTGGTTCCCGCGGGCGTCGCCATGAGACCGGCGTTGTTCACGAGGACGTCGAGGCGTGCGTGGGACGCGAGGAACCGGTCCGCGGCGACCGCGACCGCGTCGAGGTCCGCGAGATCGACGAGCAGCACCTCGAGCGCGGCATCGGGGGCACCGCGCCGGATCCTCGCGACCGCGTCGTTCGCCTTCGCCTCGTTGCGACAGGCCAGCACCACGTTCGCTCGGTGCTCGGCCAGCACCCGGGCGGTCTCGAACCCGATCCCGCTGTTCGCGCCGGTGACGAGGACCGTGTGCCCCGCCTGGTCGGGGACGTCCTGCTCGGTCCAGGAAATGGTCACCCCGCGAGCAGCTTCGTGCGGAACAGGTCGAGCACGCCGTCGAGCGCGGCGCGTGTCGGCTGCCCGGGCTCGTCGATGAGGTCACCCGTGAGCACCGAGTGGTGCTTGCTCATCGGGGAGTCCGGATGGCCATCCTCCTGCCGCAGCTCGACCGCCACGAACCCGTCGCCCAATCGCTCGCGGAGGAACGCGAACCGCTCGCGCGGGACGAAGGGGTCGCCGTCGAACCGCAGGCCGAGCACCTGCAGGCCCTCGGCCGCGCAACGGCCCCGGATGGTGGCCAGGTCCTCGTCGCTCGTGTCGACGGACCGTTTGCGCGACGCACCAAGGCCGAACGGCAGCGACGGTTGCGACATCACCGGCGCGAGCACGAGGTCGTCGACCGCCATCGCGAGCGCGAACCCGCCGGTGAAGCACATCCCCACCACGCCGACGCCGGGACCACCCGCGCGCTCGTGCTCCTCGTGCGCGAGCGCGCGGAGCCAGGTCACGACCGGCGACGACCTCCCCGCGGCGAGCACCGAGAACTCGCGACTGATGCACGCTCCGCCGATGGAGCGGAGGCCGTAGGTGAGCATGGAGAGCGTGCCGCCCGCCGTCGGGTCCCGGCCCGCGTCGCCGAACAGGTCGGGCAGCACGGCCGTGCAGCCGAGCGCGACCACGCGATCCGCGAAGCCGACGACCATGGGCGAGATCCCGGGCATCTCGGTGACGACGACGACGACGGGGCCCGTGCCACGGCGGTACACGTCGTGGGTGCGACCGTCGTGGGTGAAGGCGCGCCGCTCGTAGTCGGCGAGATCGCCGTCGGGTGCACGCGGGGGCGTGGTGCCCGGTGGGGCGGCGTGGGCGTCGGTCACTGGTCCTCCTGGTCCGCGGCTGGTTCGCAGTCTGGCCGATCAGCCCGCGGACGCGCCGGGGGGCAACCAGCGGGCGTCGCGCTTCTCGGCGAACGCCCGCGGACCCTCCTCCTGGTCGGGGTGGCCCCACATGCCGACGAGCTCCTGCGCGCCGAAGCGGCACGCGTCGGTGAGGCCGAGCTCGAGCGCCCCCCAGAGCGCCCGCTTCGTCGCGGCCATCGCCGCGGGGGAGTTCCTGGCGATCGTCTCGGCGAGCTCCTGCGCCCGGTCACGGAGCCGCTCGGCCGGGTCCACGATCTCGCTGATCATCCCGAGCTCGTACGCGCGGGCCGCGTCGACCCGCTCGTAGCGGCCCATGAACGCCATCCGCATCACGGCCTCGACCGGCATCTTCTTCATGAGGCCGATCGCCTCGATCGCCACGACCTGGCCGACGCTGACGTGCGGATCGAAGAACTGCGCGTCGGAGGCGGCGATCACGATGTCGGCGTCGGCCACCCAGTGGAACCCTCCGCCGCAGCAGATGCCGTTGACCGCGGTGATGACGGGCTTCCACACCTGCTGGTGCCAGCTCGTGAAGTGCAGGTCCCACTCTGCGACCGAGTCGTGGTAGCGCTGCATCCCCACGCCGTCGGACGCGATCTCGGCGACGTCGACGCCGGTCTGGAACGCGCGGCCTTCGCCGGTGTGGACGATCACGCGCACGTCCGGGTCGGCGTCGAGCTCGCGCCAGGCGACCGCGAACTCGTCGCGCATCTGCGCGTTCATCGCGTTGAGCTGGTCGGGACGGTTGTTGACGAGCCAACCCACCGGCCCGCGCCGCTCCACGATCAGGTGGTCGAACGAGGAGAAGTTCATCTCTCCCCCTCTTGGCCCTGCGGGCCAGGCCGGTCGGGCCCCGTTCCGCCCGCGGTGGGTCGGGTCGTGCTGTCGTGGGGCGTCACTTCGGTTGTTCTCCTGGAGTCTCGAGGGCGGCCCAGAGGGCGCGCTTGAGCGTTGCGAGGGTGTGCGGATCGTGCTGCGCGATGGTCTCGCCCAGCTCCTGGGCCCGGGGGCGCAGCGCACCGGCGTCCGCCACCACCTCCGACAGGATGCCGAGGCTCCGGGCACGGTGGGCGTCGATGCGCTCGTGGCGGCCGACGAGCGCCATGCGCGTGACGGCCTCCATGGGCGAGCGCCGCGCCAGGGCGATCGTCTCGAGCGCGCTCACCTGACCGACGCTCACGTGCGGATCCAGGAACGTGGCCTCGGGCGCCGCGATCACGATGTCAGCGTCGGCCACGAAGTGCAGCCCCCCGCCGGCGCAGACGCCGTTCACCGCGGCGATGACGGGCTTGCTCACGTGGTTGTGCCAGGCGGTCAGCCTGAGCGCGGAGTCCCGGGTGCGTCGGGACTGCTCGCGCAGCGCCTCCGGGTCCCGCGCGAGCTGGCGGACGTCGAGGCCGGTCTGGAACGCGTGCCCGTTGCCGGTGTTGACGATCACCCGGACGTCCGGGTCGTCGTCGAGCTCACGCCATGCATCCTCGAGCTCGGCGAGCATGGTGGCGTCCATGGCGTTCCCGGCGTCGGGCCGGTCGAAGACGAGCCAGCCGACGGGGCCGTCGCGCCGGGCCTCGAGGGTCTTCACGGCTCGACCAGCTCGCGACGGAGGATCTTGCCGACCTCCGAGCGGGGGATCGCGGCGACGGCATGGAAGCGCACCGGGACCTTGTACGCCACGAGGTGCTCACGGCACCAGCCGGCGAGCTCGTCGACCGGAGGGGCACCAGGGACGGTGACGACGAACGCGACCGGGACCTCGCCGAGCCGCGCGTCGGCGACACCCACCACCGCGGCATCGACGACCGCCGGATGCAGCCGCAGCACCTCCTCCACGGCGTCCGGGAAGACCTTGTTGCCACCCCGGTTGATCAGGTCGCCGGTTCGGCCCTCGATCCACACGAAGCCCTCGCCGTCGATGCGGGCGAGGTCGCCGGTGTCCACGAACCCGTCCGCGTCGACGCGTCCGGCGAAGGGGTCGTCGCCCGGGTCAGCGATCGCGCGGCGCGGGGTGCGGACCAGCAGGCGGCCGATGCCGTCGTCGCCCGGGTCCGCGAGCCGCAGCTCGACGCCCGGATGCGCGCGGCCGACGGCGCCCAACTTCTCGGGGTGCTCGCGCGCGTCCGCCGCGGTCCAGCCGATGACCTCGCCGAGCTCGGCCTGGCCGTAGCCGTTGAGGACGGTGACGTCATAGCGGGCCGCGAACCGCCGCGCCGCGAGCGGGGAGAGCGGTGCGGTGATGCTGCGCACGTACCGCAGCGAGGGGAGCTCGACGGTCTCGGCCGCGTCCACGAGCGCCGTGATCGCGGCCGGGGGGAGGACGGTGGAGCGGATGCCGTACTTCGCGACGACGGCCGAGAACCGCGCCGGCTCGAAGCGGTCCAGGATCACGACCGCGGCGCCGCTGCGCCACCCGAACAGGACGTTGTAGATCCCCGCGTTCAGCGCGAGCGCGACGGGCACCAAGTTCGGGGGCGGCGCCGCGCGCCGGGGCTCACCACCCGAGCGCAACGGTGCCAGCACCCGGTCGAGGAGCTCGAGGTACTCCACGTGGCCGTGCCGGATGGGTCGCGGTCGACCCGTCGTCCCCGACGTCCACGTGACGAACGCGACACCGGCCGGCATCGACGACGTATCCGCCGCCCGCGGATGCGGGTGGATCCCCTCACCGTCGACGACGACCGCCGCTCCGGTGGCGTCGAGCATCGCGGTCCGCTCCGACTCGGGCGCACGCGCGTTGATCGGGACGAGCACGGCGCCGAGACGCCAGACCGCGAACATCGTGACGACGAAGTCGCACCGGTTGCCGAGCGCGACGCCGACGGGCGTCCCCGGCCCGACCCCGGCTGCGGCGAGCCCGGTTGCGCGCGCCGCGACCGCGTCGACCACTTCCGCGCGCGTCATCGCCCGTTCGTCGTCCGCGAGGAGGAGGGCGTCCGCGGGCAGTGGATGGTCGTCGAGCAACGACACGAGGCCGGACGAGGGCACGTCGGTCACGAGCGCGGCACCTGGTCCCACGGCGCGTCGCGGTACGGGTCGGGCTCACGCGGGAGGCCGAGCACCTTCTCCGCGAGCACGTTGAGGTTCACCTCGGTCGTGCCGCCCTCGATGGTGTTGGCGCGGCTGCGCAGCATCCCCGCCACCTCGTAGGGCATGGTCGTGACCCACGTGTCGAGCTCCGGGCCCGATGCCGCCCACGCGGTCGCGTCGGGACCGAGGAGGTCGGCCGCGAGGAGCTGCAGCGTCTGGTTGAGCCGACCCTGGTGCACCTTGCCGATCGACGCCGCCGGCCCCGGTGTCCCGCCCGCCGCGACGGCCGCGCGGACGCGCCGGTTGGTCCAGTCGCGGATGCGCTCCTCCGCGTAGACCGCCGCGACGCGCTGGCGGATCACCGGATCGCGGTGACGACCGAGCGCGACGGCCCGTTCGAGCACGCGGTCGATCCCCGCCCCGCCGATCCGGTCGACCCCACCCGAGCCCGACCCGGACACCATCTGGCGCTCGCCGGCGAGCGTCGCCCCCGCGACCCGCCACCCGTCGCCGGGTGCCCCGACGCGCTGCGCATCGGGGACGCGCACGGCGTCGAGGAACACCTCGTTGAAGTCGACCTCGCCGCCGAGGTGGCGCAGCGGCCGGACGGTCACGCCCGGCGCGTGCAGGTCGACGAGGAAGTAGGTGAGCCCGCGCCGCTTCGGGACGCCGGGGTCGGTGCGGGCGAGGCAGATCGCGAAGTCGGAGACGTGTGCCCACGTGGTCCACACCTTCTGGCCGTTGAGCACCCACTCGTCGCCGTCGCGCACCGCGCGGGTGGCGAGCGACGCGAGGTCCGAGCCCGCGCCCGGCTCGGAGAGCAGCTGGCACCACCGCTCCTCGTTGCGCACGATCGGGGGCAGGTACCGGAGCCGCTGCTCCTCGGTGCCGTACGCGAAGAGCGCGGGCGCCGCGCTGTTGAGGCCGAGCGGATTGAGCCGGCCCAGGTTGTACGGGTCGAGGACCGCCTCCGCGACCTGCGCCTGGTCGGGCCGGAGATCGAGGCCGCCGTACGCGATCGGCCACGTCGCGACCACGAGACCGCTCGCCGCGAGCTGGTGGTACCAGGCCTCGTAGTCGGCGCGGCTGCGCACCGCGCGGATCGCCGCCCGGCCGCGCGGCGCGGCGTCGCGCCATGCGGCGGGCACGTGCTCCTCGACCCACGCGCGCACCGCCGTCTCGATCTCGGCATCCGAGTCGTCGGGTCCGAGTGGGAGGCGGTCGCTCACGGTGTGACGATGGGGAAGCTGGTCCCGAACGTGTCGAGCCACGAGAGCAGGTCCATGACCGCGTCACGCGCACCGGTGACGGCGACGGCGTCGCCGAGCTCGTCGAGCGTCGCGCGCCCGCCCGCGAGCTGCGCGAGCGCGAGGTGGGGGAGGGCGAGGATCGCGTCGGCCTCCTCCGCGTGCCGGCCCGGCGTCCAGGACAGCGCGCCGTGCGCCACACCGATCGTGCCGATCTCCTCACGGTCGGTGACCGTGAGGCCGATCGTGACCGGTCGGCTCCGCACGCCGTCGAGGCGCACGCCGATCTGGTCGACGAGCATCTCGGTGGTCATGGCCCGCAGCACGTCGATTCCCGCGGTCATGGCGCCACCGAGGTCCGGGACGCCGTGGCGCAGCTCCTGCGCGCCGGTCAGGTAGAAGTCGCGCCACGGGCCGGACTCGGCGCGGAAGCCGAGCTGCTCGAGCACGTCGGCCTGGAGCAGCTGCGCGTCGCGCCGGTCCGGAGCGGCGAAGACGACGTGGTTGAGGAGCTCCGCCGCCCAGCGCTCGTCGCCCGCGTCGATGCTCGCCCGCACCTTCTCGAGGATCGCGTCGACGCCGCCCATGTACTCCACGTACCGCCGCGCCGCGTCCTCGGGTGGGAGCGGCTCGAGGTGGGCGGGGTTGGCGTCGAACCACCCCAGGTAGCGCTGGTAGACGGCCTTCGCGTTGTGGCTCAGCGTCCCGTAGTAGCCGCGGACGTGCGCGCGGTCCTCGAGGCCCGGCGGTGGCGGGAGCATCTCCGCGATCTCGAGCGGGGTGGCGCCCTGGTTCGCGAGCCGCAGTGTCTGGTCGTGGATCCAGCGGTAGGTGTCGCGCTGCTCGCCGAGGAACGCGCGGACGCGGTCCGTGCCCCAGCGCGGCCAGTGGTGGCTCATGAACACGACGTCGGTCTCGGCTGCGAACAGCTCGATCGACTCGTTGATGTACTTCGACCACGCGAGCGAGTCGCGGATCTGGGCGCCACGCGGCGTGTACACGTTGTGCAGCGTGGACGTGCAGTTCTCCGCCATGCACAGCAGCCGGCGGTCGGCGAGGAAGATGTTCATCTCCGCGGGCGCCTCCGTGTCCGGTGTGTACTGGAAGCGCAGGCGCACGCCGTCGACGACACGCTCCTCGCCGGTGTGGGTGATATCGACTGTCGGCGCGATGAGCCCCGAGGTGCCGAGCAGCGGGATCGCCTTGCCGAGCCCGCAGTCGACGTGGCCGAGGGGATCGCCGGGCAGGAGCCGGCCGTACATGTACATCGCCCGCCGGGTCATCGCGGGGCCCGCCGCGACGTTCTCGGCGATGGCGGCCTCGAGGAAGCCGACCGGGGCGATGATCTGCACCCCGCCGGCCGCGACCGCGTCGTCGCTGGTGACGCCGCGCACACCACCGAAGTGGTCGATGTGGCTGTGCGTGTAGACGACCGCGACGACGGGCCGCGCGGGCACGTGCGCGTGGAGCAGGTCGAGCGCGAACGCCGCGGTCTCGGACACGGTGAGCGGGTCGATCACGATCCACCCGGTGTCACCGGCGATGAACGTGATGTTGGAGAGGTCGACGCCGCGCACCTGGTAGACGCCGTCGGCCACCTCGAAGAGGCCGGAGACCGCGTTCAGCTGGGCCTGACGCCAGAGGCTCGGGTGGACCGACGGTGGCGCGTCGGCGTCGAGGAAGGCCCAGTCCTCGGGGTCCCACACGGGGTGGCCGTACGTCGGGTGCACGACGGGACCGGGGAGCGGGGCGAGACGGCCGCGCGTCGCGTCGGCGAAGTCCTGCGGGTCGGACGGCACGCGCGCCGCGGCGGCTGCGTTCGCGGCGCGTGTGGTCGGGCTGGCCTGCTTGCGTTCGGCGTCGGTCATCGTCCCCTCCGGCGCGGGGACGCTACCGCCGGTCAGGCGGTCGCCACCCCCCGGGGGAGCGGGTCCTCGGGATCGACCACCGGTTCCCAGATCGCGAGGAGCGCCGCGGCCGCGGCCTGGTACAGCGGTGCGGCCGGTGCGTCGGTGGTGGCCAGGTCCAGGCACGCGTGGGTGTACTTCACGAGATGCGCGTCGCGGCGCCCGCAGGCCCGGGTGATCATCTCGGTCCAGAGTGCGGCACGGGTCTTCGGAGGAGCGTGCAGCACGAAGCCGGCGGCGGCATCCTTCCCAGCGGCGAGTGCATCGACGAAGGTGCCGCCGGGGTTCGCGAGCTGGACGCGGTCGGGCACCGGCTCGGTGGCGAGCGCCGCGAGGAAGCCGACGACGTAGGTGGCCGCGACGTCGACCGCGAGCTGGGGGTCACCGGTCACCCGCGCGATGCCGAGCGCGGCGTGCGGCATGGTCAGGCAGTGGCTCCAGCCGTACGGCGCGTGGGCGGGATCGCTCGTGAGCATGGCCCGCGCTGCGTGACGCAGCAGCACCGCGGCCGCGACCTCCGGGGCCAGCCCCGCCGCGGTGGGACCGACCAGCTCGGGCGCGACCCGTTCGTCGACTTGGTGCATCAGGGGGTGGATGAACGTGCTGCCGGGGATGCCGAGGTGCGGTACCGCGGCGAGGGCCGCGGCGAGCGCGCCGGGTGACCCGGTCGTGGCGGCGCGATCCCGCTCGTGCACCCAGGCGAGCTGGAGCTCGGGGTAGCGCGCGAGCTCGCGGACGAGCGGCCGCGCCAGCTCGCCGGTCGCCTCGCCGCGTGGCGCGACGCGGGGGAGGTGGTAGAGGAAGATCGGCGCGTGCGCGGCCGCCCCGAGATGCGGGAGCACGGGGCTGCCGACGTGACGGGCCCAGACGGTCGGGTCGTGCGTGGCGGCGAGCGCGCCGGCCGCGCCGTCGGCGCGCTCGAGGTCCCCAGTAGCGAGCGCGGCGACGAGGTCGAGCGTCGCCATCTCCGGGTCCGTCGTCCGAGTCGGGGCGGTGCGCGGTGCGGGATCGGCGTCCTCGTACTGGGCGAGGAGCGCGAGCAGGCGGAGCCGGGCCCGGTCGGTGCCGGCCGGCGCGACCCAGGGGAGGAGCGCGGCCCGGGCGAGCACCTCGAGTGGTGCGTGGAGGACGAAGGAGTCGGCCGGGTCGCGCCGGGGCACGCGCACGCGCTCGGCGACGTACCGGACGACGTCGACGTCCGACCACTCGGATACACCGAGCTCGGAGGCGCGGCGCAGGAGTCGATCGGGATCCACAAGGGAGCTCATGGGAGCTAACGTAGAACCTGAAGTCAAGTTCATGTCAAGGATCTTGACCGGATCCGGGAGGACGCTGTCGTGATCGACCGTGAGGAGCTGCTGTCGATCGGCGCGGTCGCCGACCGGACGGGCATCGCACCGTCGGCGCTGCGGTTCTACGAACGCGAAGGCCTGATCGCGTCGACGCGCACCGAGGGCTCGCAACGCCGGTACGACCGTGACGTGCTGCGCCGGCTCGCGTTCGTCCGGGTCGCGCAGACCGTCGGGCTCGGGCTGCCCGAGATCCGTGCGGCGCTCGCGACGCTGCCGTCGGAACGGACCCCGACCAAGGCCGACTGGGATCGCATCGCCCGCGCCTGGCGGCCGCGCCTCGACGAGCAGATCGCGTCGCTCGAACGGCTGCGGGACCAGCTCGGCGAGTGCATCGGCTGCGGGTGCCTCTCGCTGCGGGCGTGCGCGCTGTACAACCCCGACGACCGCGCGGCCCGCTTCGGCTCCGGCCCCCGCTACCTGCTCGGCGACCCACCCGCGATCCCGTCCACCTGACGGTCGGCGGGTGTTGCTGCCAGACTCCAGCGGATGGGTCAGGTGCTGCTCACCTACGACGGTCCGATCGCGACCATCACCAACGACAACCCCGAGGCGCACAACGCCTTCGACGACGACATGGACGCCCAGCTCTTCGCCGCGCTCGCGGAGCTGCGCGGACGTCCCGACGTGCGGGCGATCATCTGGCGCGGCAACGGCAAGTCGTTCTCGTCCGGGCGTGACGTCTCGTCGATCGGCAACCTCAAGGTCGAGCTCACCCATCACGAGCTCATGCGCCGGGGCCACCGGGGCATCCGCCAGATCTGGGAGATCGACGCGCCGATCATCGTGGCGCACCACGGCTGGACCATGGGCGGCTCCTTCCAGCGGGCGTTGCTGTGCGACCTGCGAATCGCGGCGGAGGGCTCGCGGTTCCGCCTTCCCGAGCTCACCTACGGGGTGATCCCGGACACCGGGGGCATGGGCGCGCTCTTCCAGATCGCGGGGCACGGGCTCGCGAGCGACCTCGTGCTCACCGGGCGGGTGCTGACCGCCGACGAGGCGCTCACCCACGGGATCGTCGCGCGGGTCGTGCCGGCCGAGGAGCTCGACGCGACCGTGCAGCAGATCGCCGAGCAGATCGCGGCGATGCCGGCGGTGTCGGTGAAGATGGCCCGCTCGATCATCGGCCATCTCGCGCGGCCGGGGCTGGCGTCGTCGATGGACGAGGAGATGATCGCCCAGACCTTCATCAGCCGAAGCGACGACATGGCCGAGCTGCGGGCCGCCCGCGCCGAGGACCGCGCACCGCGCTACACGGGGAGTTGACGTGAGCGAGGCGAACATCCCGAAGCACCGACGCCGAGGGCGCCGAGCGGGGCGCGACCGGCCCGGCCCGGTCCGACCTCGGCGATCCCGAGACGGACAGGGCCAAGAGGGGAAATGACGTGACACCATCTGGCCTTCCCGCGCCGCCGGCCCTCGGCGCGACCGCGCTGCCCGCGGGCACCTACGACGGCGTCGCGGTCGTCGTGACCGGCGCCGGCACCGGGCTCGGCAAGGCAATCGCCTCCGAGTTCGCCCGCCTCGGCGCGAGCATCGTGATCGCATCGCGCAAGGCGGAGCACCTCGCGGCGGGCGAGTCCGCGATGGCGGAGCTGGGCGCGCCCGTGCTGACGGTCGAGACCGACATCCGCGACGCGGACGCGATCGCCGCGATGCTCGACGCCGCGACCGAACGCTTCGGGCTGCCGTCCGTGCTCGTGAACAACGCGGCCGCGAACTTCCCCGTGCCCGCCGAGGACATGTCGCCGAACGCGTGGCGGACCGTCGTCGACATCACGCTCACCGGCACGTTCCTGTGCAGCCGGGAGTTCGCGCGGCGGCACCTCGCGGCCGGCACGCCCGCGTCGATCATCGACGTCGGCGCGTCGTACGCGTGGACCGGTGGACCCGGCTTCGCCCACAACGCGGCCGCGAAGGCGGGAGTGAAGAACCTGGTGGAGACGCTGGCGGTGGAATGGGGCCCGTACGGGATCCAGGTGAACGGGCTCGTGCCCGGTCTGTTCCCGCACTCGGACATGACCGCCGACATCCAGGCCAACCTCGAGCGCACGCACGACAAGGACCCGTGCCAAACGGCGCTGAGGGTCGGTCAGGTGCAGGAACTCGGCTGGGCGGCGACGTTCCTAGCCTCGCCGTACGCGCGCTTCATCTCCGGTCACACGCTGGTCGTCGACGGCGCGAACTGGCAACGACGCTCGCTCACGAACCCCGAGGTCGTGACCGTCCGCGACCAGATGGGCCGCGGCCCCTTCGGCGCGGAGTAGCACCCCGCGGGCTCGCCGGACCGTGTCCCTTCATCCATCGCCTCGGTGGACGAAGGGACGGAGGTCGACCGGCGGGCGGGGTGTGCGCGCTACGGGCGGCGGCCGGTGGCGTCGAGCAGGCGCGTCTGCAGGGGGGCGTCGTCGCCGACGGTGCCGCTCGGACCCTCGCCGAACACGCCGACGGTGCCGATGATCGGCAGCATCGGCTGGATGCCCTCCCACACGAACGCGACCAGGTCCTCGGCGAGGGTCTCGTCGGCGCCGATCGCCCGGGCGAGGTCCCAGCCGTGCAGGGCGTAGTCGCCGATCCGGAAGTTGAGCAGCACCGGGGCCGGGAAGTCGCCCGCCGGGTGGGCGACCGTGCGCTCCAGCGCGCCCGGCTCTGCGAAGGCGACGGCCTGGGCGGCCGCACCGTCCTCGAAGGCGGCGAGCGGGTCCTCGGGGAGCGTCGCGTTCGCGACGACCGCCATCGCCTGCTCGCGAGTGCAGCCGCCGAGGAGCGCGACCGCCATCCGGGTCCCGAAGATCACGTGGGTGACGAGGTCCCGGACCGCCCAGTCGGTGCACGGGGTCGGCCGGTCCCAGTCGCCCGGGCCCACCGCGCGGAGACGCCGTTCGAATTCCTGGCGGCCGAGGTCGAGCGCGGCGAGCGGTTCCATGTCGAGCACGCTACGCGGAACGGAGACGCGAACCGCGGCACACGCGTTGCGACCCCGGTCACGCCGGTGAGGGCGGGACCGGGGTCGCGAGGACGAACGCGCTGCGTGATCAGCCGGCGGCGCGCGACAGGGTGTTGCCGTCCGTGTGCTCCATCACCTTGCCCAGGCGCTTGACGTCGACGGTCGTGCACTCCTGGTAGCTCCACTCGTCGTCACCGACGGTGATGGTGATCTCGAACTTCTTCGTGCTCGAGTTCTCCGCGAGGTACGGGTTCTCGAGGATGCCGTCCGTCGTCGAGCCGAGCGTGGACGTGAGCGTGAAGCTCGTGCTGTCGGCGCTCGCCGGGCCGACCGACAGCACCGTCTCGGCACGCGGCACCATGATGCAGCGGTAGATCTCGCCGCGGGCGGCGTCCCAGAGCCAGTAGCCCACCTCGGTGTGGAACGGGTCCTCCTCGTCGCCCCGCCAGGCCGCCATCCGGTAGTCGAGGCCGAACAGCTGCTGGGTGCCGTTGTCCACGGGACCGAACGGCGAGAGGGTCACGCGCTCACGGTACGGCGTGTCGCCGATCGCGCCCTCGGCGTGGTGGTACGAGACGTCGAGACCCTTCGTACCCTCCCAGGTGCCGGCGAGGCCGGCGAGGGGTCCGAGCTGTGCGGGGGTCGGTGCGGGCATTCGTGTTCCTCTCGAATCGAGTGCGGGTCCGGTCGCTGCGCCGGGCCGCCCGAATCTACGCGAGCGGCGACCGTCGCGCCCGGCTTCGCGGAAGGGGACGGCTCAGGTCTTGGCCGCCTCCCGCGCCTTGAGCTCCCGGCGCAGGATCTTGCCGCTCGGGTTCTTCGGGATCGCGTCGACGAACTCGACCTCGCGCACCTTCTTGTAGGGGGCCACACGCTCGTTGACGAAGGCCATGACGCCGGCCGCGTCCAGGTGCGTGTCGGGTCGGAGGACGACGAACGCCTTGGGGACCTCGCCGTCGGCGGTGTGAGTGTCCTTCGGGATCACCGCGACGTCGGCGACGTCGGGGTGCTCGATGATGAGCCCCTCGAGCTCGGCCGGTGCGATCTGGTACCCCTTGTACTTGATCATCTCCTTGGCCCGGTCGTGGATGGTCACGTAGCCGTCGTCGTCGATGGTCACGATGTCGCCGGTGCGAAGCCAGCGGCCGTCCTCGTCCTCGACGATCGACTCCGCGGTCGCGTCGGGCCGGCCGTAGTAGCCCTGCATCACCTGGGGACCGGAGACGAGCAGCTCGCCCACCTCGCCGACGGGCAGGGTCGCGCCGGTGTCGAGGTCGACCACCTTCTGGCGCGTGTCGGCGACGGGCGGGCCGACGGTGCCCTCCTTGTCGCGGCCGAGCAGCGAGATGTGCGTGACCGGGCTCGCCTCGGTCATGCCGTAGCCCTGGACGACCGTGACGTCGAAACGGTCGGCGACACGCCGCGCGACGTCGAGCGGCAGCGGCGCCGCGCCCGACATGATGTAGCGCACGCTCGCGAGCCCGGTGTCCGCCTGCGAGTTCGCGAGTGCGAGCAGCGCCGGCGGGACCATGAACAGGTTCGTCGCCTGGTACTCCTCCACGATCTCGAGGAAGCGCTTCGGGTCGAAGCCGGGCATGGTGATCTGGGTCGCGCCCGACGCCAGGCCCGGCAGCATGAGCACCGCCATCCCGTAGATGTGGAAGAAGGGCAGGAAGTTCACGAGCACGGAGTAGGTGTCGACCAGGCCGCTGCCGAGCGTCTGGCGGACGTTGCTCGTGAGGTTGTGATGGGAGAGCATCACGCCCTTCGGCGCGCCGGTCGTGCCCGACGAGTACGGCAGGACCGCGAGGTGCGTCGTCGGGTCGAAGCCGGGCGTGTCCGCGTCGCCCGCCGCGCTGCCCGCGAGCTCCCAGACCTCGGACGTGAGGTGCAGGTTCGGGCGGTCGCCCCACACCGCGCGGACGCTCGGCATCGTGGCCTCGACCGCGAACGCGGCGCTGGGGGTGGAGTCGTTGAACTGCTCCGCGATCTCGCGCTCGGTGTAGAGCGGGTTGAGCGTCGTGACCGTCCCGCCCGCGAACAGCGTGCCGAGGAACGCGACCGCCCATTCGGGGGAGTTCGTGGCGACGATCGCCACCCGGTCACCGAGCCCGACCCCCGCGTCCTGCAGCGCGCGGCCGAGGCGGCGCGACGCCCGCACGATCTCGGCGTAGGTGTGCTCCGCGCCGGAGATCCCGTCGATCATCGCGATCTTCCCGGGATGGCGTTCGGCGGCGGCGACGACGTCGTCGGTCACCCGCTGCACGGGATACGGCGCGAGCGACATGCGCGGCGAGTGGTGGATACGGCCCCTGTTCTCGGTCATGAGGCGGATCTTGGCACCGAACTCGCGGTCGTGACAGGGTCCCTTCATGGCGATCACGCCGATGCCGCCGGTGGCGGACGTGGCGATGCCGTGGGACGCCGTGGTCGACGATCCGGTCGCTGCGCTCGCCGCGGCCCGCTCGGAGCACGGTGACACGTTCGTCGTGCCCGCGCCCGAGACGATCTACCTCTTCCTGTTCTCGCCGGTCGGCGTGCAGAGCTTCTACGCGGTCCCCGAGGCGGACGCGAGCAAGGGCGTCGCCGACTGGCAGCTGCTGCGGCGCAAGCTGCCCGACGAGCTGTTCCTCGGACGCCGCACGTTCCCGCACGACCTCTTCGCCCGCGACGACGTCGTGCAGTACCGCTCCGTCGTCGACGCGGCGATCGCGGTCGCGTGCAACGAGCTGGGCGACGCCGGTACGTTCGACCTGTTCGGCTTCACGCGCCGGCTCGGCCACCGGATCGGCCTGAGCACCTGGGCCGGCCCCTGCGGCGACGCCGGCGACGACTTCGACCGCCTGGTTGTCGCACTCGACGCGCTCGATGGCGCTGCCGCGTTCGTGGATCCGGGCGCCATGGCCGAGGTGACCGCGAGGCGCAAGGAGGCCGAGTACGCGGCACTCGCCACGGCCGAAGCGATCATCGCGGAGGCCATCGCGCGGCGCGACACGGACCCGTCGCCACCGACCGACCACTTCCAGCGCATCGTCGACGCGTGGTCCGGCGATCCGGAGCGGGAGAAGGGGATCGCGCGCGACGTGGTGCTCGTGCACCTCGGATCGATGTCGAACCTCTTCGCCGCGCTCGGGTGGCTGCTCGTCGACGTGCTGCGCCGGCCCGAGCTGCTCGCCGCGATCCGTGCGGGCGACACCGAGCTCGCCGAGCGGTGCGCGATGGAGTCGATCCGGGTGGCGCAGCGTTCGATCATGCTGCGCGCCGTCCTGCGCCCGTGCGTGATCGACGGCGGAAGCGAGCAGTACGCGGTCGGGCGCGGTGTCGCGCTCGCGACGCTGCTGCCCCTCACCAACTGCCCGGCCGGCACCGACCTCGCGCGCTACGACCCCGACCGCTGGGCGCGCCGCCGGTTGCGGGCCGACCGGTTGCCCGCGGCGCGGGAGCTCGTGACCACGTTCGGGCACGGTCCTCACACCTGCCCGGCGCAGCCGTTCTCACTCGCGGTGATGACGGCGGCACTGGCGACGTTCGTCGACCGCTACGACCTCGAGCTGCTCGACAGCAAGGTTCGCCCGAAGCCCGGCCAGATCGGCGGCGTCGCTCGCTCCGACGGCCCCTGCCGTGTGCGGTACACGCGGCGCTGAACGTCCCGGTACACGGTTCCGACGCCATGGTTACCCTTTGCCGGATGATGACCTTTCGCGCTCGCGGCGCCGCGCTCCTGGCAGTGGCGCTGGCGGTGGCCGTCGCGCCAGTCGGGCCGGCAGCGGTTGCGTCGCCCGGGTTGAGCGGGATCGACCTCGGCACGCTCGGTGGGTCCTACTCGACCGCGACGGCGGTGAACGAGTCCGGCCAGGTCGCAGGCTGGTCGTACACCGCGAGCGGAGCCACGCACGCGTTCTCGTGGACCAGCGGGGGTGGCATGGTCGACATCGGAACGCTCGGCGGGAGCTACGCCGTCGCGTACGCACTCAACGACACCGGCACGGTGGTGGGTCAATCGACGACCGCGGCCGGCGATGCGCACGCCTACACGTGGGATGTCGTGAACGGCATGACCGACCTCGGCACGCTCGGCGGCCCCGATTCGGTCGCGACCGCGGTCAATGCGTCGGGTTCGGTCATCGGCTACTCGGACGCCGTGAGCGGGTTCCCGCATGCGTTCGTCTGGGACACCGTGAACGGCATGACCGACCTCGGCACGCTCGGGGGCACCAGCTCCTGGTCCGAGGGCATCAACGCCGCGGGCACCGTCGCCGGCCAAGCGTTCACCGCGACTGGAGCGACACATGCCTTCGTGTGGGACACCGTGAACGGCATGACCGACCTCGGCACCCTCGGCGGGGAGACGTCGGGCGCGTCCGGCATCAACAGTGCGGGGCAGGTCGCCGGCGTCTCCGACACGGTCGCGGGCGTCGGGTACGCGAACCACGCGTACCTGTGGACTCCGGGGTTCGGGATGGCCGATGCCGGGGCGACGATGACGAGCGTCGCCGGAGTCAACGACGCCGGCGAGCTGGGGGGCAGTGGCCCGGGCTACTCGAACCTCACGGACGCGGTGCGGTGGAGCGCGGCCGGAGGGACCACGATGCTCGGCGTCGGCAGCACGACATTCGGCGTCGGCGTGTCGGCGGAGGCCATCAACACGTCGGGACAGGTCGCGGGCGGCGGCGTCCGGGGGTACGTCACCGATCGCTTCGGCGGTGCCTCGTATCTCGTCGGGCCGACGTCCACGGATCTCACGGCAGTGAAGGACCTCAACGACGCCGGACAGGCGGTCGGGTACTGGGCCGACAACCCCGAGCCGTGGTTCAGCGGGAGCGGCCACGCCATGCTCTGGACGACGAGTGCGACACGCTCGCTGTCGGTTGCGGGGGCAACCGTCGTGGAAGGTGACAGTGGGACGCGGACCGTGAAGGCGACGGTCACGATGTCCACACCGTCACCGAGCACCGTGACGGTCCATTACACGGTGGTCCAGACCGGCTACGGGCCTCCGGGCAGCTTCGGTACCGCGGGGGCTGACTTCAAGCAACGCCTCCCGGGCGGAACGCTCACCTTCAAGCCCCTCACGGCCACCGGGTTCACGCGGACCTCGGCCCTGATCAGCGCCACGGTCTACGGGGACGTGGGCACCGAGGGCACCGAGCACTTCGAGGTCGTGCTCGACACGCCGACCGGTCCGGCGATCCTCGGACCATCACAGGCGCCCGTGACGATCCTCGACGACGACCCCGGCAGCGGTGCCGAGGTCAGCGTGGGTGACGCGTCGCTCTGGGAAGGCGACTCGGGCACGAAGAACCCGGTGAACATCCCGATCACACTCCGGACCGCGGCGACGTCGCCGATGACGGTCCTCGTCACCGTTGCAGGAGGGAGCGCCACTGCGGGCTCCGACTACGTCACCGCGGTGACACGAACGGTGAAGTTCCCGATCGGTGCGTCCTCGCGGCAGATCTCCATCAACGTGGTGCCCGACGCGAGCACCGAGGGCGACGAGACGATCTCGGTCACGCTCTCGGCACCGACCGCCGGCCTCACCATCGCGCGCGGGAGCGGGTCGATCACGATTCAGAACGACGACGCGTAGCCCGGAGCACGAGCGAACGGCATCGCGCGAGTACCGCGCCCGAGGCGTAGCGAGGCACGAGCGGAGCCGAGCCAGCCGAGGGAGCGGTCACGCGCAACCCAAGGGGATGCGGGAGCACCAGCGAGGGAGGCCATCAAGCGGGCACCCAGTTGCCGTGGAAGCCGTAGGGCACGCGGACCGGGAGGTGGATCGTGGCGACCGGCGGCCCGGTGAAGTCCTGCGCGTCGATGATCACGACGTCGGCCGCGTTGCGCTCGGGGTCGTGCACGTAGGCCATCACCCAGCCTTCGTCCTCGGCGGCACTGTCGTGCCTGGGGACGAACACAGGCTCTTGGGAGGTGCGCCCGCCGCCCAGGTCGTGGAAGGCCGCGGTCCCGGCCACGACGTCGTGCTTGATGATGTTGCCGAGCTGCGGGCCGGACGCGTGGGAGTCGAACATCGCGCAGTAGCCGTACCGGTGCTTGCGACCGACCAGGCGCTCGTCCATGCGCGGGAACTCCTGGGGGACCTCGGAGATCACGTCACGACCGACGCGCCGGCCGACCGGGTCGATCGTCCACCGCTCGAACGCCGGCCCGCCCTCGTTGGGCCCGAGCATGTCGGTGTCGAACGTCTTCGGGTGCACCGCGACGTCGATCACGACGTCATCGCCGTCGTCGTACGCGTTGAGCGGGTGGTACACGTAGCAGAGGTCGTCGAGCTCGCACCACACCGTCTGGTCGGCATCGGCCTCCCGCGGCAGCAGGCCGACCCGCGCCCCGTGCTCGGGGTTCCACCGGTACGGGAGGCGCGCACCCGCCATGGCCCGCTCGAGGTCGAACGTGCACGGCAGGTCGAACAGCACCACTCGCGATTCGGTGAGGCCGCAGTCGTGCACCATGGGACCACCGGGCGTCGGCACGTCCACGGTGCGCCGGACGCGTCCGTCGACGCCGACCACGACGTACTGGATGTAGTCCCACTCCCAGTAGTACACGACCGCGTGCAGCTCGCCCGTCACCGGATCCTTCTTGGGGTGCGCGGTGAACGATCCGGGCAGCGTGCCGCCGAAGTCCGAGCGCGCCACCGTCTCGAGCTCGTCGGTGAGTTGCACCGGCAGGCCGCCGGCCTCGACGATCGCGTAGGTCGTGCCCGCGTGCGCGATGACGTTGGTGTTCGCGGTGTTGTCGCCCATGCCGTGACGGGGCCCTGGTGTCTCGGCGCCGCCGAGTGCTTCGACCACCGAGTCCGAGCGCACGTACCGGTTGCGGTAGGAGACCGCGCGCCCGCCGCGGAGCCAGAGACCGTGGACCATCCCGCTGCCCGTGAACCAGTGGTAGGTGGCGGGGTCCGGGTCGACCACCTGGTTCGGCCGGATGCGCAGCAGACGGCCTTC
>CAZXCB010000028.1:0-21171 GCA_964639075.1 uncultured Bifidobacteriaceae bacterium | reverse complement strand
TCGCCGGCTGGCGCAAGGTGCTCGACGTCCTCGACATCCCGATCGACGTCGCCGACGCGTCCGCGGGCGTCGAGCTCGCCACCGGACCGCTTCCGGTGCGGGCGGCGCACGTCGACTTCGCCTACCGGACCGGACCGCCCGTGCTCCACGACGTGAGCGTCGACATCCCCGCCGGCACCAACGTGGCGATCGTCGGCGAGACCGGCTCGGGCAAGACGACGTTCGCGTCGCTGCTCTGCCGCCTCGCGGACCCGACCGCGGGAACGATCGAGATCGGTGGTGTCGACCTCGCCGCGGTCGCGGGTGAATCCCGGCGGCGGGCGATCCGGCTCGTTCCCCAGGACGGCTTCCTGTTCGACACCACGATCCGCGAGAACGTCCGCGTCGGTCGCCTGGGCGCGACCGACGCCGACGTCGAGCACGCCTTCGTCCAGCTCGGGCTGGACGATTGGGTGGACCGCCTCCCACTCGGTCTCGACACCCCCGTCGGCGAGCGCGGCGACGGGCTCTCGGTCGGCGAGCGTCAGCTCGTCGCGCTCGCCCGCGCGCATCTCGCGCACCCCGGGCTGCTCATCCTCGACGAGGCGACGAGCGCGGTCGACCCCGAGACCGAGCGCGCGCTCACCACGGCGCTGCTCCGCGTCGCGGCGGGCGCGACCACGGTGAGCATCGCCCACCGGCTGTCGACCGCCGAGGCCGCCGACCTCGTGCTCGTCTTCGACGAGGGCGAGATCGTCGAGGCCGGCTCCCACGCCGCGCTCGTCGACGCAGGCGGCGTCTACGCGTCGCTGCACTCCAGCTGGGTCGGCGCCACCAGCTCCCGCGCCTGACGTCGTCCCGTTCTTGCGCCACAAACCCGCGCTATTCGCGGGGAAGTGGCGCCGGTTGAGCACCGCGTCAGGTCAACGCGGCTCTGGCGACAGCGGGGACGTCGGTGACGATCGCGTCGATGCCGGCCGCGGCGAGGCGGGTGAGGTCCGCGGGCTCGTTCACCGTCCACGTGTTCACCGCGACGCCCGCGTCGTGCGCCTCCTGCACGACGGTCGGCGCGGCGATCTCGTCGAGCACCCCGAAGAACGGGTGGATCGCGTGGTGGCCACCGGCGACAGCCGCCGCCAGCGCGTCGACCGGTCCCGGGTGCAGCACCGTGAGGTAGCCGGTACGGACGGTCGGATCGAGGCGGTGGACCGCGTCGATCGTCGGCAGGTGGAACGACGACACGAGCACGTCGTCGGCGCGCGCCCGGGCATGCAGGAGCCGGACCACCGCGTCGGCAACGGACTCGTGCGGATCGAAGTCCGCGTCCGCCGGCGAGTTCTTGATCTCGACGTTGACCAGCAGCCCGGTGCACTCGTCGAGCACCTCGGGCAGCGTCGGCAGCCACGGAAACGCGGCGGTGATCTCGGCGTGGTCGCGCGCGGCCAGGACCCCGAACCCCTCGATCTCCGCGTCGTGGTGCACCACGAGGACACCGTCGGCGCTGCGGTGGACGTCGAGCTCCACGCCGTCGGCCCCGTCCTCCCGGGCGAGTGCGAACGCCTCGATCGTGTTCTCCCGAGCGCGGCGGGGTGACCCCCGGTGGCCGAGGACGAGGGGGCGGCCGACGGTCATCGGAGGATCGTATTCGCAGACGGTCTGCAAAATGGCAGGTCACACCCCTTGCAACGCGTTCTCGCGCGCTCGTAGCGTGGCCTCCGCTCCGAGGTCTCGGCCCGGAGACGCCTCGGCCGCCCGAGCGGCCCCAACCGAAAGGCCAGCCCTGTGACGCTCACCTGGGTCCGCACCCACGACTGGGACGCCGACGACTGGCGGGATCGTTCCCTGTGTCGGGACTCCAACCCGGAGCTGTTCTTCCCGGTCGGGGCGACGGGGATCGCGCTGGACCAGATCGACGCGGCGAAGGAGATCTGCGGCGTCTGCACGGTGAACCACCAGTGCCTCGAGTTCGCCCTCGCGACGAACCAGGAGGCCGGCGTCTGGGGCGGCACGACCGAGGACGAGCGGCGCAAGCTCCGCAAGACCTGGCTCGCCGAGCACCGCGTCGCCGGCTGACGCACACCTGCTTCACCCGGCTCCTAGCTCGGCTCGACGACCTTCGTTGCGGCCGCGGCCGCGAGCGGGATGCGGGCATGGAAGTCGGCACCGCGCCCGCCGTCGCCTGGGCCGACATCGAGGGTTCCGCCCAGCTCGCCGGTCACGAGCGCCTGGACGATCGAGAGCCCGAGGCCCTTGCTCGACTCGAGCGTGAAGCCGTCGGGCAACCCGACGCCGTCGTCGACCACGTCGACGTCCACCTCACCCGCCTCGCGATGCAGCCGCACCTGGATCGTGCCGGTGACGGCGTCGTCACCGTCGGTGGGGAACGCATGGTCGACCGCGTTCTGCATCAACTCGTTGAGCACGACCGCGAGCGGCGTCGCCAGCTCCCCCGGCAGCTCGCCGGCCTCGCCGACGACCTCGAAGCGCAGCCCACCGTCGCCGGTGGAGACGGTCTCCTCCACCACGCGGACCAGCGGCTTGACGACCTGGGAGAAGTCGACGAACTCCCGCGCCTCGCGCGACAACGTCTCGTGCACGATCGCGATCGATCGGATCCGACGCTCGGACTCCGCGATCGCGGTACGGGCCTCGCGAGAGTCCACGCGCCGTCCTTGCAGCCGGAGCAGTGACGCGATCGTCTGGAGGTTGTTCTTCACGCGATGGTGGATCTCGCGGATCGTCGCGTCCTTCGACATCAGCATGCGGTCGCGGCGCCGAAGGTCGGTCACGTCGCGCAGCAGGACGAGCGCGCCCGCGGGCTTCCACCCGTCCATGAGCGGGATCACCCGCACGAGCACCGACGCGTCCTCGCGCTCGACCTCCTCGATGACGGGCATCCGGCCGCGCACTGCGGTGTCGACCGCGGCGTCGTCGAAGCCGATCTCGCTCAGCGACACGCCCGACGTGTACGCGTGGATCCCGAGGCGGTGCAGCGAGCTCACCGCGTTCGGGCTCGCGTACCGCATGCCGCGGTCCGCGTCGAGCACGATGACGCCGTCGCCGACGCGCGGTGCGCCCTCGATCTCGACCTCTTCACGGGCGAACGGGAACGTGCCCTCGGCGACCATGGCGACGAGCCGGTCGTAGACCTCGAAGTAGTAGCGCTCGAGCTCACCGGGGCGGCGGCCCGACGTCGTCGGGGCCTCCCGGGTGAGCACTGCGATCTCACGGCCGCGGTACCGGACCGGCACGGTCTCGACCTTCACGCGCTCCCGCCCCCGCAGGACGTTCGCCTCGCTCTCCTGCATCTCGGCGTGGCGCCAGGCTCGGGCGAGCGACGGCCGCTCGACCTCGTCGACGACGTCACCGACGAGGTCGTGCACGTAGAGCGTCTGGCCGGTGGTCGGTCGGACCTGGGCGAGGATCACGAACCGGTGCCCTTCCTCGTGGGCGACCGGCGCGAACAGGAGCAGGTCCGAGAACGAGAGGTCGGCGAGGAGGCGCCACGACACCGCGAGGCGTTCCAGGTGCGCGAGCGCGTCCGGCGTGAGCTCCGTGCGGAGGATCGCGAGCTCGGGGAACGCAGCCACCCTCCCGCTCCTACGCCTGCGGCGTGGGCCGTTCGGGCCCCGCTGCGCTCGCCGTTCGGCTGCAACCGAGATCGCGCACCGCTCCGCTCATGGGCGAAGGGTAGGCGGCGCCCCGGGTCCCGACCGACACCTTCTCCGCCGCGGGCGCCACCGCTCCCGGCCAATAGGCTCGCTCGCGATGGCGCGTCGATTGGGTGCCAACTTCGCGCGACTGTGGAGCGCCGGCGCGATCTCCAACCTCGGCGACGGCGTCGTTCTCGCCGCGGTCCCACTGCTCGCCGCATCGCTGTCGGACTCGCCGACCGTCGTCGCCCTCGTGGCGGCCGCCGCGACGTTGCCGTGGCTGCTGTTCTCCCTCCTCGGCGGCGCGATCGCCGACCGCACCGACCGGCGCCGGGCGATGGTCGTGGTCGACGGCCTCCGCTTCGCCGCGGTCGGCCTGCTCGGCGTCGCGCTCGCACTCGACGTCGTGTCCGTCCCCCTGCTCGTCATCGTGAGCTTCGCCCTCGGCACGGCCGAGACCGTCTTCGACAACGCCTCGCAGGCGATCCTGCCGAGTCTGGTGGGCAGCGATGACCTCGAGATCGCGAACGGACGACTCGAGGGCACCCAGATCGTGGCCAACCAGTTCGTCGGGCCCCCGCTCGGCGCGTGGCTGTTCGGGATCGCCGCCGCGGCACCGTTCTTCCTCGACGCCGGCTCGTTCGCGGTCGCGGCACTGCTCGTGCTCACGCTGCGCGGGTCGTTCCGCCCGCAACGCGACGTCGCCGCGACGACGGTCCGCCACGACATCGCGGAAGGCCTGCGCTGGCTCGTGCACCACCGGGTCCTGCGCACGCTCGCGATCGCGCTCGGCGTCATGAACCTCGTCGGCGTGGCCGCGATGGCGATCCTCGTCCTCTACGCGCAGGACGTCCTCCAGCTGGGCGACCTCCAGTACGGGCTGCTCCTCACGACCGAGGCCGCCGGCGCGGTGCTCGGTTCCATGATGGCGTCCCGCATCGCGGCGCGCGTGGGCGTCGGCACCGCGCTCTTCCTCGCGATCGGTGTGGCCGGTATGTCACTGCTCGTTCCGGGCCTGTGGGCGCAGCCGGTGGCGGTCGCGGCGTCGCTCGCGCTCGGCGGGTTCGCCGGGCTCGTGTGGAACGTCCTCACGGTCTCACTGCGCCAGTCGCTCGTACCGGATGCGCTGCTCGGCCGGGTCAACAGCGCGTACCGACTCGTCGGGTGGGGCACGATGCCGATCGGTGCGCTCACCGGTGGCGTGATCGCGGACGCGTTCGGCCTCCGCGCACCCTTCCTCGTCGCGGGCGTCGCCGCGATCCTGCTCGCCGTCTGGATCGGGTTGTCGGTCGGCAACCGGTCGATCGAGCGCGCCCGGCGATGGGCCGCGGGTCAGCCGGGGGTGAGGTAGCCCGCGACCCTCGCGAGCCCGCCGAGGTCGGCGATCTCCTCGGCGAAGACCGGCACGTCGACCACGACGTCCGGACCGCTGGTCAGCTCGTGGCGCAACTCGTCCTCGCGGCGGGCGACGACCGCGAAGTTCTCGAACGACGCGCCGACGGTCGCCAGGACGCGCTCGACCGCGGCTCCGTCGAGCTCGGGAAAGTCGGCCGCGAGCGCGGCGGCATCGCCGCGGAACCGGGCCGCGGCCAGCGCAGCGTCGGCACCGAAGACCGCCCGCGGCAGCGTCTTGTTCAACACGAGCGCGCCGAGATGGAACTTGCGCTTCACGAGCTCGTCGCAGAACCGCTCGCCTTCACGCAACGGCGCGTCCTCGAGCGTGGTCACGACCGCGAACGTCGTGCGTTTGTCGTGGAGCAGCGCCTCGACCGAGCGCGAGCGCGTGACGAAGCCGTCGTACATCGACTGGAAGTTCAGGAAGAACTCGGCGATGTCCTGGAGGAACTGACTCCCGAGGATCCGATCGGCCATCTGGTAGAAGGGCCGGCTCGCCACGGTGAGGATGCGCGCGCCGCGCCGACCGCCCACGCGGTACGGGGCCGTCAGCCAGCGCAGCAGCCGCCCGCCGAAGAACTCGGCCATGCGCGCCGGCGCGTCGAGGAAGTCGAGCGCGTTCCGGGTGGGCGGCGTGTCCACGATGATCAGGTCGTAGACACCGGTCTGGTGGATCTCGAACAGGCGCTCCATCGCGACGTAGTCGTGGCTCTGCACGAAGCGCGCAGTGAGGTTGTCGTACAGGCGGTTGTCGAGGATGCGGTAGGCCGTCTCCTCGTCCGGGGCGTGGCGCATGACCAGCGCGTCCCAGCTCTGCTTCGTGTCGAGCATCGCGGCCCACAGCTCGCCTCTCGGCGCGAGCCCGGCGCGAGCGAACGCGTCCTCGGGGACGCGCCGCTCGACGTTGCCGATGCCCTCGATGCCGAGCGCGTCGGCGAGGCGCTTGGCCGGGTCGACGGTGACGACGAGCACCTTGCCGCCGAGGCGGGTGGCCGCGGCGAGGCCGGCCGCGGCCGCGACCGACGTCTTGCCGACGCCACCCGAGCCGCAGAACACCACGATCTCCTTCGTGGCGAGCAACGACTCGATCGACGCGCTCACAGCTTCTCCCGCTCTCGGCCCTTCGGGCCGGGCCGCTCGGGCCCCGCTCGCCCCGCGCGGTTGCGGCAGCCCGGAATCATGGGCTCGCTCACAGGCCGAGCTCCGCGGTGAGGGCGTCCGCGACCATCTCGGTCTCCCGGCGGCCCTGGGAGCGCGAGAACAGGTACGGCACGTACAGCATCGGCAGGTCGACCTCGGCCCGGAGCCGGGTCAGGCGGGCGACGCGGCTCCGCCGCATCGAGATCGCGAGCTCGGCGGCCTCGATCACCGAGCTCGCGCCCGACCCGACCCGCTCGACCAACCGGTCCGCGAAGGGCGCGGCCGCGAGGCGGCGGAACACGGCCTCGTCGCGGTGGGTGAACAGCTCGGGCAGCACCCGGTTCACGACCACGACACCGAGCGGCACCTGGAGCTCGGTACGCGCGCGGCCGACGAGGTCGATCGTCTCCTCGACCGGCATCTCCTCGGGGGTCGTCACCACGTTGAGCGCGGTGATCGCCGGGTCGGCGAGGATCTCGCTCATCCACGCGGTCTGCGAGCGCACGGGCCCGACCGCCACCAGGTCACCGATCGCGTCGGCCGCGCCGAGCTGCGCGATCACGTGACCGGTCGCCGCGGCGTCGACGATCACCATGTCCCAGTCGGCCCGCCCTTCGAGCGACTCGCGCACCTCCCAGCAGACCTTGCCGATGGTCAGGATCTCCTTGACCCCCGGCGCGGCCGTCGCGATGAAGTCGAGCATGCCGGCGAGCGGTCCGAGCCGGCCGATGATCGGCACCTTCAGGTTGAGCCGGAGGTACTCGGCGAGGCTCGCCTCGGTGTCCATCGCCATCAGCGAGACGCCGGGCATCACCTCACGCGGCTGGAACCTCACCGGGCCCGTCTCGAAGCGCTCGGCGATGGTGCCCTTCGCGTCGACGTCGACGACGAGCACCTTCTTGCCGCGCCGCGCGGCGACGAGCGCCAGCGCCGCCGCGATCGTGCTCTTGCCGACACCGCCCTTGCCCGTGACGACGAGGAGCCGGCGCCCGAGGAGGTCGGACTCGATCACGTCGTGGCCCTGCGCTCCTGCGGAGCGGGCGGGATGGGCCTCGCTCACCCTGCCGGCCTGCTCAGCGCCCGAACCCGACCTTGCGGCTCTCGTCCTCGACCAGGATCTCCACGTAGGCGATCTTGTCGGTCGGTACGCCGATCCGACGGTTCTCGCCCGCGTCGATCCACACGAGCGGGCTGCCCGCCGCCACCGCGTCCTGGATCTGGCTCACCAGCGCGGTTCCGTCGCCGTCGGCCTCGAAGGACAGCTCCTTGGGCGTGTGGACGACTCCGATACGGACTTCCATGAGCTCTCCGGCCTCCGGGTGGGTGAACGCGAACCGCTGTCGATCGTATGCGCGCCGAGGCCCGACGCTCGGCCCGGACAATTGGAGCCGAGCCGCCCCGATGTCGGTCCCGAGCCGGAGTCTCAGGTCCGGGCGGTGCGCGCAAGCCTCGCGGCCGCCCGGGCGGCTCGGGATGTCAGCGGCTGCCGGTGTTGGCGAGGTCGCGGCCGAAGCGCGGCCACTGATGGTTGCGGCCCGCATCCGACGGGGTCCGCCACACGATGAGCACGCCGTCACGCCGGACGACCGCGACCTCGAGGCGTCCGTCGCCGTCCCAGTCACCGGTGCCCGGTGTGCCGACGAGCCAGCCGCCCGTGAGCTTCGGCCACCCGACCGGGACCGGCCCCGACGCCGGCACCGCGCTGAGCGTGTACACGCCGTTGCCGGCGATCACCTCGGTGTGGCCGTCTCCGTTCACGTCGGCGATCGCCGGCGTGACGAAGAACGCGAGGTCGGGCGCCTCCCGCGGGAAGTTGGACCGCATCGCACCAGTCGTCACGTCCCATGCGCCGACGAGGTCGTCCGACGGGAGCTGGAGATCCGGCGCGGTCGTGTCGAGCAGGCGCGAGAACCCCGACACCGGTGCGGCGACATCGGGATGCGTGCGCGTCGCCAGGTTCCCCGCCGCCGGGCCGCCGAACGCGACCAGGAGGGCACCGACGTCGTTGCTGTTGCGCGTCGCACCGGTCCCCGTCGGGTCGTTCGCGAACAGCCCACCGAACCAGTGCAGCGGGACGTCGAGGCCGTTCACCCGACCGAGCACGGACCGACCGTCGGCGCCGAACACGTACAGCGGACCCACCGCGGCCGACACCGCGATCTCCTTGCCGGGATGCGCCGGCACATAGTCCGCGATCGCGGCCTGCGCCGAGACGCCGTCGCCGATCACGGGCAATACCTCACGCTGGAACATGCCGACCCTGACCGGCCAGCCGGGCAGGTAGGCCTGCGCGTCGGGGTGCGCCGGGTTGGGGTTCGGGTGGTGCGCGAGCGTGCCGTTCCCCGCGATCACGTACTCGCGCGAGTTGCCCGAGGACCCTGGGAGCCCGCCGAACTCGGGCGCGTTGAACGGCTCGTCGTACTCCTCCTGCGCGCCGACGACGATCTCGGGTCTCCCGTCGCCGGTGAGGTCCGCCACCGCAGGGGTGGCCACGAGCTCCCCGCCGTCGCCGACACCCGAGTCGGGACGGAACGTGACCCTGTGGATGCCCGCCGCGACCGACTGGACCTTGGCCGGATCCACCACGAGCACCGGGAAGCCGGCGACCGGAGTGCCGTCGCCGTGCCACGCGTAGACGTGGCGGTCGAGCGCCGCGCCGATGAGCTCGGGATGGCGGTCGCCGTCGAGATCGGCGGCGACGAGCGATCCCGCGAAGCCGCGCTTGGTGCGGTTGCGCGAATCCTGCGCGATCGGCAGGTCCAGGGAGAACCACCCGTTCGTGTGCACGTCCTCGAAGCCGTCGAGCTCGTGACCGCGAGCGTCCCACGCGAACACCCGGCCCTCGAGATCACCGACGGCGAGGTCGAGCCGGCCGTCGCCGTCGAGATCGGCGATCGCCGGCGCACCGACGAGGATCCCGCCACGGGCGGCGCCGATGCCGTCCTCGGACGCGGTCCGCCCCTGCACCCAGTACGGCGCGCGGTCGGTGCGCACGGGGAACCCGGGAGCGTCGGTCGCATCCGGGCGGAGCACGTGGACGCGGCCGTCGTCGGTCGCCAGGACCATCTCGGCACCGCCGCCGGGGACGAGGTCCGCGAACACCGGGCTCGCGGTGCCGGCGCCCTTGAAGGGCATGGGCATCCCGGGCACGAGATCGGGATCGTCGTGGACGAAGACCTGCTTCTGGGAGACGCCGGTGAGCCCCACGGTCGGACCGGCTTCGGCGGTGACGACCACCCGGATCCGAACGCTGAACTTCTCCTCGTCCGTACGACCCGTCGCCGGATCCGCCGGCGGACCCTGCGCGCCCCCGAGCGCGGCGGCGACCGACGCGAGGTCGAGCGTCGCGAGATGACCATCTCGCGCCCGGTGCTGGTTGGTGCGCGAGTCGATCACGTGCCACTGGTCCACCGCCGGCGAGCTCGGCGGTTGGAGCCCGGTCGCCCACTCGACCCGGAACGAGTACGACGACGCGCGGGGTGCGGCGACGTGGCCGCGGACGTCGAGCGTCCCGTGCACGGGCAGCACCGTGAACCAGCGCGGGCTCGTGAGGTCCGCCTCCGGCGGGATGCGCGCGTCGCGTATCGCCTTGACGAGCTCGTAGGCGTTGACCCGCCCGTACCCGCTCGTGGCGTCCCATCCGGGCGTCGTCGGGTACCGGACCGTCGCGCCGGAGAGGAAGTCGTTGGCCGGATCGACGGTGTTCGGTGTGGCGAAGTCGACGTCGTCCGCGCTCGCCCGCGCGAGCTGGAGGATCTCGTTCGTCGTCAGCGTGAGACCACGGTCCCGCGCCTCGCTCACCGCCAGTCCGGCGATGCCGCTCATGATCCCGGTCGCCTCGGACGAGCACGACGTCGACGGCACCGAGAGGAACGTGTGACCTCCGTAGGTGGTGCAGCCGTTGAGCGCGAAGTAGCGCGTCGGGCCCCTCGTCTGGCGGATCGAGGTGACCGCGAGCGTGTGCTCCAGCGCGCCGGGCAGATTGGGATGCTTCGAGGCCTCGTCGGCCATCGACGCGATGACCGGCACACCCCGGCGGTAGGCGGCGTCGATCGCGAGCTGCGCCTGACGCGGGTTGTTGACGGCGCCGAGGGCCTCCTGGATCACCGCGGCACCAGAGTCGAGCCCGAACAGCACCCCGGCGCCGAAGCGGCCGGCGTCGGCGATGAACGAATCCCCGACGCGCACGGGGATGAAGGTGCACCGCGGGCACGTCCCGACCGAGCCGGTGCCGTCGTCGGCGGCGGTCGAGTCCCCGGCCTCGCCGGTGCCGTGGCCGTACTCCACCGTGTCGAGCGGATCGTTGTCGCCGAAGAGGAAGTCCCAGCCCGAGATGTCGTCGACGTAGCCGTTGTGGTCGTCGTCCACGCCGTCGGCGTGGATCGGGTCGAGGATGAGGTCCTCGGGATCCGCGAGCGCGTTGCCGTTCCGGTCGGCGATCGCACCGAAGTCGACGATCGAGAACCGACCGTCGCCGTCGCAGTCACCGCTCGCCGACCCACACGGCGGCGTGACCTCACCCCGGTTCAGGTAGGCGCGGTTCGCGAGGTCGCGCATCTCGCCGGCGTCGCGCCACTCGATGCCCGAGTCGAGCACCGCGATCCGCACGTCGGGCCGCCCGCGCGTGACACCCCACGCGAGATCCACGGCAGCACCCTTCTGCCCGCACTGCTGGTGCGGCGAGCTCGCGACGGTCGGGTCGCGCAGGCTCGTACGCTTGAAGTTGTTCCGGTCGAACTCGGTCGGCAGGCTCGCCGGCTCGTCGGCCGCGCCGTAGCGCCACTGCGCGCAGTCGAGCGGCGTCGCCGCGGGCGCGGGCGACACGGTTTCCGCCACCGGCTCCGGCGCGGCGGCACCGGCCGCGATCGGCACGAGGCCGGCCACCGCGAGCGCCAGCACCGTCATCCCCAGCTTCCGCACCGGCCCCCCTCGAACTGCGCGAAACGGCAAAGGATAGACACTCTCCCACCCGTCGACGACGGGGGCGCACCCACCGCCCCTAGGAGTTGATCTTCAACTCGGAGCTGTAGATGCGGCGCGGCGCGAGGCGCTCGATCTGCTCGGCGATGGCCACGAAGGCCGCAGCCGTCTCGGACTCCGGCTCGCCCACGACGATCGGCTCGCCCTCGTCGCCCCCGACGCGCACCGCGGACACCAGCGGGACCTGACCGAGGAGCGGGACGCCGAGCTGGTCGGCGAGCGTCTGCCCGCCGCCGGACCCGAAGATCTCGTACGCGACGCCGTCGTCACCACGGAACCAGCTCATGTTCTCGACGACACCGATCACGTCGAGATCGACCTTGGCCGCCATCGCCGCGGCGCGTTGCGCGACGGACTGCGCCGCGGGTTGCGGTGTCGTGACCACCACGACCTCGGCGCGGGGCAGGAACTGGCTCATCGAGAGCGCGACGTCACCGGTTCCGGGCGGCATGTCGATCACGAGGTAGTCGGGCTCGCCCCAGGCGACGTCGGTGAGGAACTGCTCGAGCGCCTTGTGCAACATGGGGCCGCGCCAGATGACGGCCTGGTCCTCGGGCACGAAGAAGCCCATCGACAGCAGGCGGACGCCGTAGCGCGACGGCGGGACCATCAGGTTCTCCTCGGTGAGCTCGGGTCCGTTCTCGATCCCGAGCATCCGCGGCATCGAGAAGCCCCAGACGTCGGCGTCGATCGCCGCGACGTCCTTGCCCATGCGCGCCAGCGCCACCGCGACGTTGGTCGTGACCGTCGACTTGCCGACGCCCCCCTTGCCGGAGGCGACGGCGATGACCCGGGTCCGGGCCGTCGTGAAGGGGTTCTGGCCGGGCACGGGGGACCTCGTTCGTCGGCGGTGACATTTCCACTACGAGCGTAGGTAGAATACCGGGTCATGCCTCGCAACGACGGGCTCGGCGCCACCCGCAGCCGCGCCACTCCCGGGCTCGACGCCGACGAGTTCAGCGCCGCGGTCACCGCGGTCACGAGCGCCTTCGGCGACCCGACCCGCCGCGACATCTACCTGGCGATCCGCGAGTCGCCCGAGGGAGTCACCGCGAGCGAGATCGCGGAGCGCTTCGACCTGCACCCCAACGTGGCGCGCCACCACCTCGAGAAGCTGACCGCCGGGGGGTACCTCGTCGTCGCGGTCGGTCGTACCGACGGCACGCGCGCGGCCGGCCGGCCCTCGAAGCGCTATCACGCGTCCGAGCTCGACCACACGCTGAACTTCCCGCCCCGCCGCGACGACCTGCTCGGCACGCTGCTCGCCCGGGCGCTCCAGATGCTGCCGGCGGCCGAGGCGGAGGCGCTCGCCGAGGAGGTCGGCTTCGACTACGGCCGGAGCCTCGCGGCGCGCATGGCGCCGGCCGAGGGCCAGCGGTCGGTCAAGGCCGCGCTGGCGTCGGTCGCCGACGCGCTCACCGCGCACGGCTTCGCCGCCCATGCCGAGTCGCGCGGCAAGGTGCTCACCATCGTGAACGACCACTGCCCGTTCGGCGACGCCGCGCGCCAGTTCCCCCACGTGGTGTGCGCGGTCGACCGCGGAATGATCCGTGGGCTCATGGCCGGCCTCTACGGCGACACCGATCCTCGGTTCGAGTCGAGCCGACCCGACGGCGACGACCACTGCGTCGCTCGCGTCTGAGCTCACACCTCGTGACGGGCCGCGTCTACCTCGATCACGCTTCGTCCTCGCCGCTGCGGCCGAGCGCGCTCGAGGCGATGCTCCCGTACCTCCGCGACCACCACGCCGATCCTGGCCGCGTGCACTCCGACGGTCGGGTCACGCGGGTGGCGATCGAGAACGCGCGCGAGCGGGTCGCCGCGCTCGCCGGTGCGCACTCCCGAGAGGTCGTGTTCACGAGCGGCGGCACCGAAGCGGTCAACACGGCCGTGTTCGGCGCGTTGCGGCGGTCGCCCGAGGCCGCCTCGATCGTGACGACCGCGGTGGAGCACTCGAGCGTGCTCGACGCGTGCCACCGCGAGGCCGTCGAGACGATCGAGGTCGGCGTCGACGGAAATGGCCGCTTCGCCGCCTCCGACGTCCTCGACGCGATCGGGCCCGGCACCTCCCTGGTCTCGGTCCAGCTCGCGAACCACGAGGTCGGCACGCTCCAACCGGTGGCCGACGTGTGCGCCGGCGCGCGCGCTCGGGGCGTGATCGTCCACGTCGACGCGTGCGCGGCGATCGGCTACCACCCGGTCGACTTCCACGCGCTCGGCGCCGACCTCATGAGCGTCACCGCGCACAGCTGGGGCGGTCCCAAGGGCACCGGCGCGCTGCTCGTCCGGCGGGGGTTGCGCCTCCCGCCGTTCGTCGTCGGCGGCGCGCAGGAGCGCGCGCGCCGCGGGGGCATCGAGAACATCCCCGCGATCGTCGGCTTCGGTGCCGCCGCCGAGGAGGTGACCGGCACGCTCGACCGCGAATGCGCGACCTACCGCGAGCACCACGCTGCGCTGCGGAAGGGCCTCGCCACGATCGCCGACGTCACGTTCCACGGCGACCCGGCCGAGCAACTCCCCAACCTCGTGTGCTTCGGCGTGGGCGGCGTGGAGGCCGAGCCGATCCTGCTCGGTCTCGACCAGCGGGGCATCGCGATCCACTCTGGCTCCGCGTGCTCGTCGGAGTCGCTCGAACCGTCGCCGGTGCTCGCGGCGATGGGCGCCGACGCCGACCACGCGCTGCGGGTGAGCATCGGCTGGTCCAACACCCGCTCCGACGTCGACCGCCTGCTCGCCGAGCTGCCCGGAATCATCGGGCGCCTCCGGGGGTTGCGGACCGCATGATCCCTGTCCAGCGCCTCAACCACGCCGTCCTCTACGTCCGCGATGCCGACGCGTCGGCCGCCTTCTACGAGGAGGTCTTCGGCTTCGTGGTCGTCGACCGGATGCCCGGCGCGGTGTTCCTGCGCGCCGCGTCGACGAGCAACCATCACGACCTCGGCCTCTTCTCCGTGGGGCCGGACGCGCCGCTGCCACAACGGGGGCGCGTCGGCCTCTACCACCTGGCGTGGGAGGTGCCCTCGGTGCACGACCTCACCGTCGCACGGGACCTGCTGCGCAACGTGGGCGCGTACGTCGGCGAATCGGACCACGGCGTGTCGAAGTCGATCTACGCGCACGACCCCGACGGCAACGAGTTCGAGATCATGTGGACGGTCCCACGGGCACACTGGGGTGACGCTGCCGAGCACGCGACCGTGGCACCACTCGACCTCGCGGCCGAGGTTCGGCGATTCGGCTGAGCCGGGCAGGGATGGCATCGGGAGTGGAGTCGCGTCGGTGTCAGCGGCCGCCGGCCTCGTCGCGGCGCAGTTCCTCCCGGCCCGCAAGGGACACAACCTCGTCATCGGCGAGCGCGAGTACAGCTCGAACCACTTCCCGTGGCGGCTGCTCGCGGCCAAGGGGTACGAGATCCGCCAGGTCCCGTTCCGCGGCGGCGGACTCGATCCCGGCGACATCGCCGCGCACGTCGACGGCGGCACCGTGCTCGTCGCCTTCAGCGGTGTCCAGACCGCCACCGGGCACCGATCAGACATCGCGACGATCAGCCGCATCGCGCGCGGCGTGGGCGCGATCGTCTTCGTCGACGGGTCCCAGCTCGTTGGTGCGATGCCGGTCGCCGGAGACCTGGACGGGATCGACGTGCTGGCGACGTCCGACCACAAGTTCCTGCTGCACGCCGGTCGCGGCATCGGCTACTGCTATCTCTCCCCGCGGATCCGGGATCGGTTCGGACCCGTCAACGCCGGATGGAAGGCCGGACGCGTGCCGTTCGAGAGCTTCTTCGGCCCGGCCATGGACCTCTCGCCGACGGCTTCACGCTTCGACAACTCGATCAGCTGGGTCGCAGCGATGGGGAACGAGGCCGCGCTGTCGGTGTTCGAGGACTTCGGCGCCGACGCCGTCTTCGCGCGGAACCGTGAGCTCGCCGAGCACCTCCGGACCTCGCTCGCCGCGAGTGGCTGGGCGCCGGTCGACCTGCCCGAGGCGAACCGCAGCACCATCGTGTCGGTCCCGATGCGCGAGGTCGACCCGGCGCAAGCGGTGGCGACGCTGCGCGAACGTGGCGTGGTGTGCGCGGCCCGCGACGGCCATCTCCGCCTGTCGGTGCACTTCTACAACCACGAGGACGACATCGATCGGGTCACGAGCGTGCTGGCCGATCTGTGAGCAGAGCGAGCGATCCCGACCGGATCTCCCTTCGCTCGCACGGGGCGACCGGGAGCCGGAACGCGGACGACGGCGCCGGAGCCACGGTGGTACAACCACTCCACCGTCCCGCCGAGATCGAGAGATTCGAATGACCGACTGGAACGACCTCGCCGCCCGCCTCCAGGGAGCGCTCGCCCTCGGCGCCGCGCCCGTCGCCATCACCTTCTCGGCCGCGCCGCCCGCGGCGGTGCCGTCGTTCGACGCCCCGATGCCGGCGCCGCTGGACGACGGTCGCACCGGGCGCGTGCCGGCCGGGTGCGTGTTCTGGATCCATGCCGCGACCTCGACGTTCTCCACGGTCAAGGAGGACCACGGCAACTGCTCGGTCGGCAGCCTCACCCACGGGTTCGCGACGCTCGACGAGGTCGCCGGCAACGGTGACGTCGCGGCGCTGCTCGAGACCGGCTGGGTGACGATCGACGTTGTGCCCCGGATCCCGGTCGTCACCCAACCTCCGGGTGCAGTGACCTACGGGCCGCTCGCCGACACGCCGGTCGAGCCCGACGTCGTGCTGCTGCGGGTGAACGGCAAGCAGCTCATGGTCCTCTCGGACGCGATCCCGGGCCTGCGGATCGAAGGCAAACCGCAGTGCCACATCGTCGCGATCGCCAAGGAGCAGGGCGAGGTCGCGGCGAGCGTCGGCTGCGCGCTCTCGCGCGTGCGCACCGGCATGCCCGCGACCGAGATGACGTGCGCGATCCCGGGTGCCAAGGTCGCCGAGGTGCTCGACGCGATCGAGCGCAACGCGGTCGCCGACGCGGCGGTGGCGCGGTACGCGGGCGAGGACGCCCTGCGCTTCGCCTGAGCCGGCCGCTACTTCTTGGCGGCCTCGTAGTACGGGTTGGTGCCACCGGCATGGTCGGTGACGTCGACGACCTCGGTGATCTGGGCGACCGCGTCGAGGATCGCGACCTCGATGCCCTGGGACATCGTCGCCGCGGCCAGGCCGCACCCCTGGCAGCCACCACCCATCCGCAGGTACGCGATGGACTCCTCGACCGCGACGAGCTCCGCGTAGCCGCCGTGCGCGGCGATCTGCGGGTTGATCTGCACCGCGAGGACCTCGATCACCTGCGCGACGACGGGGTCGTCGAGGTCGAGGTCCGGCATCGGCCCCATGGGCGCGACGACCGGCGAGTTGGGGTTCTGGAGCACCATGCCGCCGCCGGAGAGGTCGAGCGTCGAGCCGCGGATCTTGTCGACGTGCTCCGACGGCACGACGATCGAGAGGTCGTCACCGTGCTGGACGACATCGCCCTCGCCGGCGTCGTCGGTCCGGCGGAAGTACATGTCGTAGGTGAACGCGGTCCCCGACACCCCGCTGACCTCGAGCCAGAGCGCGAGCGTGTCCGCCTCCGGCTCCCCCGCCCGCACCTCGAGCACCCGGGCACGAGCTGGGTCGGTGACGGTCAGGAGGGGGGCGGCGGCGTCGGTCATGTGCACCATGATACGACCGATGAGCCGGGTCCTCCTCCTCGTCCCCACGGCGTCGTATCGCGCGTCCGACTTCCTGCGCGCCGCTCGAGCCCTCGGCGTGGAAGTCGTCGTGGGCTCCGAGGAGCCGCCGGCACTCGGGGACGGTCGCTCGGTGCGCATCGCGCTCGACGATCCGGACCGCGCCGGAGCCGAGATCGAGGAGCTCGACCGCGAGCGCGGCATCGACGCCGTCGTCGCGGTCGACGACCAGGGCGTGGTCGTGGCCGCGACGGCCGGCGAGCGCCTCGGCTTTCCCCACAATCCGCCCGATGCCGTCAGGGCGACACGGGACAAGCTGGCGCTGCGTGCCCGCCTGGCCCGGGGTGAGGTTTCCCAACCCGCGTTCGGGACGACTCCGGCCGACGTGGGCTACCCGTGTGTCGTCAAGCCGACCGGCGCATCCGGCAGCCGCGGCGTGATCCGCTGCGACACCGACGCCGAGTGGACCGCCGCCGTGGCGCGCATCCGACGCTTCTGGGCCGGCGAGCTCATCGTCGAGCAGTACGTGCCAGGGATCGAGATCGCGCTGGAAGGGCTCCTGCGCGGCGGCGAGCTCACCACCCTCGCCGTCTTCGACAAGCCCGACCCGCTCGTCGGCCCGTTCTTCGAGGAGACGATCTACGTGACGCCGTCGCGGCTTCCCGCGACGACCGTGACCGCCATCGATCGACTCGTCGCCCGCGGCGCCGCGGCCGTCGGGTTGCGTGAGGGTCCAGTGCACGCGGAGGTGCGGGTCGACGGCGAGCGACTCGTGCTCATCGAGATCGCGGCGCGCACCATCGGCGGCCTCTGCGCGCGCACGCTCCGGTTCGGAGCCGGGATCTCCCTGGAGGAGGTCGTGCTGCGCCACGCCCTGGGACGCCCGATCGAAGCGCTGGACCAGCCGCGATCGGCATCCGGCGTGATGATGCTGCCGATCCCGCGCGCGGGGGCGCTGCGCGCGGTGCACGGCAGGGAGGCGGCGTCTGCGGTCCCGGGAGTCGCGGGGCTCGAGATCACCATCCCCCTCGGTGCGCAGGTCGTGCCACTGCCCGAAGGGGACCGCTACCTCGGCTTCCTGTTCGCGCGGGCGGCGACGCCGGCCGCCGTCGAGGCGGCTCTGCGGGCGGGTGCCGAGGCCCTCGATATCGTGATCGAGTGATCGCGTCGTGAAGGTGCTCCTCGTCTCCACGTACGAGCTGGGCCACCAGCCGCTCGGCGTCGCCGCCCCCGCCGCCGCGCTGCGGGACCGCGGTCACGACGTCCGTGCGCTCGATCTCGCCGTCGACGACTGGTCGGCCGCGGCGGCCGAGTGGGCGGACCGCATCGCAGTGTCGGTGCCCATGCACACGGCCGCCCGGCTCGCGCACGAGCTCGCGCCGCGCATCGAGCGTCCGCTCGCGTGCTTCGGGCTCTACGCCGGGATGTGCGCCGACGTCGGCGCGGCGCTGGTCGGCCGCGACCCCGTCGCCGAGGTCGTGCGCTGGGTCGAATCCGACCCGGAGGTCGTCGTGCCGACGCCGGTTCCCGCCCGTGACCTCCTCGCGCCGCCGGACCGCTACGCGCATCTCATCCGTGGCGGCATGCGCTTCCCCGTCGCGTACGTCGAGGCGTCGCAGGGCTGCGCGCACCGCTGCCGCCACTGCCCGGTCCCCGTGATCCACGACGGCCGGATCCGGATCACCGATGTGGAGACCGTGCTCGCGGACGTCGACTCGCAGGTGGCCGCCGGCGCGCGCCACGTGACGTTCGGTGACCCCGACTTCTTCAACGGGGTGCACCACGCGCGGCGCGGCGCGGAGGCGATGCACGCCGCGGATCCCGATCTGACGTGCGACTGCACCGTGAAGGTCGAACACGTGCTCCGGCACGAGGACCGGTGGCCGTGGATGGCCGAGCGCGGCTGCCTCTTCGTGATCAGCGCGTTCGAGTCCGTGTCCGACCGCGTGCTCGAGATCCTCGACAAGGGCCACACCGCGGCGGACGAGGCGCGCGCGGTCGCGCTCCTCCGCAGCGCGGGGATCGAGCCGCGACCCACGTGGCTGCCGTTCACACCGTGGTCGGGCGTCGACGACGTCCGCGCCATCCTCGAGTTCGTCGCCGACCACGACCTCGTCGGCAACGTCGACCCGGTGCAGTACTCCATCCGGCTGCTCGTCCCCGAAGGATCTCTGTTGCTCGGCCACATCGACGACCTCGGCGAGTGGGACGCTGCCGCGCTGACCTACCGCTGGTCCTCGTCGCTCGACGCACTGGCGCACGAGTTCTCCCGCGTCGTCGAGGCCGGAGCCGACGACCCGGCGGGCGAGGTGTTCAACCGCCTACGCGGGCTCGTCGACCTCCCTCCGGTCGACGTCGCGGCCATCGCGGCCGCCCCGCGTCTCTCCGAGTCCTGGTTCTGCTGCGCCGAGCCCACCGAGCGCCAGCTCCGCACGGTCTGAGGCGGTCCCCCGAGCCTCGCATCGAACGGGTGTCGATTGGTCAGCCCAGGGTCTGGGTGGCGGTGAAGGCGCCGATGCAGGGCACACCGGTCGCGCTGTGTCCGTTCGAACGTCCGTCCGGGACCGTGAAGCCCCCGTCGACGCTCTGGAACGTGCCGGTCAGCACGGTGGCGCCGTACCGCACGTCCGGGGCGGAGAACGCCCCGGTGGCGGGGTCGTACCCGCCGGCGTAGTCGGTGGTGGTGCCACCGAGACCGAGCAAGGTGATGCCGACCGAGGCCCCCGCGACGGTCACCTCCATCGAGCCGGTCCCCGCACCCCACATCGTGCACGGCGAGAGCTGCTCGCCGCTGAACTCGACCGTGTAGGTCCCGCTGGGTGTCGCGGCCGGCGGGTTGGAGTCGCCGCCCGTGGCGTCGGTACTCGGGCCGGGACCGGCGTCGCCGTCCTCGAGGACCGGGACGTCGTCGTCACCGTCGGTGCCGACGGGCCGCGCGAACTCCTCCCCGGTGTCGATGTCCACGAGCACGAACGTCGGGACCTCCACGGTCGCGATGACGACGATCACCGCGGTCGGCTCGTACCCGGTCCAGCGCGGCCCGATCTCGACCGGCGCCGCCAGCGCGACCGGTGGCGTCAGTGGGTTCCCGCAGTAGCAGCGCGCACGAGGGACGCCGAACTCGTCGACGAGCACCGCGGTCCCGCGCTGCAGCACGGCCTGGCGGGGAGTCGCGCGGCCGCGGCTGAAGCCGTGGTTGTTGACACGCGTGTCGCGGAGCAGCACGACGGACGTGAGTGAGCCGACGTACGCGCGGATCCGCTCCGGGCGGATGCCCTGGACGCGAGCCCACGCGGCGGCCTTGTCGGGATGCTGCTCGAGGAACCGCACGAGCCGTTCCGTGTCGCAGCTCGCGGTCTCCAGCGTGCCGCCGTAGAGCGCCTCCCGCGCGCCGGGAATCGACGCGATTCCCGCGGCGGCCTTCGGAGTCGAGAGCGTCGCGGCAGCGACGCTGACGCTCGCCGGCCGCGTGCGGGTCGCGAACGGTCGCGGCCCGAGCGCGTCGGCCGGCTCGAGGAACAACTCACCGTCGCGCTTCGCGGCGTCGCTCGAGGGGTTCGAGTCGCTCGACCCGCTCGCCACGAGCGCCCCACCGAGCGCCGCCACGACGAGCGCCAGGATGAAGATGACGACGATGAGCAACGTCGGCGTCGGGCGGTGTCGCGCCGGCGTCGGGTCAGCGGGCGCGGGGGGTGGCGCGGTCTCCATCGGAGCCTCCGTCGAACCGGGATCCATCGGGTCGCACGAACCGGCCTCGGCCCGGCGATGTGCGGGATCTCGACGTCGATGCCCCGGACTTGAACCCCGACGTGCTCCGCCGATCAGTGCAAGCCACGAATCGTGCGAAAGCCGACGGCGCCCCGGCGGCGCTCAATCGCCGGAGGCGGTGCCCTGGAGCGCGTCCGCGGACGCGCGGGTCGGAGCGGTCACGACCGCCGGGGCGGGACGACCCTCGACCTCGATCCGACCTCGCGGCGCCGGCGGGACGGGAGTCGACGGCGCCGTCGACCCGTTGCCCTCGAGGTCGAGGTGCGGCAGCAGGCGGTCGAGCCACGTGGGCAGCCACCAGTTCGCGGCGCCGAGGAGCTCCATGGTCGCCGGGACGAGGATCAGGCGCACGAGCGTCGCATCGACGAACACGGCCGCGGCCATGCCGATGCCCATCATCTTCACCGTCGGCTCGGGACTGAGCACGAAGCCGAGGAAGACCGAGATCATGATCGCCGCGGCCGCGGTGATCACCCGCGCGGTCTTGGCGACCCCGATCGCCACCGACTCGCGGCTGTCGCCGCTCGCGAGGTACTCCTCGCGGATCCGCGACAGCAGGAACACCTCGTAGTCCATCGACAGGCCGAAC
>CAZXCB010000027.1:9207-21340 GCA_964639075.1 uncultured Bifidobacteriaceae bacterium | reverse complement strand
AACTCGTACGCGTAGCGCCGCAGCGCGTACGCGCCGAGCCCGACCTGGGCGAGCAGGGCCGTGACCCGCTCGTCGCGCGCCGTGCCCCGGATGCCGAGGTGGACCTCGAGCGGCTCCCCGATCGCCTCCGCGATCGTCTGGCGCGGGTCGAGCGACGAGTACGGATCCTGGAACACCATCTGCATGCCGCGCCGCGCGTCACGCAGATCGCGCTTGCCGAGCGCACTCACCTCCGCGTCCGCGATGCGAACGGTCCCGCTCGTCGGCTCGACGAGCCGGAGCAGGAGGCGGGCGACCGTCGACTTGCCCGACCCGGACTCTCCCACGAGCCCGAGCGTCTCCCCGGCATCGATCTCGAGGTCGACCCCGTCGACCGCTCGCACCACCCCGAGCTGGCGTCGGAGCAGCGCGGAGCGCACGGGGAACTCCTTGCGCAGCCCGGAGACGGCGACGAGCGGCTCTCCCCCGCCGACCGCCACGGAGCCGGCCGGATGCTCCACGTGGCTCGACCCCGCGAGCGCGAGCTCCGCCGCGCGCACGCAGCGCACCCCGCCGTCGGTCTCGACGCGCGGGACCCACTCGACGGGCGCCTCCGAGCAACGCGGCTCGGCGTGCTCGCACCGCTCGGCGAACCGGCAGCCGACCGGCCACGCGTCGGGCGTCGGCACCTGACCGGCGATCACCGTCAGCGGCTGTCCCGGCGGCGCCGACTGCGGCATCGACGCGAGCAGGCCGGCCGAGTACGGGTGGCGCGGCCGCGCGAACAGCGGGTCGAGGGCGGACTCCTCCACCACCTGACCGGCGTACATCACGACCACGCGGTCGCAGAGGTCCGCGACGACACCCAGGTCGTGCGTGACGAACACGATCGCCATCCCCGTCTCGCGTTGGAGGTCGCGGAGCAGCTCGATGATCTGGGCCTGGATGGTGACGTCGAGCGCGGTCGTCGGCTCGTCGGCGATGAGCAGCTTCGGGTCGTTGGCGAGCGCCATCGCGATCATCGCCCGCTGGCGCATGCCGCCCGAGAACGCGTGCGGGTAGTCGCTCGCTCGCCGGTGCGGGTCCGGGATGCCCACCCGGTCCAGCATCTCCACGGCGCGACCGTTCGCCTGGCGCCGACTCACCTTCTGGTGGGTGCGCACCGACTCCGCGATCTGGTTGCCGACGGTGAACGCCGGGTTCAGACTCGTCATCGGCTCCTGGAAGATCATCGCCATCTCCGCGCCCCGGAGCGAGCGCAAGGTCGACCGCGGGATCGTGGTGAGATCGTGGTCGCCGAGGCGCAGCGTGCCCGCGCGGACCCGACCCGTACGCGGCGGGATGAGCCCCATCACGGCGAGCGACGACACGCTCTTGCCGCAGCCGCTCTCACCGACGAGGCCGAGGGTCTGGCCCCGTTCGACCGCGAAGCTCACCCCGTCGACGACCTTCACCGGTCCCCCGCGCGAGCCGAACTCGACCGCGAGGTCGCGGACCTCGAGCAGCGGAGGGTTCGCCGCCGACCCGTTCATGTGTCCACGCTGACCGAGTCGCGGCCGAATGCGTCGCGCAGGCCGTCACCCACGAGGTTGAACCCGAGGATCGCGAGCAGGATCGCCAGTGCCGGCGGCAGGAGCGGCCACTGGGTCTCGTTGATCCGGCCGTAGGCCTCCTGGAGCATGACGCCCCAGCTCGACGTCGGTGGGTTCACCCCGAGCCCGAGGAACGACAGTCCCGCCTCCGCGCCGATCGCGTAGCCGAACGCCAGCGCCGCCTGGACGATCACCGGGGACACGACGTTGGGGAAGACGTGCTTGCGCAGCATCCGGCTGTCGCTCACGCCCACCGACTGTGCGGCCTCGACGAAGGTCTCCTCGCGCACCGCGAGCACCTGCGCACGGATCACGCGCACCAGGCCCGGCACGAAGACGATCGCGATTGCGATCGACGCGTTCGTGAGGCTCACACCGAGCAGGGCCGCGATCGCGAGCGCGAGCGTGAGCGGCGGGAACGTGAACAGCGCGTCCATGCAGCGGTCGATGATCCCGCCGAGCCAGCCACCGAAGAACCCCGACACGAGGCCGAGCACGAGCGCGGCCGACACCGCGAGCGTGACCACGAGGAAGGCGACGAACATCGACACCCGCGCGCCCCACACCAGGCGCGTGAGCAGGTCGCGGCCGATCGCGTTGGTCCCGAGCAGGTGCCCTGCGCTCCCCGGCCCGAGGTTCGGCCTGAACACCGGCGCCTGGGTCGTCGGCGCGATGAGGGGGGCGAAGATCGCGACGAGCACGAGCGTCGTGACGATGGCCAGCCCGGTCATGGCCGACCAGTTGTGCCGGAAGCGGCGGAACACGCGCCGCCACGGTGTCGCCGAGAGCTCGCCCATCCCAGTCGCGAGCTCGAGCGGGCTGTCGGTGATCTCGTCGGCCGCGACGGCGGGCCCCATCTCCATGCTCATCGCTTGTCCTCTTGCTCCTTCGGAGCGGGCCGGACGGGCCCCGCTGCGCTCGTCGAGCGGCCGCAGGCGCGACCGAGTTCCGCTCCGCTCATCCGAGACGCACCTTCGGGTTGAGGTAGGCGTAGAGCACGTCGACCGCGAGGTTGAGCACGACGAAGATCAACGCGCTCAGCAGCACGACGCCCTGGATGACCGGCAGGTCCTTCTGGATCAGGCCCGTGTAGAAGTACTGACCCATCCCGGGCAACGTGAAGATCTGCTCGATGATCACCGAGCCGCCGAGCATGTAGGCGAAGCCGATGCCGAGCACGGTGACGGGAGCGAGCGACGCGTTCTTCAGCGCGTGCTTGAACACGACGACGCGGCGGCGCAACCCCTTGGACTCCGCGGTGCGCACGTAGTCCTGGTCCAGCGCGTCGATCATGGCGCCGCGCACCTGCCGCGCCAGGCCGGCACCTCCGGGAACACCCATCGCGATCCACGGCAGGTAGAGATGGGTCGCCCAACCGGCCGGCGATTCCGTGAGCGGCACGTAGCCGCCCGACGGCAGCACGCGCAGGCTCACCGCGAACACCGACAGCAGGATCATGCCCAACCAGAAGTCGGGCATCGCGAGCGCGACGCTCGACGTCGCGGTCACGATCCGGTCGGCGAGGCTCCCCTGCCTCACCGCGGCGAGGATGCCGAGCGGCACCCCGATGAGCACGGTGAGCGCGAGCGCGCCGAGCGCCAGCGACAGCGTCACCGGGAACCGCGCGCGGATCGACTCGGCGACCGTCCGGTGGTCGAAGTACGAGTCGCCGAGGTCGCCGTGGAGCACGTCGCCGACCCAGATCACGTACTGCTTCAGGAACGGCTCGTCGAGGTGCAGCTTGTCCCGCGCTCGTGCGATGCCAGCCGGCGTGGCCTTCTGACCGCCCGCGAGCACGACCGCCGGATCCCCGGGCAGCAGCTGCGACAGCGAGAAGACGATGAACGACACGATGAGCAGGAGCGGGATCAGCGCCAGCAGGCGTCGCGCGATGTAGGCGCCCAAGGCTTCGGCCCGATCCTCGCCTGCGCCCCGGCCCTAGCTCTGCTTCCCGGTCTTCATCCGGACCTGTGACAGGTCGGGCGGGTCGCAGATGTTGCGCTGGCCGCCCACGGTGCCGCCGACGCGGTCCTTGGCGACGGCGAGGAACTGGGGCATGAACGCGATCGGTGCCTCGAGCGCCTCGTCGCTCACGATCTTGGCCGCCTGCTGCGTGAGCCGGGCGGTCTCGGCCGGATCGGTCGCGCCCTGGGCCGCCAGCAGCAGCGCGTCCAGATCCGCGCGCTGGGTCTTGTTCCAGATCGCGACGAACTGGTACTTGCCGTAGGCGTCGAAGTAGGCGCCCGGGTAGAAGCTCGACGCGAGGCGGGCGGCGGCGAACGCGTCCCCGCCACCGTTGATGTAGTAGTTCGTCGCGATGTCGTTGCCCTGGACCGGCTTGATCTTCGCCGTGATCCCCACCTGCTTCAGCATGTCCTGGATCAGCTGACCCTGGTTCTGCATGTTCTCGATTCCCGGACCCGGGATCACCATCGTGAACGTGAAGCCGTCCGGATAGCCCGCCTCCTGCAGCAGCTGCTTGGCCCGCTCGGGGTCGTAGGGGTACGCACCCGCGACCGTCGCGTTGTAGCCGGGTGACGCCTCCGGCAGCGGCTGGTCTGCCACCACGCCCTTGCCGAGCTGGACCACGTCGTTGATCTTCTTGCTGTCGATCGCGTACCGCACCGCCTGGCGGACCTTCTCGTTCGCGAACGGCGTCGTGCGGCCGTCGTTGAAGCCCTGGCGGAACTGCAGCTGGAGGTACGCCTCGGTCTGCTCGGTGACGATGTCCGCGTTCGAGTCCTTCTCGAGGGTCGGCAACGACTCCGCCTCGAAGCGCACGAGGTCCAGGTCACCGGCCTGGAAGCGGACGACCGCGGGCGGACCGGTGCCGGCCTGCACGAACTCGATGCCCGGGAAGTCGAAGTGCTCCTCGTCCCAGTACTTCGGGTTCTTCACCAGCACCATGCCCTGGCCCGGCGTGAAGCTCTTCAGCATGAACGGTCCCGAGCCCACCGGCTTCTTGTCGGCGGTCTCCAACGACTTCGGCGAGAGGATCTGCGCGTCGCGTCCGAGCGAGATCGCGTACAGGAACGGCGTCGACTGGTCGTCCTTCAAGTTCACCCGGACCGTCGTCGGGTCGACAACCTCGACGTCGTCGATGTGATCGAGCGTCGAGAGCTGATCGTTCTCGTTGTTGTGGTCGAGGCTCGCCTTGACCGCGGCCGCGTCGAGCTTCGTGCCGTCCGAGAAGACGACGTCGTCGCGCAGGTGGAACGTGATCGAGCGCTTCGTGTCACCGGTGACGTCCCAGCTCGTCGCGACACCGGGAATCGGCTCCCCCGTGTCGTGGTCACGCCGGAGGAGGTTGTCGTAGATGAACGACGTGACGATCTGGTCGCAGTCACCCGTGGACTTCGCGGGGTCGAACGTGTTCGTGAACTGCGCGTTCAGGTCGTAGCCGTACCGCAGGTTCGCGCCGGCGCCGCTGTCGCTGTCGGCGCCCGTGCACGCGGTCAGCACGGCGGTGGCGATCGCGACACCCGCGATCAGCGCTGCTCGGAAGGAACGTCGACCAGTGATCACGTTCGGAGACCCCCTGTGCGGGCCCCCCGGCGCCGCAGCCCGCACAATATGACGCCCGTGTCAGCCGTGCAGGGCAGCTCGACCCGACCGCCGAGCCGGAGCGCGAGCGGAGACGCCGATCAGAGGAGGTGGTGGGTGATGTCCTCGAGCTCGGTGGCCGGACCCGCATGGGCGACGGCGCCGTGGCTGAGCACGACGACGTCGTCGGCGAGCTCGAGCGCGTGGCCGACGTACTGCTCGACGAGGAGGATCGCGGTGCCGGCGTCACGGATGGTCGCGAGGGTGCGGTACACCTCGTCGACCACGATCGGCGCGAGGCCGAGCGAGAGCTCGTCGGCGACGAGGAGCTTCGGCGGGTGCACGAGCACCCGGGCGAGCGAGAGCATCCGTTGCTCACCACCCGAGAGCGTGCCGGCGGTCTGCTTGCTCCGCTCCCCGAGCCGCGGGAACAGCTCGTAGGCCCGGGCGAGCGCGGCGCCCACCCCCGCCCGGCCGAGCTCCCGGCGGAATCCGAGCTCGAGGTTCTCGCGCACCGTCAGGGAGGCCAACACCGACCTGCCCTCGGGCGCGTGCACGACGCCGAGCCGCGCGATCTCGTGCACGCGGAGCTCGTCGATGCGTCGACCGTCGAAGACGACCTCGCCGGCGCTGGGTCGGACGAGCCCGGTCGCGGCGCGCGCGAGCGTCGTCTTGCCCGCACCGTTCGCACCCAGCAACGCGGTGACCGCGCCGGCACGGACCGCGATCGACACGTCGAAGAGCGCGCGGAACGGCCCGTAGGCCGCGTCGACGTGACGCAGCTCGAACAGTGGCGCGGCCGTCGCGGGACCCGATGGCGTCGACGGGGATCGGGAGGGGGACGGCGACGGGGAGGTCACACGCTCTCCCCCAGGTAGGCGCGGCGGACCTCGGGCGACCCGAGGACCTCGAGCGTGGGACCCTGCGCGATGAGCGTGCCGAAGTCGAGCACGAACACGCGGCTGACGAACGAGCGGACGAAGTCGACGTCGTGCTCGACCAGCAGCACCGCCGTCCCCCGCTCCGCTTGCACGTCGCGCAGGGTCTCGGCGAGCGCGGCGGTCTCCCCGGCATCGAGACCGGACGACGGCTCGTCGAGCAGCAGGAGCTGGGGATCGGTCATGAGCGCACGGCCGACCTCCACGAGGCGACCCCGTCCGAGCGAGAGCCGCTCGATCGGTGCGTCGGCGACGTCGCCGAGACCGAGCAGCTCGAGGGTGGCGTCGGCGCGTCCACGCTCGGCGGCGCTCGGTGCCGACAGGTTGAGGACGTCGCGCCAGAAGCGTCCGGTCCCGAGTCGTGACCGCTCAGCCACGAGCAGGTGGTCGCGCACCGACATCTCCGCGAAGAGCTCCATGCGCTGGAACGTGCGCCCGATCCCGACGCGCGCCCGGCGGTAGACGGGGAGGTGGCTGATGTCGCGCCCCGCGAACCGGACGGTGCCGCGGTCCGGGCGCAACAGGCCGAGGAGGCAGTTGAAGAACGTGGTCTTGCCCGCGCCGTTCGGCCCCAGGAGCCCGACGGCCTCGCCCGGCTCGACGTCGAGTGACACCGCGTCGAGCGCGGTGATGCCGGAGAAGCGCTTGGTGATCGAGTCCGCGACGAGCAGCGGCATCAGTCGGCACCCCCGGCGGGAAGGACCGCGGCGCTCGGCGGCGTGTCGGGTGGGGCATCGGGCGGCGCGTCGCGGAACCGGGCCGGAAGCCGCCGCTCGATCGCCGCCATCGACTTGCGCTTCTGGAACTCGAGCACACCCTCGGGATGGCGGGCGTAGGTGATCGCGCCGAGCCCGAAGAGCACGAACTGCCAGGCCGGGTTCAACCCGAGCGGCTCGAGGACCAGCACCGGGATCAGCATGAACCCCAGTGCGGCGGTCACGGCACCCTCGACCGTGCGCGGCATCAGCGTGACAACGAGCACGACCCAGAACAGGCCCTGGAAGTAGCTGAAGTCCGCCGTCACCGCGATGTGCTTCTGGGTGACGAGCAGCGCGCCCCCGAGTCCGGCGACCCCCGCCGAGACGCTGAACGCGAGGATCCGCACACGCGTCGGGTTGATCCCGATCGACTGCGCCGCGGTCTCGCTGCCGCGCAACGCCGCGAGGAACCGTCCGGTGGTGCCGCGGCGCACGAGGATCACGAACACCGCGACCACGACCAGGACGACCACACAGAGCAGGAAGAACTGCCGGTCGTCGGCGAAGCCGACCGGGCGCGGCACACGCACCGGCTGGGCGCCGCCACTCACCCAGCCGCGCGGGATCAGCACGGTGTCGAACACGAGCGCGACCGCGAGCGTGCCGAGCGAGAGGAAGATCCCGCCGAGCCGCAGCATCGGGATCGCGATCAGCGCGCCGAGCGCGGCCGCGACGAGAGCGCCGACGAACATCGTCGGCAGCACCGCGAGACCCAGCACCGAGACGAGCTGGGCGGTCGCGAACGCGCCGATGCCCGCGAAGGTCGCCTGGCACAGCGAGATCTGGCCCGCCATCCCGGTGATGACGGTGATCGACAGGAAGATCACGGCATAGATGGCGGCCGTCGTGAAGATGCCGACCCAGCGGTCGTTGAACGTCGTCATCACGAGCAGGATCACCACCGCCGCCGCGACGACGCCGAAGGCGCGCGTTGCCGTCGTGAGGAAGTGGCTCCGGCTCTCCGCCACCGGCGGGCTCGGCGGCGGGTCGACGCCGCTCAGCGGGTCCTTCGTCTGCACCGCGGTGCGCAGGCCCGGCCAGAACAGCAGGAGCAGGAACAGCACGACGAACGGCAACGACGGCCGGATGTTCTGGGCCAGCACGCTCGCCGGTGGGAGGTAGCCCGCGGCGAGCGACTGCAGGATCCCGAGCAGCAGCCCTCCGAGGAGGGCGAGCGGGATGCTCGTGAGCCGGGCGAACGCCGCGACCGCGATCGCGGCGATCAGCAGGGTCGTGAAGTTCTGTGGTCCGAGGTCGGCGTAGTACGGCGCGAGCAACACGCCTGCGAGGCCGGCGAAGACGCTCGAGAGCATCCACGAGAACGCGGAGACGCGGTCGGCGTCGACGCCGGCGAGCTCGGTCATGCGCGGGCTCTCCACGACGGCGCGCATGCGGAGTCCGATCGGGGCGTAGCGGAAGAGCAGTCCGAGCACGACGACCGCGGCCGCCGTGCTCACGATCACCGCCATCTGCTTCCCGTCGAGCGCGTAGTCACCGAAGCGGTAGACGGCGTTGTCGTCCCACCAGATGCCGACGACTCCGAAGGTCGGCTCGGTGCCGAGCAGGATCCCGACGAACTGCGGCACCGCGACCAACAGGCCGAGCGACGCCACGAGCTTCGCGAGCGCCGACGCGGTCCGGAGGTGGCGGAAGATCCCGACCTCGAGCAGGTATCCCAGCAGCGGCGCCACCACCAGCACGACGAGCACCAGAGCCGGGATCGTCGACCAGTCGTCGCGGACGCGCAGCTCGTAGTAGACGACGGCGGCGACGAACGCCTGCGCGCCGAACGCGAGGTTGAACACGCCGCTCGTCTTGTACGTGAGGACCAGTCCGATCGCGACGAGCGCGAACACACATCCGAACGGGATCCCCTGGATGACGTAGGTCAGGAATTCCGTCATCTCGTGTCCTCGTGGCCCTCCGGGCCGGCCCGGACGGGCCGCGCTCGCCCGCGGGCGCGGCGGCGTGTCGGAGTCGAGGCCTCGCTCACTGCGCCATCGTCGGGGCGGCTACTTGTAGGAGGGCTTCGTGCTCAGGTCCGCATCCCGCGGGAAGCAGGTGTACACCTTCCCCTTGGGTACGAAGGTCGGCACGAACTTGCCCTTCACCACCTTGACGTAGGCCGCGCACCCGAGCGGCGGCCGGGTCTCGGTGTGCTGGGTGGTCCAGTCGATACCCGGGATCATCCCGCCTGCGGTGTCGTTCGTCAGCTGGTTGAGCTCGGCCACGACCTTCTCTTGGGTGAACTCCGGACCGGCGGCCCTCAGGCCCTCGACGAGCATGGCGGCGTTGATCCAGCCGTACGTCGTGTTCTCGGTCGGCGTGTCGCCCTGCTTCTTCATCCACTCGAGGTAGTCGGCGAGCCCGCGCGGTCGCGGCGACGTCTCGAAGGGCACGAACGGGACCCGCACGATGGAGTTCTCGAAGAACGAGCCGTTCGCCTTCATGAACGCCTGGTCGTACGCGTTGGGCATGTACTGGACGGCGTCGAGACTCTGCTTGCGCACCTCCTTCGCGAGCGCGAGCACCGCGTTCGTGTCGAGGCAGGTGACGATCAGGTCGACGCCGGCGTCCTTCATCTTGCCGACCTCGACCGCGAAGTCGACGTTTCCGAACGACAGGCTGTCCGAGTAGAAGCCGACCCCCGCCGACGGGTACTGCTCGAAGCTCTTCTTCACGCCCTCGCCGCACTTCTGGGAGTTCTCGACGTTGTAGGCGAGGACGCCGACCTTCTTCTTGCCCAGCTGCTTGGCGATCCACGGCACCTCGACGCCGACGCAGCCGATGCAGAGGGCTCCGCTGTTGCCGAAGAAGTTCGGCCGGTTCCAGTCGGTGTTGATGTTCCAGCCGAACGTCGGGATGCCCTTCGCCTCGAGCTCGGGAGCACCGCTGAAGCTGAAGATGGTGGCCATGCCCACCGCGGCGAACACGTCGTCCTCGTTGAGCAGCCCCTGCACCTCACGGAGGTTCTGGGTGATCTGGTCGTCGCGCTCGCTGACCACCACGAGCTTGCGGCCGTGGATCCCGCCCTGGCTGTTGACCATCGCGAAGTACGCCTTCACGCCCTTGAAGATGTCGCCGTAGGGCGCGTTCAGCGGGTTCGTGATCGAAGCGACGCCGCCGACGCGGATCGTGTCCTCGGTGACACCGGGCTGATCGACGGTCGTGGTGGACCCCGACCCCGACCCCGAGCCCTGCGACTTCGACGGCGAGGACGACTCGTTCCCGCACGCGGCTGCGACCACGACCAGGGCACACATGACCCCGAGCATCCGCATCCCGAACGCTCGCCGCATCGCCCGACCTCGCATCCGCGCACCCCCCGATGGCTGATCCCGACTCGTTGGCTGACTCTAACGTCAGGTCGCGCGAGCGGCCAGGCACCCCTGCGGTGTGACCTCGGACGCCTCGACGCGGCCGGGACGTCGCGGCACACTCGGACACATGCCGACGCTCGTGCTCTTCCACGCCCATCCCGACGACGAGGCCATCGCCACCGGCGGCACCATGGCCCGCGCCGCGGCCGAAGGTCATCGCGTCGTGCTCGTGTGCGCGACGCGCGGCGAGCTCGGCGAGGTCCCCGACGGCTTCCTCGGCGATGACGAGACCCTCCGCGACCGCCGCGTCGCCGAGGTCCACGACGCCGCGCGGATCCTCGGCTGTGCGCGCGTGGCCTTCCTCGACTACCACGACTCGGGCATGGAAGGTGAGTCGACCAACACCGCACCCGGAGCGTTCGCGGCCGCCGACGTCGACGAGGCCGCGAAGCGTCTCGCCGCGATCCTCGAGGAGGAGGACGCCGAGGTGCTCACGATCTACGACGAGCACGGCAACTACGGCCATCCGGACCACATCCAGGTGCACCGCGTCGGGGCGCGCGCGGCGGAGCTCCATGGCACCCCTCGGGTCTACGAGGCGACCTTGAACCGCGACTTCATCGTCGACCTCCTGCGCACGAGCCTCGCGGAGGTCGAGCCGCACCCCGACGCACCCGACCCGGACACCATGGACATGGGGATGCCGGCCGAGCTGATCACGACCACGGTCGACGTGAGCGCGTTCATCCATCACAAGCGCGCCGCCATGGCGGCGCACGCGAGCCAGATCCCGGAGGACTCGTTCTTCCTCCAGCTGCCCGCGGAGGCCTTCGCCGCCGCGTTCTCCCAGGAGTGGTTCATCCGCCGCGGACCGGACCGGGCTCCGGTCGAGGACACCCTGTTCCCACCGGCGTGACGAACGCCGCCTACCTCCGCCGGGGGAAGGTCACCACCCGCACGCGATAGCGGACGGACCGGTCCGAGCTCCACGGCGCGTACGGCGCGACCAGCAGCCCGGCGAGCGTGACGAGGACCGCGTCGTAGTTGACCCGCCACCCGCGGAAGTCGCGCCAGGCCTGGTCGCGGTCCGCCACCAGGGGCACCCCTGCCGCCTCGAGCTCACGGCAGGCGTCCTCCCATTCCGATCGGCCGATCGTGATGGGGTCGTCCGGGCTCGGGTCCACCGGGTGGTCGATCCCGAAGAAGTCTCCGACGGAGCGCAGCGAGGTGTACCCGGACCGGACGAGCAACGCCGCCATCGGATCCCACGGGACGTCGAGCGTCGAGTTGGCGAGCGAGGCGGCGTCGAGGATCGCCCCGGCGGTGGTAATCCAGGACCGGTCCGACGCCGGCGACCGGAAGAAGTTGACCAACGGGAGCGACGTGTGGGTCTCCTCGATCTCGGCGAACCACAGCTGGTACCGCTCCCAGACGTCGTCGAGGTCGTCGAGCCGGTCGATGAGGTACGCACGCCGGAGGAAGTCGACCGCGCGCGGCGGCGTGCCGGCGCGCGCGCTGAAGTACGCGACCAGCCGCTCGCGCTGGGAGAACGCCGAATAGAGCGCTGGGAGGTAGGCGATCAGCAGCGCCACCAAGCCGAGCCCGAACGCCGCCGCGGTGAACGCGATCGCGGTGGCGACCACCCCGCCCGGGCGCTCGAAGCCGAGCGTGAACAACGACGAGCCGGCGGTCACGAACGCGTCGGACCAGCCGGTGCCCTCGACCGCATCGAAGATCAACGTGAAGCCGGCGATCAGCATCCCGAGCCAGACGACGACGAGGCCCAGCAGCACGATCGGTGCGTAGAGCGCCATCACGCGGTCGCGCGTCCGGTAGGTGCGGGCCGGTCGCAGCCCGAGGTCGAAGACCCGCCGGATGGCGACCGACACGATTCGGGTGAGCCGCACCACCGAGCCGCGCGGCAGCACGAACGTGCGCACCGCCGCGTCCACCACGACGAGGATCAGGACGATCCCCACGATCCAGAGCGCGACGTCGCGCGC
>CAZXCB010000027.1:8905-9197 GCA_964639075.1 uncultured Bifidobacteriaceae bacterium | reverse complement strand
CAGAGCCGGCGTGAGCGACAAGCGCGTGCACTGCGCCCCGCCGCGACCCCCACGCCGCGGATCAGGACGACCCCCACGAGCCAGAGCGCGCCGACGCGCGCGACGGCCACTCAGCCCTCCCGATCCGGACGGCCGCGCAGCCGCTTCGTCTCGCTCCGGCGCTGCTTGGCGCGCAGCCGGGCCTCGCGCGCGCCGCGGCTCGGGGTCGAGTCCCGCCGCGCCGGTCGGACCCGAAGCCCCGCGGCCAGGCGGGCCACGAGCCGGGCCCGGGCGAGCTCGCGGTTGCGGCTCT
>CAZXCB010000027.1:3274-8895 GCA_964639075.1 uncultured Bifidobacteriaceae bacterium | reverse complement strand
TGGGACCGCGTGTCGGCCGCGACCGCCCGGACGACGGGCCCGAACCGGGAGACGAGGAGTGAGCGCTGGCGGGCGGTGAGACCCGCGCACGTGCGGACGTCGACCGACACCTCGACCCGCGTGTCGGACGTGTTCGCGTGCTGACCGCCCGGTCCGCCGGACCGACTGACCCGCCACACGAGGTCGCCCGGCGCGAGCGTCACGGTCGGATTGACCCGGATCCGGTCCTCGGCCATCGGCGGACGGTAGCGCCGAGGATGTTTGACAACCGCGAACTTGCTTCCTACGTTGCGGGCCTTCGGTGGAGTCGGGCAACATCCCGCCCACCACAGGGACAACGTCGGAGCCTCGGCTCCGGCCTCATCGGGGGGAAACGTGCGAGACACGACGACGCGGCGCCGAGCGCCGATCTTGTTCATCGTTCTGCTCACGCTCATCGCGCTCGTCGCGGCGGCCTGCGGCGGCAGCTCGGGAAGCAAGGGCGGTGGCGGCGGCGACAACACCGACTCCGGTGGCAAGCCGACCCCCGGGGGCAAGATCACGTACGCGCTCGAGGGCAAGACCCTGGCGTTCTGCCCGCCGACCGGCCAGTGGGCCATCTCGGGGATCATGGTGGCCGAGGCCATCTACGACACCCTGACCCGGCCGACCGACGACGCCGACGTGTACGCGCCGTACCTGGCGAAGTCCGTCACCCCGAACTCGGACTACTCCGAGTGGACCATCACGCTGCGTGACGGCATCAAGTTCCAGAACGGCGAGGCGCTCGACGCGGCCGCGGTCAAGCAGAACATCGACGCGTGGCGCAAGGGCATCCTGCTCGGCTTCGTGTTCAAGAACATCGCCGACACGACCGTCACCTCGCCCAACACCGTCGTCGTCAAGATGACCGTCCCGTGGGTCGCGTTCCCGACGTTCCTCTGGTCGACGGGCCGCACCGCGATCGCGGCGCCCGCCCAGCTGAACGACCCGGCGACGTGCGACAAGAACATGATCGGCACCGGGCCCTTCCAGATCCTGAACGGCGGCAGCTTCAACGTGACCACCGGTCAGGTGAAGGCGGTCAAGAACGACAACTACTGGCGTGAGGGCTACCCGCTGCTCGACGAGATCGACTTCGTCCCGCAGGAGGAGTCGGCCCAGCGCCTGAACGGGCTCGAGGGTGGCCAGTTCGACATCACCCACGACAGCGGCAACGCCGACCTGGAGGACGCGAAGGCGATCTCGGGAGTCGTCGAGGACATCGAGCCGGTCGGGCGGATGGAGATCTCGCAGGCCCTGCCCAACGTCAGCAAGGGCGTGCTCGCCGACGTCGACATCCGCAAGGCGATCGTGCAGGGAACCGACCGACAGGCGCTCGCCAACGTCGCGCTGAAGGGCAAGGCCCGCTTCGCCGACCAGGTCGTCGACACCGACGTCATGGGCTACGTCGAGAACCCCGGGTTCCCCAAGTACGACCCGGCCGCGGCGAAGAAGGCCGTGAACCAGTGGAAGTCCCAGAACGGCGGGCAGGCGCCGTCGTTCAACCTCCAGAGCACCTTCGACCAGTCGACCCAGCAGCTGGCGCAGGAGACCCAGCGTCAGATGAAGGCGATCGGCATCAACGTGAAGCTCCCGGCCCCGGTCGACCAGGCGACGATCATCAACCAGGCCATCGGCGGCCAGGCCGACGCGTTCCTCTGGCGCAACTACCCCGGCCTCGACCCCGACTCGCTCTACGTGTGGTTCTACGGCGGCTCGGTCGTGAACTTCAACCACATCGACGACCCGATCATCGACCAGGCACTCGACGCCGGCCGCTCGGAGCCCGACAAGGCCAAGCGCACGACCGACTACGAGACCTTCGTGAAGCGCCTGTCGTCGCAGGCGTACAGCTTCTGGAGCTGGTACACGGAGTGGTTCATCGCCCACGACGACGCGGTGCACGACATCGTCGGCCCGAACCTGCCCGACGAGTCCGGCCAGCCCGGCAGCGTCAAGCCGGTCCCGATCGTGGCGGGATACCACCAGCTGCTCGGCATCTGGGTCAGCAAGTAACCCGGCGCCAGAACGTCCACTGACGAACCGGGGGTCGAACGAGTGACGAGACAGATCAGATGCGACTGATCGCCGGCAAGCTCGTTCGACTCCTGGTCGTCATCTGGTTCGTGACGTTCTTCAGCTTCCTGCTCACCAAGGGCATCGGCGGCGACAACGACCTCGTCTCCAAGATCATCCCGTTCGGCTCCGAGCAGACCAAGGAGCAGCTGCGCACCGACCTCGGCCTGAACGATCCGATCCTCGTGCAGTACAAGGACTGGCTCACCAACTTCGTCCAGGGCGACTTCGGCAGCGTCTACACGTCCACCGGCGGCCGGGAGCCGGTCAGCGAGACGATGGCCGACGCGCTCCCCGTGTCGCTCGAGCTGATGATCTACGTGCAGGTGCTCACCTTGCTGTTCGCGATCCCGCTCGGCGTGCTCACGGCCTACCGGGCCGGCACGCTGTTCGACCGGGGCACGAACATCACCATGTTCGCGCTGGTCGCGCTCCCCAACCTCGTGGTCGCCTTCTTCTTGGCGGCCTACGTCGGTGCGAAGTGGCAGCTGTTACCCACCCAGAGCAACCTGGTGCCGTTCCCGCTGAGCCCGGCCGAGAACTGGCGCTACATGCTGATGCCCACGATCAGCCTCGCGCTCGGCCAGATCGCGATCTACATGCGCCTGCTGCGCTCCGACATGATCGCGACGCTCCAGGAGGACTTCATCACCACGGCGAAGGCCAAGGGCATCCCGGCCCGCCGGGTCCTGTTCCGCCACGCCCTGCGCCCGTCGAGCCTCACGCTGCTCACGGTGGCCGGTCTCAACGTCGGCGCGCTCATCAGCGGCGCGATCGTGGTCGAACGGATCTTCGGCCTCCCCGGCATCGGCGGTCAGCTCGTCGCGGCGATCCTCGGCCAGCAGCTCATCGCCGCCCAGGCCTACATCGCGGTCATCGCCATCTTCTACGTCGTGCTCAACTTCTTCGTCGACCTGATGTACTCCGTCCTCGACCCTCGGATCCGCCATGCCCGCGCCATCGCCTGACGCCGGCGAGGAGATCGTCGGCGAGCTTCTCCACGACGAGCGCCGGCACGACCTCCCCGTCGACGAGCCGAGTCTCACCTTCGCCGCGGTCGAGGCCGGCGTCATTCCCGGGCGCAAGCGGGGCCAGGGCCTCGGCATCGGTGCCTGGCTCGCGATCATCTGGCTGGTGCTCCTGTTCGTCGGCGCCGTCGGTGCACCCCTCCTGCCGATCGACTCCGCCACGGCCGCCGACCCGAGCGTCGCCCGCCAGAGCCCGAGCCTCGACCACCCGATGGGTGTCGACGGTGGCGGCAAGGACGTGCTCAGCCAGGTGATCTGGGGCTCGTGGAACTCGTTGCGGATCGCGACCGTCGCCGTGTTCCTCGGCTTCATGGTCGGCGGGGTCCTGGGGGTGGTCGCCGGTTACTTCAGAGGCCGCATCGGAGGGTTCCTCGGCGCGATCACCGACATCTTCCTCGCGTTCCCCCAGCTCGTCCTCGCCCTGTCGATCGTCACGTTCCTGGGGCACACGGTGTTCTGGGTGACCTTCGCCCTCGCGATCGTGTCGACCCCGGTGCTCGCCCGCATCGCACGGGCTTCCACGCTCAGCTGGTCCGAGCGTGAGTTCGTCCTCGCCTCCCGTGCCCAGGGCGCCAAGCACGGTCGCGTCATGCTGCGCGAGGTCCTCCCCAACATCCTTCCCGCGATGTTCTCCATCGCGCTGCTCGGCGTCGCGGTCGTGATCGTCGCCGAGGCCGGGCTCGCGGTGATCGGCGCCGGCGTGAAGCCGGACGTCGTGACGTGGGGCAACATCATCGCGAGGGGCGCGACCGAGCTGCGCGACGCACCGCACATCGCGCTCTCACCGTCGCTGGTCATCTTCCTCACCGTGCTGTCGCTCAACTACCTCGGTGACGTGGTCCGGTCCCGCTTCGACGTCCGGGAGAGCGCTCTGTGACGACTCGCCGCCGCCGCTCCAACCTCGGCGAGGAGCGCTTCGAACCGGCCCCGCTCGACGGGCCGCTGCTCGACGTCGTGGACCTCAAGACCCACTTCGAGACCCCGCGCGGGCTCGCACGCGCCGTCGACGGGGTCACGTTCTCGCTCGAGCGCGGTCGCACCCTCGGGGTCGTGGGCGAGTCCGGGTCCGGCAAGACGGTCCTGTCGCGCAGCATCATGGGCCTGCTTCCCAAGAAGGGCACCGTGCGCTCGGGCACGGCCCACTTCGAGGGCCATGACCTCATCACCGCGTCGAACGACGAGTTCCGGGACCTCTGGGGCGCCCAGATGGCGATGGTGTTCCAGGACCCGATGACGTCGCTCAACCCGGTGATGAAGATCGGCAAGCAGCTGACCGAGGTCCTGCGCCAGCACCTCGACATCACCAAGGACTACTCCAAGGAGCTCGCCCTCTCGCTGCTCCAATCGGTCGGGATCCCCGAGGCCGAGCGCCGGCTCGCCGAGTACCCGCACAAGATGTCGGGCGGCATGCGCCAACGCGTGATGATCGCTATCGCGATCGCCTGCGGGCCGAAGCTGCTGTTCGCCGACGAGCCCACCACCGCGCTCGACGTGACGGTGCAGGCGCAGATCCTCGACCTCCTCCAGGAGCAGCAGCGCGAGCGGTATATGGCGATGATCCTCGTCACGCACGACCTCGGCGTCGTCGCCGGCCGCGCCGACGAGATCGCCGTGATGTACGCGGGCCGCGTCGTCGAGAAGGCGCCGACGCGCACGTTGTTCCAGAGCCTGCGTCATCCGTACACCGAGGCGCTGCTGCGCTCGATCCCGCAGCTGGCCGAGCCGAGCCACACGAAGCTGACGGCCATCGGCGGTCGACCGCCGGACATCATCAACCCTCCGACGGGGTGCAAGTTCTCGCCCCGCTGCCCGTACGCGCAACCGCGCTGCGAGGTGGAGGAGCCGCCGCTCGTCGACGGCGCGGAGCACGGCCACGCGTTCCGCTGCTGGATCCCGGTCGGCACGCCCGAGAGCCGGGCCGCGCTCGAAGCCAACCAGCAGGCCGGTCGGCCGTCCGCCCTCGCGATGGCGGGCCGCTGATGGCCGGGAGCGGCACCGCGCACCTCCGTCCGGCCGGCGACACGCTGCTGCGCATCGAGGACCTCGTCGTCGAGTTCCCGGTCGGGCGGACGGGGCTGAAGGTGAACGCGGTCTCGCGGGTGAGCATCGACGTGCTCCCCGGCGAGACGCTCGGGCTCGTCGGCGAGTCCGGCTGCGGCAAGTCGACCATGGGCAAGGCCGTGATGCAGCTCGTCCGGGCCCAGAGCGGCTCGGTGCTCTTCGAGGGCAACGAGCTCACCGGCCTCTCGGGTGAGCTGCTGCGCGCGCTGCGGCCGAAGCTGCAGATGATCTTCCAGGACCCGATCTCGTCGCTGAACCCGCGCCGGCGCGTCCGCGACATCGTCCGCGAGGGCCTCGACATCTGGAAGATCGGCGACAAGGAGTCACGCCAGAGCCGCGTGGCGGAGGTGCTCGAGGCGGTCGGCATCGATCCCGAGGTCGCGGGCCCGAAGCGCCCCCACGCCAGGAGCGCAAAGACCAGGGCGATGACACCAA
>CAZXCB010000027.1:0-3264 GCA_964639075.1 uncultured Bifidobacteriaceae bacterium | reverse complement strand
GTCCGCATCAGTTCTCCGGCGGGCAGTGCCAGCGCATCTGCATCGCCCGCGCTCTCGTCCTCGACCCGAAGTTGATCATCTGCGACGAGCCCGTCTCGGCGCTCGACGTGTCGGTCCAGGCGCAGATCCTGAACCTGCTCGAGGAGATGAAGCGCAAGTACGGGCTCACGCTCGTGTTCATCGCGCACGATCTCGCGGTCGTGAAGAACGTGAGCGACCGGGTCGCGGTGATGTACCTCGGGAAGCTCTGCGAGTTCGCGAACCCCGACGAGCTCTACGCCGCGCCGGCCCACCCGTACACCGCCGCGCTGCTCAGCGCGATCCCCGAGCCGGACCCCGACGCTCTCGTGCAGGCACGCGAGGGCGTCGGCGGGGAGATCCCGTCGCCGGTGTCACCGCCGTCGGGGTGCCGGTTCCGCACCCGCTGCCCGAGCGCCGAGGAACGCTGCGCGACCGAAGAGCCCCAGATGCGCGAGGTCCGACCCGACCACTTCGTGGCCTGTCACTTCCCGCTCGGCGACATCACCGTGCGCGAGCACGTCGCCGCGGCGGCGGCACCGCCGCCGGTGACGGCGCCCCCGGTCGCGCCCCCGGCACCGCTCGTCGTCCCGCCCGTCGTCCCGCCGGTGACGGTGCCGCCGATCCCGGCTCCGGAGCCTCCGGCGACTCCGGTCTCGGCCGCCGGTGCGACCGAGACCTGGATCGCGTCGAGTCCCGTCTCGCCGGGCGCCCCCGACGTCGTCGCGCCGCCGCCCGCGGCGCCCGAGCCGCCGACCGTCTCGCCGGCCGACTCGTGGCTGGCCGCCGAGATCACGCCCGTCGCGCCGGCCGAGCCGCCGCGCCCCGCCGTCGACTGGACCCCCGACGAGCCCTCGCCGGCGCCTTCCGCGACTCCACCGCTCACTCCTCCGCCCACTCCTCCGCCCACTCCTCCCGCCTCGGCTCCGCCCCCGCCTGCTCCCGTTGCCGACGACCTCGCGCCGCCGGAGCCGGAGCCGGCGACGATCCCGGACGTCACGTCACTCGACACGCTGCTGCCCGACCGGACCAAGGGCGGCTCGATCGACCCGGGCAAGTAGCCCCGGGCGGGTCGCGGGCTCAGCCCGGATCCGCTCCCACCGCGATCGCGCGGTCGGTGTGCACCGCGTCGAGGAACCGACGGTCGTGGCTGACCACGATGAGCGTCCCCGTGAACGCGTCGAGCGCCTGTTCGAGCTGCTCGATGGCCGCGAGGTCGAGATGGTTCGTCGGCTCGTCGAGCACCAGGCAGTTCACGCCCGCGGCCATGAGGCTCGCGAGCTCGGCGCGGCTCCGCTCACCCGGTGACAACGCGCCCGCCGGTCGGCCGACGTGGTCGGCGCCGAGCGCGAACTTGGCGAGCAGGGAACGCGCCTCCGTCTGATCGAGACCGGACACGGCGATGAACGAGTCGAGCAGCGGAACCGCGTCGGCGAACGCGGCACGCGCCTGGTCCATCGTCCCGATCGTCACGCCGGGACCCACCCAGCGCCGACCCTCGGCGAGCGGGTCGAGCCCCAGCAACGCACGCAGCAGGGTGGTCTTGCCGGAACCGTTCGGGCCCACGATCGCGACGCGCTCCTGCCATGCGATCTCGAGGTCGAGCGGTCCGAGCGTGAACGAGCCCCGCCGACAGACCGCGCCGTCGAGGCGCGCCACCACGTCGCCGCTGCGCGCCGTCGGGGCGAGCTCCAGGTGCAGCTCCCATCCCTCCCAAGGCTTCTCCACCGCCTCGAGCCGCTCCAGCGCCCGCTCGGAGATCTTCGTCTTGCCCGCGAGCTTCTCGCTGCTCGCAGTGTTGAAGTGGCGGATGAACTTGTCGGTCTCGCCGCTCTTCTTCACCTTCGCCCTGCCCTGGACGGACCACTCCTTCTGCCGCTGCACCCGCGTGCGGAGCTCGTCGCGCCTGGTCACGTACTCCTCGTACCGCGCGTAGCCCTGCCGGCGCGCCAACGCCCGTGACTCCACGTACTCGGACCACCCGCCGGCGTACTCGACGCCCCGGTGGGTCTCCTCGGTGATCTCGAGGATGCGCGCGACCGTCCGGTCCAGGAACTCGCGGTCGTGCGACACCACGACCACCGCGCTCGGCGTCGCGGTGACGAAGCGCTCCAGCTGTTCGAGGCCGTCGAAGTCCAGGTTGTTCGTCGGCTCGTCGAGCAACAGGACGTCGAACCGGCTGAGCAGAATTGCCGCCAGCGCGGCACGCGCGAACTGACCCCCGCTCAGCGCGGTCATCGCGACGTCGAGCCGGTCCGCGGCGAGGCCCACCTCGGCCGCGACCTGGCCCGCGCGCGCGTCGAAGTCGCCGCCGCCGACGGCGAGGAAGTGCTCCAACGCGTCGGAGTACTGCTGCGTCGCGTCGAGATCGGTCGCGAGCCGCTCGGTCCAGAGGTCGAGCGCGTCGCTCGCCTCGGCGACACCGGTGCGGCGAGCGAGGTACTCCCGAAGGGTCTCGTCCGCCCGGGCGTCCGGCTCCTGGGGCAGCAACCCGACCGTGACCGACGCGGGCGCACGCTCCACCCGGCCCGAGTCGGGCGCGTCGGTGCCTGCGAGCACACGGAGCAACGTCGACTTGCCGATGCCGTTCGGGCCGACGATCCCGACGCGCTGACCGGGCGCGACCGACAACGACACCGAGTCGAGCACCGTCGCGCCGCCGCGCGCCAGGGAGACGGACCGCGCCGTGAGCATCCGCCGAAGCTAGGCCCTGGTCGATGCCCCGGACGCAGAGTTGTCCACCACCGAGCCGGAGCGAGGAACGAGCGCAGGCGAGCCGCTCGGGAGCGAGCCACCCTCGCGGCCCTCAGTCAGAGGCGCGAGCGGACGAGCCATCAACGAGGGCCCAGTCGAGCACCTGGCTCACGTCGTCGGCGAGGTGGAACGTCATGCGCTCGCGCACGGCCTCCGGGACGTCGTCGAGGTCGGGGCCGTTGCGGGCGGGCAGGATGACCGTGGTCAGCCCGGCCCGTTCGGCGGCAAGCACCTTCTGCTTGACCCCGCCGATCGGGAGCACCCGGCCCTGGAGGGTGACCTCGCCGGTCATGCCCACGTTGCCGCGGACCGGTCGGCCGGTGAGCTGCGAGACGATGGCGGTGGTCATGGTGACGCCCGCCGACGGACCGTCCTTGGGGATCGCGCCTGCGGGCACGTGCACGTGGAAGCGCTGCTGCGCGAGGGACCCGCCGTCGGGGACGCGAAAACAAAGAAGGAAATGATGAGAGTCGGTGGCGTGCTCACCACGCC
>CAZXCB010000026.1:0-22053 GCA_964639075.1 uncultured Bifidobacteriaceae bacterium | reverse complement strand
CGGACCGTCCGCCACCAGCCCGTCCACGGGCACGCGGCACGCCAGGTCGCAGGCTTGACCGCCGCTTCGACTCATGCCGCGATCTCACCAGGTGACGCGCTGCTCCCGCACGCGTTGCGCGCGTGGGTCGAGGACCTCCAAGCCGCGAACATCGCCGCCGCCGGCGACCCACACACCTGGAGTCATCCGTACATCGGCATGGTCCTCCCCGACGGCAACCTGTCTCGGATGCGACGCCTCTTCGAAGGCCGCGAGCTTCTGCTCGACGCGCTGGCGGCCGCGCCGCAAGCCGTCGTCCACCTCGACGCGCATCGTCGCAACGTCCTCACTGCGAGCGGCTCGCACGGCGAATGCAGCGTGCTGATCGATTGGGCCTATGTGGGCACGGGCGCGGTAGGCGAGGATCTCGGCAGCATCGTCGGGATGAGCTTCATGCTCGGCGAAGTCGAATCGTGCGACAAGCGCGAAGTCAGCCGGTCGGCATTCGACGCCTACGTCGAGGGATTGACCTCGATAGGTTGGACCGGCGACGAAGGACAGGCGCGGTTCGCCGGCCATGCCGCATGCGCGCTCCAAGCCGCGATGATCAACTCCAACCTCGCCGGCTTTAGCGCCGTCGAGCCCGGCGCTGATGCTGTTCTCGATGACCTCATCAGCGCCTCGGCTGACTACCTTGCCGCCCTGAATGAACTGTTCCTCTGGCACGCCGACGAAGCCTGGCGGCTCCTCGGCACGGCGTTCACCCGGGACTAACAACGGTTCGGTTGTTCGGGTTCGGGTTCGATACCGAGGAGCAGCCCCGCTTGGACCACCGTCGTCTCCGGGCGGGTGAGCTCAGCCCAGTGCTCACCGACCTTGCGCCGCGCGTCCGGATCCTCGAGCAGCGCCGCGGCGGCGAGCGCGCGGTCATTCTCGCCGCGGGCGGCCGCGTCCTCAGCTTCGACGACGGCCGCGGCGAGATCCTCGAGATCGACGCGACTGTCGGCTGGCAGATCGAGTTGGTAGGTGCCCGCGCCCGACGTAACCACGGCGGCACCGTCGAGACCGGCCTCGGTGAACAGCCGCCCCAGGCGGGAGATCACGGCGCTCAACGAGGCCGACCACAACTCGGGCAGCTGCTCCGGCCACCGCAGGCCGGCCAGCTCCTCACGCCGGACCGCCCCTTACCGGTCGCAAACCCCGGCCGAATGGACGCCCGTACCGTGAGAGCCACGACGAACGAGGAGGACCGGCCATGTTCACGAACCGACGAGAGACCACACGCAGAGTGGAAGCGCTCCGACGCATCCCGTTCCTCGCGGACTGCACGCAGCGATGACGCTGCTCGTGCTCGACCGTCGCGAGTTCAGGGAACTGCTCGACGTCGCGTCGTCCGTCGCAGCCGAACTCGGCCGCATCGCCACCCAGCGCCGCGACGAGCTCGACCAGGTCGGCGAGGCGACACTGCGACCCCCGAGCTCGAGCTTGCCTCATGACCGCTCAGATCGATGCCTGGTGGGTCAGCTGGTCAGGTGAGCGCATAGAGCACCCACCCGCCGGGAACTCCCTTCAGCTCGTGCCGACCACGGTCCGCGAACTCCAGTCCCGACCCCGCGACGACTTCACGGACCGTTGACGTCACCAGCACTTCACCTGACGACGCGATCCCGGAAACCCGCGCGCCGATGTGCACCGCGATTCCCGCGTAGTCACCCTCACGCACCTCGCACTCCCCCGTATGGAGACCGGCACGAACTGCCACACCGATCCGCTGCGCCTCGATCACGAGCAAGCGAGCGCATTCGATCGCGCGCGCTGGGCTGTCGAACACGGCGAAATGGCCGTCACCTGACGAACTCACCTGCTGCCCGCGAAAGCGTTCGACCGTCCGGAGGACCACCTCGTCGTAGTCGTCGAGGAGCGCGCGCCAACGGCGGTCGCCGACCTCGACGACCTGTCGCGTCGATCCGACGAGATCCGTGAAGAGAACCGTCTTCAGGACACGATCGATGACCACCGAACGCTGGCCGGTCAGGAACTCCTCGATGCAATCGGCGAATTCCTCGCCATCGAGAAAGGCGCCGCGAAACTCGAACAAGCGAGCATCACGCACGTGATCGACGATGTAACGCGCGCCCTCGATCGGCCAGATCTCGTGATCCAGGTAGTGCCCGACCAAGGTCGGCGCAGAGATCGCCCCGAGGGTGTCACGGACGTCGATCTGCCAGATCTCCCGCATCGCGGCGACTGCCGCGCCCGGCGTTCCCGCCAGCCGTTCGAGGCGACCGAACCGCGATCGCACCCGCTCGCCGTTCGCTCCGAATGCATCTGCCATCATCCCGCTGCCCCACCCAGCTTCGACGCGGGCCAGCATGACGTCGCGGACGTCTTCGGTGATGCCCCAAGGCCAGTCGGGCGCCCACGCGACACGGGGTCCGGTCGCAGTGAGAAAGAGGGCGCTGACCCGTTCGGGAAAGCTCGCGGTGAACTGGATGGCGATCATCGAACCGTCGGCGACGCCGAGCAGTGCAGCCCGCCGAACGCCAGCTGCGTCCATGACCGCCCGGATGTCGTCCACGCGTTCAGCGGAAGTCGGCGCACTGTCACGGGCGAGTCGATCGGACAGACCGGTTCCTCGCTTGTCGAACCGCACCAGACGCGTGAAGCGTGCGAGGCGAGCCGCGAGCAACCCTGTCGGCGCGCCGATCGCCTCTGCTTCGATCGTGTCGAGGAGCCCGGGTACCAGTACCAGGTCGGGCCCCGATCCGGACACCTTGTATGCGATGTCGAGATCACCCGACCGCGCGTAGTCGACCGTCGATTCCTCCATCGGGACGACAGCATCGCAGGTCGGCGATCACTCCGCCGACGGTGCGCCCCGGCGGCCGCGATCCTCGTCGAGCCACACGTTCGTCGACCCTGGCGCGCCTCGTGCTACCGCGACGGCTCGAAGTAGGGCGCGAGCGCGCGCGGGGCGAGGTACGCCAGCGCACCGCAGCGCGTTGCCAGTTCGCGACCGACCGAGTCGTGCGCTCGTGCCTCGTCGACGCGTCCCAGGGCGTCGAGCGTGACCGCGAGGTGGAGCTCGGCTTCGATCTGCTGGATGACCCAGCCTTCCGTGGCCGTCTGCTCGAGCGCGGCTTCGAAGTGTTGGAGCGCGAGCTCGAGGTCGCCGCTCAGGAAAGCACACTGGCCGAGGGCGTTCTCGACCGGGCCGATCGAGGCGCCGGCCGCATACGCCCAGAGCGACCGGAACGGGAGGAGGTCGACGTACAGGAGCTCGGCGGTCTCGGCATCGTTCGACCACCACGCCACTCGAGCAGCCCAGGTCGATGCGTACCAGCCGATGAAGCCCGGCATCGTCGGGTACACGTTGGTCCGCCAGGTGGCCAGTTCAGCCCGCGCGTCCTCACGGCGACCCTCCCACGCCGCATTCGCGGCGCGCCATGGAAAGACGAACACGAACGGGTTGTGCCCGGCGTCGGTCTCCACCCAGAGGTCGATGGCGGCCATCGGGTCGGTGACGTCGACCAGAGCGAGCTGCTGACCGAACAAGGTGACGTCGTGACCCGCCGACTGACGCTCCTCGGCGAGCAGGTCGGTCAGGCGGCCGCGGAAGACGTCGATGCGGCCGGCCATGAACTCGAACTGGTTGAGGTGCCATCCGATCTCGAACTTGAAGCCGCTGCCGACGTCGGTGGCGAACTGGTAGCCGTCGAGCGCGACGCGCGCCGCCTCGGCCAGGCGGCCGAGGGTCGCCAGCATGTGGGTACGGTCAGCCATCGTCGCGGCGATCAACGTCACGTTGCCGACCTCGCGCGCGATCGCGACGGCCTCCGCCGACCGCGCATCGATCTCGGCGTGGTCGAACCGGTACGCGCCGACGGTGATCGCCGTGCGCAGCGCCTCGGCGAGCACGGTCGGATCGCCCGACTGGCGGGCGAGTTCGACGGCGCGCAGTGCGTGGGTGCCCGCGAGGTCGCCGGGGTCGAGCTGGTGCCACAGGGCGATGCGGGTCGCAAACGTTGCCTGGCTCACCAGGTCGTCGGCGGCGACGCGACCGCCGACCTCCTCGAGCATGGCGATGCCCTCGCGGTCGCCGTACTCGAGCCAGGCGGCGCGAGGTCCGCCGTAGCCGACAGCGGCGGCGATCATGAGGTCGAGGTCGTCCGCGCGCTTCGCGGTCACGAACGCCTCCCGGAACGGGCCACGCGCCTCGATGCCGGCCTCGGTGCTGTTGAGCGTGCACCCGAGACCGACGAGCAACCGTGCGGTACGGGTGGCGTCGTCGCCGGCGAGCTCGCTCTGGTCGAGAGCACTGCGGTACCAGCCCGCGGCCTGCTCCCACGCGAGGTTGTCGAAGGCCTCGACCGCGGCGCGTTCCGCGGCGTCGGTCGCCAGCTCGGGATCGCCGAGCGGGCCCGCCGCGATCAGGTGGCGCGCCAGCACCGCGTGACTACTGCCGGGTTGGGCGAGGAGTGCGTCTGCCGCGCGGCGGTGCAGACGGGCGCGCCGACCGGCCGCCAGCTCCTCATCGAGCGTCTGGCGGATCAACCCGTGCGCGAACCGGTAGCGGTCGACGCCCGACTCCACGAGCAGGCCGCGCTGGGTTGGCTCTTCGAGCACGTCGAGCAGGCTCATCGCGTCGCGATCGGTGAGCACGGCGAGCAGGCCGAGATCGAACTCCTGGCCCAGCACGGCCGCTGCCCGCAGCACCTCGTTGGTGTCGTCGTCGAGCATCGAGAGGCGCCGGCCGATCACGTCGCGCACACCTTCGGGAACGCCCGCCTCGGAGATCGATCGGGTGGCGACCCAGCGTCCGCCGTCTTGAACGATCGCGCCCGATTCGGCGAGGTGCAGTAGCACCTCCTGGAGGAAGAACGGGTTGCCCTCGGTCTCGTGCCACAGCAACGTGGCGAGCTCGCGGCCATCCTCCTCGAGTACGTGGCCGCCCGCTGATTCCATGAAGCTCAACACCTCGTCCTCGTCGAGACCGGCGAGCGGCACGCGATCGACACCCGGGATGCGCCGCAGGTCGGCGAGCGCCGCGGAGAACGGATGGCTACGGGCGACGTCGGTGTCGCGGTAGGTCCCGACGATCGCGAGGCGCATCGGTACGCCCGCACGCGCGACCCACATCAAGAGCTCGACGCTCGACGCGTCGGCCCAGTGGAGGTCGTCGAGCACGAGCAACGTCGGCGCGTGCTGCGTGGTGCGGACGAGGAGGTCGACGACACCGTCGAAGAGGCGCATACGCGCCAGCTCGGCGTCGCCTGTGGGCGCGTCGGGCAAGGATCCGCCGAGGCGCCGACCCAGCTCCGGCACGAGGCGATCGAGGTCACCGCCGGCGTGCGCGACGTGCGTCTCGAGCATCTCGATCGGCGCGTGCGCGACGAGGTGACGCAGCGCCTCCACCCACGGCGCGTACGGCGCGCTGACCTCCTCGAAGCAGCGCCCGAGCAACACCAGGGCGCCGTCGGCGTGCACGGCACGCGCGACCTCGCTCACGAGGCGCGTCTTGCCGATGCCGGGCTCACCAGCCAGCAGCACGACGCGGCGAGCGTCGACGCACGCTTCCTTCCATCGGGTGGCGAGCAGCTCGCGGGTGGCCGCCCTCCCGGCGTACGGAAAACGGCCGGCCGCGTCGAGCGGTCCCGGCAGCGGCGCTCCGGCCTCGGCGTCGCCGTCGTCAGAGCGCGCGACGCGCTCCCAGCCGACCTCCGAGGCGATGACGGGTTCGGGCAGACCCTTGAGCTCGAGCTCACCCATTGGCGTGAAGGTGTGACCACCGCGGCCGCGGCCCAGGACGCGTACGAGGTCGGCGACGACGATCTGGCCGCCAGTGGCGATCGCGCAGATGCGTGAGGCTTCGACGACGGGCGTGCCGAAGACGTCGTCGTCCTCGAGCGTGACGTCGCCCGCGGCGATGCCGATGCGGATGTCGAGCGGTTCGTCCGGATGCTCGATGGAGTGGCGGTCCGTGCACTGCTGTATGGCGATCGCGGCGGCCACAGCATCCGACGCGCCCGCGAAATAGGCGAGCATGCCGTCGCCGAGACCCTTGACGAACACGCCGCCGTTGTCCGCGACCACCGTGCGCAACATCTGGTCGTGCGTGCGTCGGAGCGACTCGGCGATGTCCTCGCCCAAGCGCACGCGCGTCTCCGTCGAGCCGACGAGGTCCGTGACCATCACCGCCGCAAGCTGCCCTGCCATGAGGAGGAGACTATTGCCCGCCCGGGCGTCGCCGACCTCGATCCCGCTAGCGTCGCGCCTTTCGGGCAGTGAGGAAACATGCGGTGCAGCAGTTGCGGTGAGGAAAACCCGGAGGCGAAGCGCTTCTGCGGCGAATGTGGCGCACGACTCGAACAAGGATCTGCTGCGCCCGAGAGCGTCGGCGGAGGTCGGTACCGGCTCGAGCGGCCGTTGGGTGAGGGTTCCCGCAAGCGGGTCTACGTCGGCCGCGACGCCCGGTTGGATCGCGAGGTCGCGGTCGCGGTCGTGAAGACCGATGGGCTCGACGACACGGGCCGGCAGCGGATCACCCGGGAGGCCCGGGCGATGGCCCGCCTCGGAGACCATGCCCACATCGTCACGGTGTTCGATGTGGGCGAGGACGACACGACGCCGTACATCGTGTCGGAGCTGATGCCCGGGGGGTCAGTGGCCGACGTGCTCGCCGCACGGCCCGATGGACGCCTCCCGGTCGACGATGCGCTGGCGATCGCCGAGCAGGTGGCGTTGGCACTGGAACACGCGCACGGGCTCACGATCGTGCATCGGGATCTGAAGCCAGCCAACGTCTGGATCGCTGCGGACGGGAGCGCGCGTCTGGGTGACTTCGGGCTTGCGGTCGACGTGAACGTCTCGCGGATGACCTCGGAGGGCATGGTCGTCGGCACCGTCGCGTACCTCGCACCAGAGCAGGCGGTCGGTCGCGTGCCGGACGCGCGCAGCGATCTCTATGCGCTCGGCGCGATGCTCTATGAGCTGCTCACCGGCCGTCCACCGTTTCTCGGTGACGACGCGGTCGGCGTGATCTCGCAACACCTGAGTACGGCTCCCGTGGCGCCGTCGTGGCACAACGCGGACGTACCACCGGCGGTCGAAGCGCTCGTGCTGCGGCTCCTGGCGAAAGATCCCGACGCTCGACCAGCGTCGGCGACCGACGTGGTCGCCGAGATACGGCGCCTCCGCGGGTCGGGATCCGACGCGGTCGAGACCGCCCCGGTACGCGACGACGCGACGCGGGCACCCTCGGTTCCGTTCGGCCGGCTGGTGGGCCGAACCGAGGAACTTGCACAGCTCACGGGTGCGTACGACGAAGCGGCCGCGGGTCGCGGCCGGCTGCTGCTCGTTGCCGGCGAACCGGGAATCGGCAAGACCCGCCTCACCGAAGAGCTGGCTGTCTACGCGGGGGTGCGCGGCGCGAAGGCGTGTTGGGGGCACTGCTACGAGGGCGAGCTCGGCGTGCCGTACCTCCCGTTCGTCGAGGCGCTCCGCACGTACACCCGAGCTCGGCCTGATGACGCCTTGCGGGCCGAGCTCGGCCCGGGTGCGCCCGAGATGGCGGTGCTCGTGTCGGAGCTGCGGCAGCGATTCCCGGACCTCCCGACGCCACCAGCACTCGAAGGCGATGCCGAGCGCCTTCGCCTCTTCGAAGGGTTGGCGACGTTCCTGCACAACGCGTCGACCGAACAACCGATCGTGCTCATGCTCGACGACCTCCATTGGGCGGACAAGCCGACGCTGTTGCTGGTACAGCACCTGGCGCGCAACCTCCGCCGCGATCGCGTGCTGATCATCGGCACCTACCGCGACGTCGAGCTCGATCGCTCCCATCCCCTCGCCGACGCGATCGCCGGGCTGCGGCGCGAGCAACTGTTCGAGCGCGTCCTGGTACGCGGCCTCCCGGCCGACGAGGTCCACGCGTTCATCGAGGCATTCGGCGATCAAGCACCGCCACCGGAGTTCTCGGCGATGATCCATCGCGAGACGGAGGGCAATCCGTTCTTCCTCACCGAGATCCTCCGGCACCTCGCTGAGAGCGGCGCGCTCACGCGGGTCGACGGCCGGTGGGTCGGCGATGTCACGAGCGTGGCCGAGGGCCTCCCCGAAGGCGTGCGGGAGGTCATCGGCCGCCGGCTCGACCATCTCTCCGAGGACTGCAACCGGATGCTCACCGTCGGTGCAGCGATGCCGGGCGGCTTCGAGATGGAGGTCTGCGCGGCAGTGCTCGACCTCGACGAGGACCGCGTCCTCGACCTGCTCGACGAGGCGTTGGGCCCTCAGATCGTCCGCGAGCGCGCGGGAAGCGCCGGGACCTACGAATTCTCGCACGCGCTCATCCGCCAGACGCTGTACGGCGAGCTCAGCACCCCTCGCCGGGTACGGTTGCACCGCCAGATCGCCGCTGCGCTCGAGACGCGCCACGCGGGCACGATCGACGCCCACCTCGGGGAGATCGCGTACCACTGCTTCCAGGGTGCTCCGGGCGGCGACATCGACAAGGCCGTCGACTACTCGACCCGCGCCGCGGAGCGCGCGTCGGCCCAGGCCGGCCACGAGGAGGCCGCGCGCTACTACGAGATGGCGCTCCAGGCGCTCGAGCTCGCCGACCCCGACGACGCCCAGCGGGCAGGGCTCCTGCTCTCGCTCGGCGCGGCCCACAATCACGCCGGTGACACCGCCGCCGCGCACGCGGCACTGCGTGAAGCGGCGACCCTGGCGAGATCGCTGAACGACGGAGTCCTCTTCGCTCGGATCGCGCTGGCGTCCTCCGCGATGACATTCCTGGCGACGCAGGTACGGGACGACCTCGCGGCACTGCTGGCCGAGGCCCTCGACCTCCTCGGCGACGCCGAACCGGCCTTGCGATCACGCCTCCTCAGCGCGCAAGCGCAGCAGAGCTCCTTCTTCGACCACGAACGATCCAAGGCCTTGGTGACCGAGGCGGAAGAACTCGCCCGTCGATCCGGCGATCCCCGCGCGCTCTCCCAGGCGCTGATCGTCTCGCTCTGGCTGTTCTCGGCCCCCGAGGCCAGCGCCCAACGCCGTGCGATCTGGGACGAGATCGCGGCGCTCGGCACCAGCACCGGGGACACCGGTGCGCTCATCTCGGTGGCCAACAGCCGGATGATCTACGCCCTGCGTGCGGGTGACCGCGACGAGTACGAGGCCCAGCGGATGATCTTCGAACGCCTCTCGGAGGAGTCCCGATCACCGTTCCGCATGGCGAACGCCGTCATGGAGCGCGGGACCTCGGCCGCACTCGACGGCGATTTCGACGCCGCCGAACGCCATTTCTTCGAGGTGCTCGAGATCGGTCGGCGGCTGCACGATGCGACGGTGGCCAACAACGCCGGTATCGCCTTGTTCCCGGTCTGGCGTGAGCGCGGTCGCCTCGGTTCGCTGGTCGACGCGACCCGCCGTGTCGTCGAGAGCCCGAGCGCGCTCGATTCGTGGCGGGCAGGCTTTGCGCACATGCTCGAACAGACCGGAGACCTCGAAGGCGCCGCCGCGATGCTCGACGTCGTCGCCGTCGACGGTTTCTCGCGCGTCCCCGACGATGTCGCCCGCCGGTACACGTTGTGCGCGGCGGCCGAGGTCGCGGTCAGCCTTTCCGACACCACGCGCTGCGGCCAGCTCTATGACTTTCTGGTGCCGATGGCGGGAGACTGCTCCGACATCGGCACCGTCGCCTACCACGGCGCCGTCGACCGGTATCTCGGGCTGCTCGCCCTGGCCCTCGCCCGACCCGACGATGCCATCACGCATCTCGAGGCGGCGCAGGCGATCCACGCGCGTATGCGGGCCAAGCCGTGGATCGCGCGCACGCAATACGACCTTGGTCGGGCCCTGCTCGCGCGCGGCGGCCCCGGTGATGCCACACGCGCCCTCGGACTGCTCAACGACGCGCTCGACACCGCGAATGCCACCGGCATGAGCCGGCTCGTCGACGAGACCCTCGCCGCGAAGCTCGCCCTCCAGGGGATCTCGTCGGAGACGATCATGGCCTCCATCGACATCGTCGCCGCCGCGGTGAAGGCCGACCGGCCGGACCTCCGAGCCCAGTCCGCGGCCGATGGCACGGTCACGATCCTCTTCTCCGATATCGAGCGCTACACCGAGATGACCGAACGACTCGGTGACACCCGATCACAGGAAGTGCTGCGCGCCCACAACGCGATCTTGCGTCGCGAGGTCGTCACGCACCGGGGCACCGAAGTGAAGAGCGCAGGCGACGGCTTCATGCTCGCGTTCGCGGACGTGACCGACGCGCTCGACTGCGCGATCGCCATCCAACGAGCGATCGCGACGGCCGAGGTCGGCGGCGAACGGATCCGCATCCGGATGGGCCTGCACACCGGTGAAGTCATTCGTGAGGACGACGACTTCTTCGGCCGCACCGTGATCGTCGCGGCTCGGGTTGCCGCACTCGCGCGTGGCGGCGAGGTGCTGGCCACCGACGACGTACGCGCCGCCACCAAGGACGACGACACGTGGGGCCCGGCCCGGGAAACGCCACTGAAGGGCTTGGCCGGTACCCATCGGGTGTCCCCCGCTCGCTGGTAGATCGCTCAGTTGGCCTTGATCAATCGCACGCACAACATCTTCGAGACGTTGAGGAGCAGCTTCGCGGCCACCGTCGCGTCCTCGGCGATCATCTTGCGGAGCGCGCCCTCACTGAGACTCAGGATGCGCGCCTGATCCGTCGCGGCGACCACGTCGAAGGCGCGAGGGGATTCGAGCAGGAACGCCATCTCCCCGAACACGTCGCCCGGGGTCAGGACGCCGACGATCCGGTCGTCGTCGCGCACCTCGAGCGTGCCGTCGAGCACGACGAAGATGTTCCGGGCCGAACCGCCCCGCTTCAAGACGCGATCACCGGCGGCGCACTCGATGATGTTGCTCCGTGCCGTGCAGCGCTGCGCCTCGTCGTCGGTGAACCCGTCGAACGCCGAGACACGCTGCGCGTGGAGCGTCTCCAGCGTGTCCCGGATCTCGTCCCAGTAGGTGTCGGGTTGGCTCAGCGACTGGCTACGGATGCTCCCTTCCTGGGCGAGCACGCGCTCGATACAGGGCGCCAGCTCACCGGGCGGTGTGGCATTTCCGACGCCGCGCAACGCCTCGACGTCGGGGAGGAAGCTCACAAGCGGGATGAGATAGCCGGCTTCGGGGCTGTTGATGTTGCGCGTCGCGTACGGCCGCTGTCCGCGGGCGAGATACATCGACAACAGATGCGGCTCGCAGCAGCCGATCACGACCCGGATCCCATGGGGCTCGACGAACGGACGATTGTGCTCGATCATCTGCTCGAGCAGTCCCGTGCCGCGGTACGCCGGCAGCACCGCGAGCCGCTCCGCGACCGCGATCACGTCCGCCGGAAGGTCATCCAGGAACATCGCCAACTCGTACTGGTCCATCTGGCGGTCCGAGAAGCCGTGCCCACCCCACGTGACGCGCGACGTCGCGATGATGTCGTCGCCGTCACGCACGTAGAAGACCCAGCTCGAGTCGTCCTCGGGCTCGGCGAATCGGCCAACGGCCGCGTCGGACGCAGCTCGGTACCGACCGAGCTCCTCCACGTACACCGAGTACCGCAGCCGCTGCGCGGCCTCGATCTCTCCCGGCGTCGTCGCACGGCAGAACTCCAAGGTCATTCCACCAGTCTGTCCTTACCCCGTGGCATCCGGTGATGGCCGCCTCGCCCGAGAACGCGAAACTGAACCGTGACACTCGCGATCCTTCTGCTGCAGGCCCCGATCAGGACCCGAGCGGGCGCTCAAGCTTGCGTCACGAGACGTCAGCCCGGGTCTGACGCACCGCGGCAGTCTGGCGCGAAGCAGGGCTCAGCAAGACGGCGGAGCGCCGACAACGAGTGGCAGCGGCGAACGCCGGGACGTCCCCACCGAACCGCGTACTGTCACCGTGGAGCCGGGCCGAGGAGCGAGAAGGAAGGTGGGGAGTGCTTGATGGCAACGACACCCCGCCGTCGCACAGGGCCGAAGTCCGGCGCGTGCCGTCGGCCAACACGGAACCGAGGACTTCCTGATGCTCGCAACCGTCGATATCGCTGACCTCGGCGTCCGGAGCACGCTGCGGGCGCTGCGCCACCGACCAGCTCCCGCGACTGTCCCGGGGCTGCGATGGCTCGAGACAGCTGCTGCGGTTCCGCTCGCAAGCAAGACTCCTCCAGGATTTCAACGCGCCGTGATGATCGCGTTCTGGGACGACGAGGCGGCCGCCGCAGCCTTCACGCGCGACCACCCACTCGGACAGCGCTTCGCCGGGAGCGGCTTCCACGCCCTCGTTCGCCCGCTACGCGCCCACGGTGCTTGGCCCGGCCTGCCCGACGAAGTGCCGCGAGCGCGAGCAGCCGGTCATGACGGTCCGGTCCTCGTCACGACCCTCGCGAAGTTGCGGATGAGTCAGACGATCCGGTTCTTGCGAGCAAGTCGTCCCGCTGAACGTTCAGCACTCGCCGCGGCCGGTTTCATGTGGGGGACCGCGGCGACTCGCCCTGCGGGAATGCATCCTCCTTTCATGGCCACGGTCTCGCTGTGGACGAATGCTGAAGCTGCGGCCGGCTACGCGTTCGCAGACCCAGACGGTGGTCACCCGCGTGCGGTCACCGAGCAGCGCCGCAAGGACTTCCACCACGAGTCGGCATTCATCCGCCATGCCCTCCTCAACACCACCGGCTCAGTCCGCGGCATGCCCCCAACGCCGTAGAGTCAGTTGCGTCCGACTCATTTCGCGGCCCACGACGCGCCACTCAATCGCGTTGTGCCAGAGGCACATGAAAAACGCTGATCGACCGGGTCGACCCCTCCCCGCCCACGCTCCGAAGATGACCGACGGGTCGCCCAAGCCGCCGTGCGATACGCGCAGGGCGCGTCACTCGCGGTCGTGGCAAGCGAGTTCGGAGTACACCAACGGACCCGCGTCACCGCCCAGCCGCGCGGCGATGTCACCGGACGGACGATCCAGGGGAGGGAGCGCCGTCGGGTACGTCTGCGCCGAATCACAACTCGATCAGGTACCCGTCGGGATCTTCGACGTAGGCGAACGGCACGCCGGGAACGTGTTCGCTCCGCTCAACGAGCCGTCCACCTCCGGCTTCGACTGCCACGATCGCCGCTCCCAGCTGCGACGCGTCCTTCAACCGGAATCCGAAATGGTCCACGCCGCCACGTCGTCCCGCCTGGTCGACCTGAGCAGGGTCGGCATTGAGTGTGAGCGTGTCGCGTGCGCCGGGCGTCCGTAGGAACACCATGTTGGGTCCGTCGCGAAACGTCTCCTCCATCCCGAACACGTCCACGTAGAAGCGCACCGACCGTTCGAGGTCCCGCACCACGAGGTGGAGATGAGTCAGTCCCTCGGTTTCGATCATGCGTACATGATTGCCCGCTCGGAGCGGGTGACGCGCCGGCGACGCCGCCAGACTCCAGGCGGAGCTTCGCGAAGGGTTTGAACAAGAAGACGAACGTGCCTGAGCGATCGGACACGCGAAGTGCCGTCTGACCAGGCCAAACGCTGCATTTCTGACAACGGGTGGAGCTGGTGAGACAGCCCTCAAACCCTCGAAGCTCTCGACAAGGCTGACCCGAGACCCTTGTCCAGATGTGATTGCGACGGCGTCCTCGGCTCGCCGCTGCTCGTCAGCCGTTGGGAGCCGAGGAGACGCCTGGACCGGCGAGGCGGGTGAGATCCGCGAGCGCGTCCTGAAGCTGCGCATAGCGGGCGGCGCCGAGGGTTTCGGCGATGTGGTGTTCGGCAGCTTGGGCCTGACCATGGATCGTCTCCTGCAGCCGCCAGCCCTCCGCGGTGAGCCGAACGACGCGGGCGCGGCCGTCGTCGGGATCGGGTTCACGGGTGAGGTAGCCGCGCGCTTCGAGATGGCCGAGCAGGTCGTTGACCGACTGCTTCGTGATCTGGAGTTGGTCGGCGAGCTCGGAAGGTCGCTGCCCATCGAGGCCGGGATAGCGGAAGAGTCCGACATGCGCCGGGTTCACGTCGTCGTATCCGGCGGCGACGACACCCGCGAAGATCTGCTGCCACACTCCCCGCCAGGCGAGGCGCATCATCGCGCCCACATGAGGGCCGTTCTCCGAAGATCTGCTTGACACCATAGTAAGGATACCATACTATTTAGTAGTAAGGATTCCTGACCACCTGACCCAATGGAACGAGGCAGACCGATGGATACCGCGATTGTTGACGGACCCGAGAACGAACATGCACCGGCATGGTGGTTCCTCGACCTCCTGGTCCTCGAGCACCGGTGCGCGCCGGGGATGGACACCGTCGTGCTCGAGATGACGTTGCCGGTCGGGTCATCCGCGCCGTTGCACGTGCACGAGGCTCTCGACGACACGTGGTACATCCTCGACGGCGAGATGGTGGTGCGCTGCGGTGATGACACCCAACGCGTCGGTGCCGGACACTGGGTCTCGATGCCGCGCGGTGTCCCCCACACCTTCCGGGTGGTCGGAGACCACGAGGCGCGCATCCTGCTCGTCCACGACAACGCGACCTTCCGCGACCTGATCCGCGACCTCGGCGTCCCGGCCCAGGCACACGTCGTGCCGACCCAGCCGGTGTTCCCGCCCATGGACGAACTCGCTCGCGTCGCGAGTTCTCACGATCTCACGCCGGTCGGACCGCCGATGAGCGCCGAGGACGCGGACGCGGTCCTCGTGTTCTCCCACTGATCACCGACCAACGCGACGGTCGGGATCGGCCAAGGAGTGTGGACGATGCTGGTGCACTCGCTCGGTCACGTTGTCGTGAGGGTGCGCGATCTTCGACGCTCGGAGGTGTTCCAGTGGGCGCTGAGGGACTCGAACCCCCGACCACTGCGTTGTAAGCGCAGCGCTCTGACCAGCTGAGCTAAGCGCCCGGAGGGCAGCGAGGGTAGCCGCGCTCCCGCGGCGGGCGGTCCGCGAATCGCGCCAAGATGGACCGCATGGATGTCATCGCCCCCGAGACGACCGAGGCGGTGCTCGAGCGACTGGGCTTCCCCGCCGCGCCCGTCACCGACCGCGCCGGCCTGGACGCGATCTATCTCGCATGGTGTCGGACCGTGCCCTTCGACAATCTCGTGAAGCGCATCGACATGGCCGCGGGCACGGAACCGTTCCGCAACGACGGTCCGGAAGACTTCTTCGCACTGTTCCTCGCGCATGGCACCGGCGGCACGTGCTGGCCGAGCTCCCGCGCCCTGGGCGCGCTGCTCCACGCTCTCGGCTTCGAGGTCCGGCTCGGCTCGGCGGCGATGGCGGACCAGATCGTCGGCCCGGTGCACAGCCACGGCACGGTGCTCGCGACCGTCGACGGCAGCCTGCTCTGGGTCGACTCGTCGATGCTCACGGACGTGCCGGTGCCGCTGGTGGCCGGCGCCGGATCCCACCTCGACCATCCGCTGCGCCCGGTGCGGGTCGAACCGGTCGACGATCGCTGGCGGGTCCACTGGAGCAGCGCCGCGCGCCCGGGTGAGATGGGATGCCTCCTGCTCGACGGTGACGTCGACGCCGAGCACTACTCCGCACGCTACGACTGGTCGCGTTCGACGAGCCCGTTCAACTCCGCGCTCTACGCGACGACCAACCGCGCCGACCACGTGCTGAGCATCGGACTCGGGAGCCGAATCGTGCTGGATGCTTCCGGCCTGCACGGCGATGGTGCGATGGACGACGGGACGCGACGACGCGTCCTCGTCGACGAGTTCGGCTACTCCGAGCAGATCGTCGACGAGCTCCCGCCGGACGACCCACTCCACGCCTGAGAAGGGCCGCCGTGCGGGCCGGGGCTCGTCTGGGGACGTGACCGGTCCCCGTCGTCGGCCGGGGCAGCGGGGGGAGCGCCCCGACCGCGACCGCTGACTGCGTCACCCCGGCCCGCCGCAGTGGCGGCCGGTTCCGGGCCCGGACGGGATCACTCCGTCCGGGCCCGATTCCCGTCAGCCGCGCGAGGAATCCCTCACGCGGACTGCCGGGCGGCGAGCACCTCCTGCACCGGGATCACCGGTGAGAGGAGCTCCGGGGGTCTGACCTTGGGGGGTCGGCCCCGGTTCCGCTTCTGGGCGAGGATCTTCCCGTTGGCGAGCAGCTCCCCGCCCCAGACGCCCCACGGCTCGCGCCGCTCGAGCGCCGCCGCGAGGCAGTGCTCACGGACCTCGCAGCCGCGACAGAACGCCTTGGCCCGGGCGATGTCGTCGAGCTGCTCGGAGAAGAACAGCTCGGTGAGCGCGGCCGAGCCGTCGCGGCACAGCGCCTGGTCACGCCAGGCCTCGGTGTCGGTCATGTCCCACTGCAGTGCGAACATCGCTTGCCCCTTTCTTCCTTGCTGGTCGGGTTGTCTCAGGTGGTCGGGTCGGTCGGGTGGTGCAGGCCCGCCGTCGTCGGGCCAGGGGTGCGGGCCACAACGAAAAGGCCGCCGGGGTTGCCCCGGCGGCCTGGTCAGGTCTTGCAGTCGCTCTGAGCTACTGCGAGAGGATCAGGGGCCGGGGCCGGCGCTTCGTGGCGTTGCGCACCGCGAAAATCGGCGCAACGAGCCACGTGGCGGTCGACGGCATCGGGCACGAACCGGCGGCATACGCGCGCGCGAGCCCGGCGTGCTGCCGGTGCTGGAGTGCGTCGAGGGTATGCATCGTGGTCGAGTCCTGGAAGGTCGGGCGGTTCAGTACCGGTTGGGAGACTGCCAGAGCGGCCCCGGGTCGGTCAACCGATTTTATCGGCTCCCGGGCCCGAACCCTGGACACCCGATTCCCGGGCCAGCCGGAGGACCTCGGCGTGGACCGCCGGGGACCCCACCACGATGTCGCCGGAGTCGAGCCAGGCCCGGTCGTCGCCGCTCCAGTCGGTCACCACTCCCCCGGCCTCCCGCACGAGCAGCGCCCCGGCGGCGACGTCCCACGGGCCGAGCCGCAGCTCGAAGTACCCGTCGAAGACGCCGGCCGCGGTCCACGCGAGATCCAGGCTCGCGGCGCCCGCGCGGCGCAGGTCCTCGAACCGTCGCAGTGCTCGCCCGAACACGCCGAGATACGGGTCCTTGAGATCGGCATGCCGGAACGGGAAGCCCGTCGCGACCATCGCCCGGTCGGGACCGCGCGTCGAGACCGCGAGGCGCGCGCCGTCGCGGAACGCGCCACCGCCGCGCGTCGCGACGTACGTGTCGCCGAGCAACGGCGCGTGCACCACACCGACGATCGGCGCACCGGCCTCGACGAGCGCGATCGACACGCCGACCGCGGGGAACCCGTGGAGGAAGTTCGCGGTGCCGTCGAGCGGGTCGCAGATCCAGCCGACGTCCGCGCGCTCGCCCCCCGACTCCTCCCCGAAGAAGGGGATGGTGGGCGCGGCCTCGGCGAGCATCGCGGCGACGGTCCGCTCGCTCGCGGTGTCCACGTCGCTCACCCAGTCGCCGGGCGACTTCTCGCGCACGTTGGCCGGGTCGGCGAAGCCCGCCAGCACGATCTCGCCGCCGGCGCGCGCGGCGGCCTCCGCCGAGCGCGCGAGCGCGTCGAGGTCGAGGACGCTCACCCCGCAGCCTTGCGGAGCGTGGCGAGGAGCTCGGGCGTCCCCGCGGCCACCAGGTGCCGGCGTACGTTGGGGTCGCCGATCGCGAGCGGGCGGTCGTCGCGGTCGACCACGAGCGCGCCGGCTTCGAGACAGACCAGGTAGCCACCGAGGTAGTCCCACGGCGCGTGCACCGAGCCGCCGTCGAAATACCCGTCGAACGCGCCGGCCGCGACGTCGCACAGCGCGAGCGCGCAGGATCCCATGGCACGGAACTGCTTCCACGACATCATCCGGTTCGGGAACGTGCTGATCGCGACCACCGACTCCTCGACGCGGGTCGCGGTCGACGGCACGAGCGCGACGTCGTCGCGGAACGCGCCGCCGCCGCGAACGGCCGTGGTCACCTCACTCGTCGCGTGGTTCACGACCATGGCGACCAGCGGGCCGTCACCGTCGAGCGCGCAGATGCTCGTGGCCCAGTACGGCAGGTTCCGCGCCGCGTTGCTCGAGCCGTCGACCGGGTCCAGCACCACGGTGACCGGCGCCTTCGGGGCACCGGTCACGCCGGACTCCTCGCTCACGATCAGCAGGTCGTGCCCCATGAGGACCGCCAGCGCGGCCTCGTCGGCGACGACGTCGATCGCGTACTGGCCGGGCTTGGCGGTGCGCGCCCGGCGGTCGGTGCCCTGAATCGGTGCGAGCGCCCGGGTGATGGCCTCCGCGACGTCGCCGAACAGCTCCAACAGCGGCCCCGACTCCATCGCCGCCGAGTCTGACAGATCGCCCCACCGCACTTCGGCACCGGATCGGGGGCCGGAGCCCCGATCGCCGCGCCGCCGTGCGGTCGCGTCAGCGGGGGACGAGGTCGACGCGGGTGGTGTAGTCGGGGACGCCGGACTCGGCGTCGCGCACGCCGGCCGGCAGCAGCACGTTGCCCTCCGGGAAGAAGACCTGGACGTTGCCGGCGCGGATCGGGGCGACGTGCACGCGGGCGCGCATGCGGCCGTGCTCGGACCGGATCTCGACGTCCGCTCCGTCACCCACGCCGAGGCGGCCGGCATCGGCGTCGTTGAGGAACACCGCATCACGCGGGGCACCGGTGAGCGGGTCGACCTCGGCGTACACCATCGAGTTGAACTGCTTGCCCCGACGCGTGCTCAACACGAACGCGCCGGAGCCGTCGACCGCGGACTGCGGATGCACCACGGTGAAGTGCGCCTTGCCGTCCGGCGTCGCGAAGTGCCCGTCGGTCGCGAGGCGGGGACCACCCCACTGCACCGAGTCGCCGAGCTCCGTGAGCTGGTCGACCCCCGCGTACGCCGGGACGACTGCCGCGATCTCGCGGCGGATCGCGTCCGCATCCGCAAATCGCACCGCCGCCGAACGGTCCGGAACGACCCGCGCCGCGAGATCGCCGAAGATCTCCCACTCGGCCCGCGCCTCGCCGATGCGCGGACCCGCGACCTCGGGGCTGAACGCGATCCGTCGCTCGGTCGTGGTCTCCGTGCCCCCGCCGCGCTGTTCGTACCTCGTGCACGCGGGCAGCAGCACCACCGTCTCCCCCGGGTCCACGAGCATCTGGCTCGTGACGACGATGTCCTGGTGCACCCGCACCGGCACGCGCGCCAGCGCGGCGGCGACGGCATCCGGTGCGGGCAGCACGTCGAGGAAGTTGCCGCCGCTCGAGTAGAGGACGTCGATCTCGCCGCGCCCGGCCGCGAGCACCATCTCCTCGGCGTCGAGACCGGGTCGGTCCGGGACGGGGAAGCCGTAGTGCGCGGCCAGGTCGGCGGCGCTGCGGGCGTCGATCGCGATCCCTCCGGGGAACGCGGTCGCGTACGCGCCCATCTCGGCGCCGCCTTGGACCCCCGAGTGCCCGCGGATCGGCATGAGTCCGGTGCCCGGGCGCCCGACGTTGCCCCGGGCCAGCCCCAGGTTCACGATCGCGGTCGCGGCGTCGGTGCCGTTGCGGTGCTGGGTGATGCCCATCGACCAGACCAGCACCGCGGTCGGCGCGGCGGCGTAGAGCCGGGCGAAACGCTCCATCTCGGCGCGGGTCGTACCGGAGACCTGCTCGAGCTCGACGAAGTCGACGGCCTCGACGGCGGCCCGCACCGCCTCGAAGCCCACGGTGTGACGGCGGACGAAGTCCTCGTCGACGGCGCCGTCCCCGACCAGCACCTTGAGCACGCCGTGGAGGAACGCGACGTCGCCGCCGGTGTGGACCGAGAAGAACTCGTCCGCCATCTTCGTGCCGAACACCGCGCTCTCGGTATTGCTCGGCACCCAGTACCGCTCCAGCCCCGGCTCGCGCATCGGGTTCACGACGACGACCTTCGCGCCCCGCTTGCGCGCGTAGTACAGGTACTTCATGAACACCGGCTGGCCGTTGGCGACGTTGCTGCCGAACAGCACGATCAGGTCGCTCGCGATGACGTCGGTGTAGGAGCAGGTGGTCGCGGCGACACCGATCGCCCGCTTGAGCGCGGTGGTGGACGGTGCGTGACACACGCGCGCCGCGTTGTCCACATTGTTCGTGCCGATCGCGCGCACCGCCTTCTGCGCGACGTAGTAGGTCTCGTTGGTGATGCCGCGCGCGGTGAGGTAGAGCGCGAACGCGTCCGGGGTCGCGGCGCCGCGGATCCGCGCCGCGATCACGTCGAGCGCGTCGTCCCAGCTCACGCGCCGGAACCCGGCGTCGCCGGCGTGACGGACCATCGGGTACGGGAGGCGCCCCAAATCGCGCAGTTCCGCGCCGTCGAGGCGGCGGAGCGCGTCGACGTCGCCCAGAACCTCGGGATCGAGCGGCCCCATCGTGTTCATCCGCAGGAGGTTCAGCCGCGTCGTGCAGAGATGGACCCCTGACAGCGTCCAGTCGTGGAAGCCCGCCACGCCGAGCGCGCACCCGTCGCACACCCCCTTGCGCAGGATCCGCCAGGCGTAGCGGAGGTTGCGCCGGTTCGCCCACACGATGCGCGCCATGTCCGCGTAGTGGTGGGGCTTCTGCTGTCCGAGTCCGTTCGGCGAGTACCCGACCCACAGATCCCGGCGCGGCCCCTTGGGCGCCTTGATGCGCGCGGATCCCGGCCAAGGCATCACTCCCCCTCGTGGCCCTGCGGGCCGGGCCGGTCGGGCCCCGCTCGGCGAGCGCGGGCCAGGTGCTCCGGAGTCGGCGCCTCGCTCACGTAGCTGATCCCTCAGCCGGTGACGCGCTCGGGGCACGTGTAGACGTTGGCGCGACCGTCACGCACGAAGCCGACGAGCGTCACGCCGAGGCGCGCCGCGGTCGCGACGGCGAGGCTCGACGGCGCCGACACCGCCACCACGACCGCGATCCCCGCGCGTGCCGCCTTCTGCACGATCTCGAAGCTGGCCCGGCCCGACACGACGAGCGCCCGCTCGGTCTGGGGCAATGCGTTGGCGAGTGCGGAGTACCCCACCACCTTGTCGACCGCATTGTGGCGGCCGACGTCCTCGCGCACGACCTCGAGGGCGCCGTCCGCGCGGGCGAGGCCGGCGGCATGCAGCCCCCCGGTGGCGTCGAAGACCTTCTGGGCGGTGCGGAGCCGGTCGGGCAGCGTGACCAGCACCGGCATCGCGACCTGCGGGCCCGACCCCAGCGGCGCGCACATCACCTCGAGCTGGTCGAGCGTGCGCTTGCCGCAGACGCCGCAGCTCGCGCCGCTCACCAGGCCGCGGTCGCGGCCGGTGAGATCGACGGGTCGGCGGGTCGCGACCGTGACGACGTTGTACTGCTGCTCGACGTCGGGTCCGGTGCAGTACCGCACCTCGGCGAGATCGGCACCGCCGTCGAGCAGCCCCTCGGTCACGCAGAGGCCGACCGCGAGCTCGAAGTCGTGACCCGGGGTGCGCATCAGCACCGCGAGCGATTCGGGCGGTGCACCCGGCGCGTCGATCCGGATCTCCATCGGCTCCTCGGTGACGAGGCGGTCGGGTCGCTCGCGGAGCCGGCCGTCGGACCAGACGCGAACGCGGGCCGGAGTGGTGGGGCGACGCGGCGCCGCGGAGTGCACGTCGTGGAGGCTACCGGGGCAGTTCGACCCCGAGTGCCCGTGCGTCGGCCGCGGTGTCGACGTCGGCGAGCACCGTGGCGGGCAGGCCGGCGAGCTCGACGACGCGGCCGACCGGAGCGAGCGCGGCGAGCGCGCGCAACGAGCGCTCCCCCGCAGCGACGAGACCCGCGGCCTGCTCCAGCAGCTCCGGCCCGTACCGGGCGCACACGTACTGACGCCGGCCCGTCGCGTCGACCGGCACCACCAGCAGCGCGGCCGGCGGCGCCGCGACCAGCGCGTCGAGCGCCGGACCGACGTGCGGCAGGTCACAGCCGACGAGGAGCACCGCGTCGAGCGGACCGGTCGCGCCGAGCGCAGCGGCGCCGGCGGCGAGGGCGGCGAGCGGACCCGAACCCGGTGGGTCCTCGCGGACCGCCGGGAGCACCGTCCGACCGGGCCCGACCTCCAACACCGGCCCGCACCGGGCGGTGAGAGCGGCGGCGGCCCGCGCCGCGAGCGTCTCACCCCCGAGGAGA
>CAZXCB010000025.1:7255-22076 GCA_964639075.1 uncultured Bifidobacteriaceae bacterium | reverse complement strand
GGTGGGGCGGGAGCACGACGGCTGGCGCGCGACGCGGACGTCGCTCGCGAACGAGCGCGTCTCCATGGGAAGCGGCGCGACGCTCGGCCGCGGCGTGCGCGGCGTGCTCGACCTCGTGCGCGACCGCGGGTTGGAGCACGACACCGCGACCCTGGCCGACGTCGGCGACCTCGTCGCGCGCGACCACGCGCTCGCGGTGCTCGGGTTCCGGCTCACGCTGACCGCGCTCGGTGGCGCCGACCCGTCGGGCTCGGAGGCGTCGGTGCGCAAGCTGCTCGGCGTCGAGCACGACCAGCGCGTGCAGGAGGTCGGCCTCGCGCTCCAGGGTCCGGAGGGCGCGGTCTTCGAGGGCGCCGCCGCGGGCTGGTCCGAGCAGTTCCTCTTCACCCGCAACCTCACCATCGCCGGCGGGACCAGCGAGATCCAACGCAACATCATCGGCGAGCGCGCGTTGGGGCTCCCGAAGGACGCCTGAGCACGAGCGTCGCGCTACGGCGCGCCGGTGCCGAAGTGGTCGCGGCGAGCGTCGCGGTCCGCGCGGAAGTTGTCACGCTCGGTCACAAGAGCGCCACGCGTGGTGCTCGCGCGCCAGCCGAGCGCCATGAGCAGCTCCGGCCAGCCGAGCGCGAGGTAGCAGACGAGCGCGCCCTGCAATCGGGCCCGACGGCTGCCGTATCCCGACCAGAGCGGGCGGCGGAAGCTGCGCAGGTCCCGGCGATGCCACAGCAGGACCGGGAGCGCGACGACGTAGCCGAGCAACGCGGCGATCCAGAGCATGCGTCGGGCCCCCCAGCCATGGACGGTGCCCGAAGAGTGTGACCGATTGGGGCCTCCGGCTCAACCACCGGGTGGTCGCGGACGAGCTCACGGTGGGCTCGCGTGAGTTGACGCTCGTGTCAGGGAACGGGGACACTGAGCGGCGATGGCCGAGCAGAAGCTGTTCTTCGACGACGTGGACGAGGGCGACACCGCGCCCGAGTTCTCCCACGAGCTCACCCGGACCGACCTCGTGATGTACGCCGGGGCATCGGGCGACTTCAACCCGATGCACACCGACGAGGTGCAGGCGCAGGCGGCGGGGCTCCCGAGCGTGTTCGGGCACGGCATGTTCACGGCGGGGCTGCTCGGCAAGGCGCTCACCGACTACGTCGGCGTCGGGAACCTGCGCACCTACAAGATCCGCTTCACCAAGCAGACGTGGCCCGGCGAGACGCTGACGACGCGCGTCGCCGTCGCCCGCAAGTACGAGGAGGGCAGCGAGCATCGCGTGGACCTCGAGTGCACCGTCACGAACGAGGCGGGCGAGGCCAAGCTGTCCGGGGTCGCCGTCGCCGCGCTGCCCGCACGCTGATCGGAGCCGGCATGACCGCGATGCGATTCGACCTGCCCCAGCCCGATCTCGAGACGCAACCGTTCTGGGACGCCGCCAAGGACGGCCGGCTCCTGATCAAGCGCTGCTCGGACTGCTCCAAGTTCCACTTCTACCCGCGCCCGTTCTGCCCGCACTGCTGGAGCGAGGCCGTCGAGTGGGTCGAGGCGTCGGGGCGCGCCACGCTCTACACGTGGTCGGTCGTGATGCGCAACGACCTCCCGCCGTTCCCCGAGCGCGTGCCCTACGTCGCCGCGGTCGTCGACCTGGCCGAGGGCCCGCGCATGATGACGAACGTGGTCGACTGCGACCACGACGTGCTCACCATCGGCATGGACCTCGAGGCCGTGTTCCACCCGACGTCCGAGGACGTGACGATCGTGCAGTTCCGGCCGGCGGGCTGACCGTGGCCGACGACCCCCGCGAGTGGAGCTTCCCGTTCGAGGAGCAGCTGCACGCGGAGTTCCCCGCGCTCCACGACGCGCAGAGCTCCTGGCTCAGCCAGATCGACTCGCTGCCCGCGCCCGACCGCAAGACCCACGAGCTCATCCGGCTCGTGTGCACCGTGATCCTGCGCAACGCCGCCGGCATCAGCCGCCACGCGCAGCTCGCGGCGGAGGTCGGCGCGGACTGGGACGAGGTGCTCGGGTCGATCATGCTCACCGTGCCCGCGTTCGGCATGCTCGCGGCGGTCGAGGCGATGCCCATCGCCCGCGCCGGCTTCGAAGCCGCCCAGCTCCCGGAGGACGAGTGAGCCCGGCACTCCGGTGCACCGAGGCCGTGGCGGGCGAGCGGGGCCCGAACGGCCCGGCCCGCAGGGCCGAGAGCGGGGAGGACGAGTGAGCAGCACGGAGGTCCCGGTCCGGATCCTGCCGCACCTCACCGATCTCAACCGCGGGTTCTGGACCGGGGGCGAGCACGGCGAGCTGCGGTTCCTGCGCTGCGGAGACTGCGGGTACTACAACCACCCGCCCACGCCGATCTGCCCGATGTGCCACTCGAAGAACCTCGCGTTCGAGGCGGTGTCCGGGAAGGCCACGCTGCACACCTACACGGTGAACCACCAGCCGTGGATGCCCGGTCCGGAGCTGCCGTACGTGATCGCGATCGTCGAGCTGCCGGAGCAGGAGGGACTGCGCCTCACGACCAACGTCGTGGGGATCGCGACCGACGATCTCGAGATCGGCATGCCGGTGCGCGTGACGTTCGAGCACCATCCCGACCCGGACGGTGACGTGTACATCCCCCTGTTCGGGCCGGACACCCGGTGACCGCAGTGCCCGAGAAGCAGACGGTGATCAGCGGTGTCGGGCAGTCCGACGTCGGCCGGCGCCTGTACCGGAACCCGCTCGAGCTCACGCTCGACGCGTGCCTCGCGGCGATCGAGGACGCGGGCCTGACCACGAAGGACATCGACGGCATCGCGACCTACCCGGGGCCGATGGGCCAGCCGCCCGGGTTCAGCGGCGCGGGGGCGGTCGACGTGCAGGACGCGCTTCGCCTCGAGATCGGGTGGTGGACGGGAGGGATCGAGCTGCCCGGTCAGCTCGGCTCGGTGATCGACGCGTGCCTCGCGGTCGCCGCTGGGCTCGCGACGCACGTGCTGTGCTTCCGGAGCGTCTACGAGGGCAGCGCCCAGGGCACCAAGGGTCGCGCCTCGTCGATGCCCGGCGGGGGAGGCGGCGGCAGCTTCAAGGCGAGTGGCTTCATGGAGTGGACGCTGCCGTTCGCGGCGCCGTCGGCCGCGCCGTGGATCGCGCTCATGGCCCAGCGCCACTTCCACGAGTTCGGCACCACGCGCGAGCAGTTGGCCCAGATCGCGCTGAACGCGCGCCGGAACGCCGCGCTGAACCCCAAGGCGATCTACACCGACCCGATGACCATGGACGACTACCTCGGGATTCGCATGGTCTCGAGCCCGCTGTGCCTCTACGACTGCGACGTCCCGTGCGACGGCGGCACGGCGATGATCGTCTCGCACGTCGACACGATCCCGGACCTGCGGCGGCCGCCGGTGCACGTCGAGGCGGTCGGCACGGCGCTCCGGGGACGGCCGAGCTGGGACCAGTTCGACGACCTGACGACGATGGCAGCGCGCGACGCGGGCGCGCAGCTCTGGACGCGCACCGACCTGAAGCCGTCCGACGTCCAGCTCGCGGAGATGTACGACGGCTTCTCGTTCATCACCATGGCGTGGCTCGAGGCGATGGGCTTCTGCGGGCACGGCGAGTCGGGCCCGTTCGTCGAGGGCGGAACGAACATCGCCCGTGACGGCGGCGTTCTTCCGCTCAACACCCACGGCGGCCAGCTCTCGGCGGGCCGGCTGCACGGCTACGGGTTCCTCCACGAGGCGTGCGTGCAGCTGTGGGGCGAGGCCGGCGCCCGCCAGGTGCCGGGCGAGCCGGAGGTCGGCGTCGCGTGCGCGGGCGGCGGGCCACTCGCCGGCGCGCTGCTGCTGACCCGTCACCGGTAGCGGCCGGACCGGCCGCTAGCGTCGCGGCGGTGCCGGGACCGACGTCGCGCCGCTTCCGCACCGGCCTGCTGCTCGTCCTGTTGCTCGCGACCGCGGTGCGGACCACGTTCATCCTCACCGTCGCACGCCACGACGACCGCTTCTACGACGCGGGCTACTACGAGCTCCAGGCCCGCACGATCGCGAACGGCGACGGGTACAACGACCCGTTCGAGTTCCTGCCCGGGCATCCGCACCGGTCCCGGCCGGCCGCCGACCACCCGCCCCTCACGGTGTTCGCGATCCTCCCGGTCATCGCCGCGGGTGACGGCGTGGGGCTGGCGGAGTCGACGACGCAGCTGCTCGTGCGGTTCGAGATGCTGCTCATCGGGCTCGGCGGGATCGTGGCGATGGCCATGCTCGCGCGCCGGCTCGCGGGGGAGACGGCCGGGCTGATCGCGGCGGTGATCGCTGCGCTGTACCCCTACCTCTGGGTGAACGACGGCCTGATCATGAGCGAGTCGCTCGCCGTGCTGCTGACCGTGGGCGCCCTGCTGCTCACGTTGCGGCTGATCGACGACCGCCGGGACGGGACTGCGTTCGCGCTCGGCGCCGTGTGCGGCGTGGCCGCGCTCGCACGCGCCGAGCTCATCCTCCTCGCGCCGCTTCTCGCGCTGCCGTTGCTGTGGACGTGGCGGGCCGAGTCGTGGAAGGCGCGCCTGGTGCCGGTCGCGGTCGTGGCCCTGGGAACGGTGCTCGTGGTCGGACCCTGGGTCGCGTTCAACCTGAGCCGTTTCGACGAGCCGACCGCGATCTCCACCAACGACGGCATCGCGATCCTCGGTTCCACGTGCGACGCCGTCTTCTTCGGCCACGCGATCGGGCTCACGAACCTGTCGGTCTGCATCCCGGAGCACGCGCCACCCGGGGACCAGTCGGTCGTGTCGAAGGTCTACCGCCAGCGCGCGTTCGACTACATCGACGACGGGCACCGCACGCAGTTCGTGAAGGTCGTTCTCGCGCGGATCGGTCGCGACTGGGGCCTGTTCCGGCCCCTCGACATGCAGTTCATCAACGAGAGCGAGGGCCGGCCGCGCTGGCTGACGACGCTCGGGATGTGGTGCTACTACCCGCTCCTCGCCTTCGCGATCGGCGGGATCGTCGTGCTGCGCCGGCGGCGGGTGCGGATGTGGCCGCTGGCGGTGCCGCCGATCATCGTGACCGTGGGGGCCGTGCTGTCCTACGGTCAGACGCGTTTCCGGGTGCCCGCGGAGCCGGTGATCGTCGTGCTCGCTGCCTGCGCGATGACTGCACTCGGTTCGTGGCTCAGAGCACGATCGACGCCAGCTCCTCGAGATGATCGCTCGAGCTCCCTCCGAGGTGCTGGAGCGTGAGCAGCCGCTTGTAGAACAGGTGGGCGTCGTGCTCCCACGTGAAGCCGATGCCGCCGAACACCTGGATCGCGTTCGCCGCGACCCGGTAGAAGCCGTCGGCGGCGAACGCGCGGGCCATGGTCGCGGCGCGGTGGCGCTCGAGCGCGTCGGCGTGGTCGCACGCCCAGGCCGCGTAGTACGCCGCGGCGCGGCCGAGCTCGATCGCGCGCACCATGTCGGCGCAGAGGTGCTGCACCGCCTGGAACGAGCCGATCGGCCTGCCGAACTGCTCGCGCTCCTTCGCGTACTCGACGGCCATCTCGAGGGCGCGCTCGGCGGCACCGACGCCGTCGAGCACCGCGGCGACCCCGAACGCGTCGCCGGCGGCGGCGAGCGCGCCGGCGACGTCGCCCGACAGCGCAGTGCCGGGCGCGCCCGCGAGCGTGACCGTCGCGAACTTCCGCGACCCGTCGACCGTCGGGAGCGAGTGCACGGTCACGCCGGGTGCGTCGGCCGCGATCGCGACGACCGCGTCGGGCGCGGTGACCACGAGCAGGAGGTCGGCCGCGACGCCGTCGGGAACGTGGGTCTTCGTGCCATGCAAGGCGCCACCGTCGTCGACGTGCACCGCGTCGGCGTGCGCGTCCATGGTGGCGATCGTCGCGACCGCGTCCCCGGCGGCGAGCCGCGGGAGCCACTCGCCGGCGATCGGATCGGTGCCGAGCCGGGCGAGCAGCGTGGTGGCGCCGACGGCGCTGGCCGCGAACGGGCCGGGGTACACGGTCCGGCCCATCTCGGCGAGTCCGAGCGCGAGGTCGACCAGGCCCATGCCCGCGCCGCCGGCCGACTCGGGCGCGAGCATGCCGACCAGGCCGAGCTCGGCGAGTCCCCGCCACACGTCGTCGACCACCGCGGCGTCGGCGTAGTGGGCCCGGACGTAGGTGAGGGGGGCGCGGTCGGTGAGGTAGCGCCGGACCGACTCGGCCAGCAGCTCCTGGTCGTCGGAGAACTCGAAGTCCACGCCCGTCGCCTCTCGATCCGTGGCCGGTGCCACCTGACGTGGGCGTCAGGGTAGCGACGCTCGCGGGTACGGTGCGGCCCGTGCGACTGCGATACGGAGCGGCCGAGGACGCCTTCAGGACCGAGCTGACCACCTGGCTGGAACGGCACCTGCCCCCGGCCGAGGTGATGGCCCGACCGAAGCGATCGAGCGCCGACCTGCCCCCGTGGGCGCGGGACTGGCAGCGGACGCTGTTCGACCACGGCTGGCTGGTGCCGGGGTGGCCACCCGAGCTGGGTGGTCGGGACGCGAGCCCGGTCGAGCAGATGATCTACTTCGAGGAGATGTCGCGGCGGGAGATCCCGCGCAGCCTCAACCCGCAGGGCCTCGGCATCATCGCCCCGTCGATCCGCGACTACGGCACCGACGAGCAGCGCGAGCAGTTCCTGCTCCCCACGTTGCGCGCGGAGATTGCGTGGTGCCTCGGGATGAGCGAGCCGACCGCGGGGAGCGACCTCGCGAGTCTGCGCACGCGCGCGGTCATCGACGGCGACGAGTTCGTGATCAACGGCCAGAAGGTGTGGACCTCGGGCGCGCATCACGCCGACTGGTGCCTGTGCTTCGTCCGCACGAACCCCGACGCGCCGAGGCACAAGGGGATCAGCGCCGTCATCGTCGACATGAAGACACCGGGGGTCGAGCCGCGACCGTTCCCCGAGCTCACCGAGCCGACCTTCATGGACTTCAACGAGGTGTTCTTCACCGACGCCCGCGTGCCGCGGCGGAACCTGCTGGGCGAGCTCGACGGCGGTTGGCCGATCACGCAGGGTTCGCTCGCGCACGAGCGCGCGATGTTGTGGATCGACTACGCGTTCAGCCTCGACCGGGCGACGCGCGCGCTCGTCGAGCTCGGCGACCGGCCGTCGGCGCGCGGCGGCCGGATCGGCGACGACGCGGTCTACCGCGACAAGGTGGCAGGTGTGGCGATCGACGCCCAGGCGCTCCGCTGCATGGGCTACCGCGGCTTCTCGAAGTTCATGGCCGGCAAGTCCGCGCCCGAGCACTCGTTGCTGAAGCTGTTCGGGAGCGAGAGCATGCAGCGCAGCCTCCAGGTGGGCGCGAGCGCGATCGGCGTCCCGGGCCTGGAACGGTCCCGCCTCGGCCCGTCGATGTGGCGCGAGGGCGCGTGGGTCACGCAGTGGATGCGGTCCTTCGGCGGCACCATCCCCGGCGGCACCAGCGAGATCCAGCGCAACATCATCGCCGAGCGTGTGCTCGGGCTCCCGAGGAGATGACGACCGTGGGCGACGAGCCGATGCTGGGTCCCGAGGAGATCGAGCGGATGCGGACGCCGCTCTGGGACCAGGCCAAGGCGGCGCTCGACGCCGGTGAGCCGGAGCGGGCGAAGGAGCTGATCGACCGGGCCGTCGCGCAGTGGGCGAGCCTGAAGGACTACTCCATCAACTGGATCACGTCGCTGCTCACGTTCGTGGTGGAGGAGCTGGGCGAGGAGGCGGTCGAGCGCGCGCTGCGCAAGACCGGCGACGAGTTCGTCCGCCCGCGGCGGTCTGGCACCACGCCGTGGGCGGACCTGCCCGCGTCGGCCCGGGCGAAAGTGATCGCGCGGTCGATGCTCGGGAACATGGGCGAGGTCGAGGTCGACGAGGACGACGAGAAGATCACGCTCTCGTTCCGCTGCGGCAGCGGCGGGAAGCTCATCGAGGACGGCCGCTACGAGGGCGAGCACGCCTACGCCATCCTGCGCGAGCGTGCGGGGCGCACGTTCGAGCGCGACGAGCTGTGGGTCTACTGCGCGCACTGCTCGGTGAACAACGAGATCCAACCCGTCGAGTGGGGCGAGATGCCGACGAGCATCGAGCACCCGCCGACGCGGGCGGGCGAGGCGTGCGTCCACCACGTCTACAAGGACCCGGGCGCGATCCCGGCCGAGGCCTACGCGCGCATCGGCAAGGACGAGCCCGCCCGCTGACCGCGCACCGCGGCGCGTCAGGGCGCGCCCACCAGCACCTCGGCGAGGGTGCGGCCGGCCTGGGCGAGCCGGTCGGGCGCGAGCGTGGCGAAGCTCAGCCGGACCGAGCGCGAGCCGTCGCGCGCGACGGTGAACGCGTCGCCGGGGACGTAGGCGACGCCGGCCGCGATCGCGCGGTCCAGCGCGGCGCGCGTGTCGACGTTCGTGCGGCCCCAGAGGAACATGCCACCGGTGGGCGGATCGGTGACGATCGCCGGCGCGATCGCGGCGCGGAGCACCGTCGCGTTCGTGGCCAGCGCGGCGCGGACCGACGCGAGGTGCGCGTCGAGGAACGCCGCGTCCCGCAGGATGTCGGCGACGACGAGCTGCGCGAACGTCGACGTGTGCAGGTCGGTCGACTGCTTGAGCAGGCCGAGGTGCGGCACGAGCCATGCCGGTGCGCCGAGCCAGCCGACGCGCAGGCCGGGGGCGATCATCTTCGACGCCGAGCCGAGCGTGACCGTGTGGTCGGGGGCGAGCGCGCCGACGGGATCGGGTGGCGTGCCGTCGAAGCCGAGGCCGTGATACGCGTCGTCCTCCACGATCACGAACCCGTGGCGCATCGCGAGCTCCGCGAGACGTTCGCGGCGCTCGGTCGCGAGGGTCGCACCGGTCGGGTTCGAGAAGTTCGGCACGCACGCCACGAGCTTCGGTCGGAGGCCGCGGGCGAGCCGGTCGGCGAGCGCGTCGACGTCGAGGCCGTTCGCATCGGTCGCGATCGGCACGAGGCGCGCGCCATGCTCTTCGAGCACCTGGCGCGTGCCGAGGTACAGCGGATCCTCCACGCCCACGGCGTCACCGGCATCGACGAGCGCGCGGGCCACGAGGTCGAGCGCCTGCTGGGATCCCGTGGTCACGAGCGTCGTGTCGGCGTCGCGCAGTCGCGGGGAGCCGGCGGTCCCCGCCGCGGCGAGCGCCCGGAGCTCGTCGAGCCCCTCGGTCGGCCCGTACTGGAGCGCGGCGGCGCCGTTCGCGCCGGTGATCGACAGTGCCCGGTCCGCGGCGTCGCGGATCCGATCGACCGGCAGCGCGCTCGGCGCCGGGAGCCCGCCCGCGAGCGACAGGATGTCGGGCCGGTCGACGATGCGGAGCAGGTCCCGGATCTCGGACCGGCGGGCGTCGTGCACGCGTCGGGCGAGGCTCGGGAGCGAGATGGAGGGGACCGACGGCATCGGATGAGGGGACCACGCCGCTCGGCTCGGCGGAAGGGCGCGTCGGTGGGGGGAGTGGCACCACCAGGCTCGGAGGCGGCCGCGGGTGCACAATGCGGGGATGCCCCGGCGTGCCGATCTCGCTGCGTTCCTGCGCGCCCGCCGGGGCGCGGTGCGCCCCGAGGACGTCGGTCTCGCGCCCGGAGTGCGTCGACGGACGCCGGGTCTGCGGCGCGAGGAGGTGGCACTGCTCGCGGGCGTGTCGGTGAGCTGGTACACGTGGCTCGAGCAGGGCCGGCCGATCAACGCGTCGGTCGACGTGCTCGACTCGCTCGCGCGCGTGTTGCGCCTCGACCCGGTGGAGCGCGCGTACCTGCTCGAGCTCGCGGGGCACGCGACGCGCCAGCCGCCGGAGCTCGGGCGCGATGCGTGCCCGCGTGGCGTGTTGGAGCTGCTGCGCGTCGTCGAGCCCGCGCCCGCCTACGCGCTCGGACCGACGTGGGATCTGCTCGCATGGAACGACGCGTTCTCGCGGCTGTTTCCGCCGATCGACGCCTTGGCGCCGGAGGAGCTGAACCTCGTGTGGCTGCTGTTCGCGAACGAGGAGGCGCGCGCGTTGAACGGGGAGTGGGAGTCCGAGGCGCGGCGCACGCTCTCGCAGTACCGCGCCGAGGTCGCGGCGATGGCCGACGACCCGGCCGTCGCCGGGCTGGTCGCCCGCCTGCACGACGCGAGCCCCGAGTTCCGCGAGTGGTGGCCGCGTCACGACGTCGCCGGCTTCGAGACCCACCGTCGCGTGTTCGAGCACCCGCGCGCCGGGCGGTTGGAGTTCGAGACCGAGCAGCTCGTGCCCGTCGCCGCCCCCGACGTGCGCGTGATCGTCCACCTCCCGGTCGACGGCGACGACTCCGCCGACCGCCTCGCGCGGAGCGGGTGAACTGCGCCGGCCGCGGTGGTGGGCGCTTCGCCGGCCGCCGGATGTTCGATGGACGTCTGGCACCGGATTCGGTAGCTCGACGTCCAAGAGAACGGCGCGAGCGTCGGGCGCGCGAGGCCGAGGGCCTGTCGACCGGCGGTGCGGACCTCAGCTGACGAGGGCGCGGAGGCCGTCGTCGAGGCGGACGGCGGGGGACCAGCCGGGAGGAGACGGCGCGGTCATCCAGGGGCGCAGCATCTCCCGGGGTCGGGACGGCCGGACGCCCCACCGGACGTCCAGGGTGAGTCCGGTGGCGGCCTGGAAGCGGTCGACGAGCTCGCGCAGCGTGATCGCGCCGTCGCCGCGTGCGCCGAAGGTCTCGCCGGCGGGAGCGTCGGCGACGGCGAGGAGCGCGCCGACGGCGTCGTCGACGTGCACGAGGTCGATGAGCTGGGTGCCGTCGGTCATGTCGAGCGGGGTGCCGTCGGCGCCGGCCCGCAGCAGGAGCGGGACGAGCTTGGCGCGGGTGTCCCCCGGACCGTAGGTGTCGGTGAGCTCGAGCGTGTGCACGGCGAGGCCCTCGACCTGCTCGTAGAAGACGAGGAGGTCGAGGAACGCCTGCTTCGTCGCGGCGTAGAGCGACACCGGGCTGTACGGCGCGGCGTCGTAGTGCTGCCACACGGTGCCGGTGTTCACGAACGCGAGGCCCGGGACACGCGCGCAGGCCTCGGCGAGCGCAGTGCCGAACCCGAGGTTGGCCTCGACCATCGGGGCGATGTCGGCGGGCACGTGCACACCGCGGAAGGCGGTGGCGAGGTGGAAGCAGTGCGTCGGGTGGAGGTCGCCGACGAGGGCGATGAGGCCGTCGACGTCTCCGGGGATGGTGTGCGCGGTGACCGCGGCGGGGAGGTCGGCATCGGCGCGACGCACGAGCGCGTCGACCCGCCAGCCGTCGGCGGCGAGCCGGCGGACGAGCACGCCACCCACGAACCCGGTCGCGCCGGTCACGAGCGCGCGCCGCTCGGTCACGCACGCCCCTCGAACGTGAACGGTGACGCGTACTCGCCGAGCATGGGGAACGCGGCGTCACGCTCCGAGGCGAGGACCGCGGGGATCGGCCACGCGACGTCGACGCTGTCCCACCGGATGCCGCAGTCCGACCCCGGCGCGTGCTCGGTGCTCGTCGCGTAGGCGACCACTGTGTCGTCGGTGGTCGCCTGGAAGCCATGGGCACAGCCGACCGGCACGACGACCGCCACCGGTGCGGTGGCGTCCAGTGGGATCGTGCACGCGGTACCGAAGGTCGGTGATCCGCGCCGGAGGTCGACGACGACGTCGAGGGCCGTGCCGCTCATGATCGTGACGAGCTTCGTGTGGGCGTGCGGCGGCACCTGGAAGTGCAGGCCGCGCACGACGCCGCGGTGCGACCGGGACCAGAACAGCTCCGCGACGGTGAGGTCCTCGCCCGCGGCGCGGGCCGCACTGGATTGGAACACCTTGACGAACTCCCCGCGCGCGTCCACCTGGTGGAACAGGTGCACGACCGCGGCGCCCGGGATCGGGAGCTTGTCGCGGGATGGCTCACGCATCGGCGGCGGCCCGTCGGTCGCGGCGCGGCACCCGCACGGGTGCGGCGGCGAAGCCCCGGATCGTCTCGATCACGTAGTCGAGCATCGGGTCGGTCAAGCCCGGGTAGCAGCCGAGCCAGAGCCCGCGTTCGGCGACCGCGTCGGCCGCAGCCAGTGCGCCGATTCGTCGGTGGTCCCGGCCCACGAACGCGGGCTGGCGCAGGAGGTTGCCGCCGAACACCAGGCGGGTCGCGATCTTGCGGGATTCGAGGTGCGCCACCAGGTCCACGCGGTCGAACCCCGGGTCCTCGGCGACGAGCAGCGGGAAGCCGAACCACGCGGGGTCGGACCGCGCAGTGGCGGTGACGACGTGCAGCGCGTCGAGATCGGCGAGGCCGTCGTGCAGTCGCTGCCAGTTGCGCTTGCGGGCCGCGACGAAGCCGGGGAGCTTGTCGAGCTGCGCGAGGCCGACCGCGGCCTGCATGTCGGTGAGCTTCAGGTTGTAGCCGATGTGCGAGTAGATGTACTTGTGGTCGTAGCCGAACGGCAGCTCGCCGAGCTGCCAGGCGAATCGGCGACCGCACGTGTTCTGGGCGCCGGGCGCGCACCAGCAGTCGCGGCCCCAGTCGCGGAAGGACTCCACGATCTTCACGAGCCGGGGCTGGTTCACGAGGACCGAGCCGCCCTCGCCCATCGTGATGTGGTGCGCGGGGTAGAAGCTCGTGGTGGCCAGCGCGCCGAACGAGCCGACCGGGGCGCCGTCGTAGGTGGAGCCGACCGCGTCGCAGCAGTCCTCGACGAGCCAGAGCCCGTGGCGCTCGCAGAACTCCTGCACCGCGCCGAGGTCGAACGGGTTGCCGAGCGTGTGGGCCACCATCACCGCGCGGGTGCGGTCGCTCCGGGCTGCTTCGAGGTCGCTCACGTCGAGGTTGAGGGTGGCGAGGTCCACGTCGACGTACACCGGCACGAGGCCCAGCTGGTAGAGCGGCGTCACCGTGGTGGGGAAGCCCGACGCGCAGGTGATGACCTCGTCACCGGGTCGGAGCGCTTCCGCGCCGAGCTGGGGCGACGTGAGGGTCGCCGCCGCGAGGAGGTTCGCGGAGGAGCCGGAGTTGCACAGCCGCGCCGCACCCGCTCCCATGATCTCGGCGAAGCGGGGTTCGAAGGCGTCCGCGAAGCGGCCGCTGGTGAGCCAGAAGTCGAGCGACGCGTCGACGAGGAAGCGCACCTCGGCGTCGTCGAAGACCTTGCCCGAGACGGGGATCGGCGTCTCGCCGGGCACGAACGGAGCCGGCCCGAACGCGGCGCGGGTGTACTCGCCGACGAGCTCCAGGATCCGGCCGCGCAGCTCCGCGGCACTTGCCTCTGCGCTCATGACCCGAGGAACGTGCGGTACCAGTCGACGGTGCGCGCCATGCCGCCGGCGAGGTCGACGTGCGCGCGCCAGCCGAGGCGTTCCCGCGCCTTCGCGGCCGAGAGCCACTGGTCGTGGATCTCACCGGGGGCGCGGTCGAGGATGCGCGGCGCGGTGCCGGGGGTACCGGCGGCCGCGCACACCGCCTCGTAGACCTCCATCACGGTGCGCGGCGACTCGTCGGAGAAGTTCCAGCCCTCGCCGGGCGCGATCGAGCGCTCGGCGATCGCGTCGCCGAGCGTGACGTACGCGCTGACGACGTCGTCGACGTGGAGGTAGTCGCGCACGAACGTGCCGTCACTGCGGATGATCGGCTGCTCCTTGCGGAGCAGCGACCGGATCGTCCCCGGCACGATGCGCGACCAGTTGAGGTCGCCCGGTCCGTAGATGTTCCCGCACCGCGCGATCGCCACCGGGAGGCCGTACGCGTGCGCGTACATCTGGGCGATGAGATCGGCGGCGGCCTTCGAGACCTCGTAGGGCTCGTCACCGCCGAGCGCCATGGACTCGGTGTAGGGGAGCTCGTCGACGGTGCCGTAGGCCTTGTCGGAGCTCGCCACCACGACGGCCCGGACGAGATCCGCGTTCCGGCGGCACGCCTCGAGCACGTTCCACGTGCCGCGGACGTTGGCCTCGAGCGTCCGGTGGGGTGCGCGCCGCGCCGCACCGACCAGCGTCTGCGCGCCGAGGTGGTACACGATCTCGGGCTCGTGGCCCGCGATCGCGCGCTCGAGCGTGTGGAGGTCCTCGAGCGCGCCGTTGACCACGGTGGTCGCGCCGACGGTGCCGCTGCGGTAGAGCTCGGATTTGGGGTCGGCATCGAGCACGAGGACGACGACGTCGGTGCCGTCGTCCACGAGGCGGCGCACGAGCGCGCTGCCCACCATGCCGGTCCCGCCGGTGACGAACGCGGTGGTCACTCGTCGCCCCACACGGCCCACGGCGCCTTGCCGCGGTTCCACAGCTCGTTCAGCATCTGGAACTCGCGGTAGGTGTCCATCGGCTGCCAGAACCCGTCGTGCTGGTACGCGACGAGCTCCCCGGCGGCGGCGAGGCGCTCCAGCGGTCCGTGCTCGAGCACGCAGTCCGGGTCGAGCTCGTCGAGGACCGCCCGCTCGAAGACGAAGAAGCCCGAGGAGACCCAGTCGTCGGCCTGGGGCTTCTCGCGGAAGCGCTCGACCGAGGTGTCGGGCGCGAGGTCGACGATCCCGAAGCGCGAGAGCGGACGGGTGGTGGTGACCGTGGCCATGCGCCCGTGGGCGCGGTGGTGGGCGAGGAGCTTGGTGAGGTCGACGTCGGCGAGCCCGTCGCCGTAGGTGACGACGAACGTGTCGCCGTCGAGGTAGCGCTCGACGCGCTTCACGCGGCCGCCGGTCTGGGTGAGCTCACCGGTGTCGGCGACGGTGACCTCCCACCCCGTCTCGAGGTGGGTGCCGTGGAAGCGGACCGACGAGTGGTCGCCGAGCGTGATCGTCAGGTCGCTGTTCCTCGACTCGTAGTTGAGGAAGTAGTCCTTGATCATCTGGCCGCGGTAGCCGGCGCAGAGCAC
>CAZXCB010000025.1:0-7245 GCA_964639075.1 uncultured Bifidobacteriaceae bacterium | reverse complement strand
GTGCCACAGCACCGGCCGCCCGCCGATCTCGACCATGGGCTTGGGCCGGTACTCGGTCTCCTCGCGGAGGCGGGTGCCGAGGCCTCCGCAGAGGATCACGACCTTGGGGGCCATCTGCGTCACGTTAGTGGCGCGTCGCCGGGGCTCCGACGATCCGCGGCCGGCCCGGTCGACGCCTCAGCGGGCGGCGTCCCGGGCCCGATCGCACAGCCTCGTGTCGGGGGCCAGCTCGCGGATCGGCGCCGCGTACACGGGGTTGACCCCGACCGCGTTCGAGCGTCCGACGGTCGGGGTCCCCGAGGGGAGACGGCCTTGGTCGTCCAGGGACAGCGCCGGGACGTCGTCGATGGTGACCTCCAGCTGGTGCAGGGCGCGCGCCACGGTGACGACGAAGTCGTGACGCGTCCGGTCGTCGACCCGGATGCGCGCCGAGTACGAGTCGTTGAACTGCACCGAGCCGTCGGGTCCGGCGACGCTCCGGGCGAGCTTGACGCCGTCGCCGTCTCGTCGCAGTCCCACCACCTCGGTGCCGGTCGGCGTGGTCCAGCTCACGAGCGGCTGCCACGAGCGGTCCGTCGCCGGCGGCACCGCCGCCCGGATGCGCACGACCCCACCCTCGGGGGTCCCACCGACGCTCACCCAGATCCGGCCGTTGGACCAGTAGAGGTGGGCGCAGTCGCCGACGATCGCGAGCGTCCCCCCGCGCGCGGGACGCCGGGGGAGGGTGCGGACCTGCTCGACCTGCGAGCCGCCGATCCCGGTCGCGCCGGCGACCCGGTACTGGAGGTCGAGCATGTCCGGGCGAAGTCGTCCCTCGACCGGGTTCAGCAGTCGCTGGTACACGATCGCGAGCGAGCCGTTCACCCAGACGCCGAGGACCGTCAGCGTGGCGAGGACCGCGATCACCACGGTGCGCGCCCGGCTCGGGCGCGGGCTCGTCTCCCGTCGGCGCAGCAGGACGTGGAACCCGGCGATCGCGCCGATCGCGACGAGCGGCAGCCAGTCGCCGAGGTAGCGCTGGGCGATGAACGCGATCGTCACGACGAGCACGACGCCCACGCTCGCCCCGATGAGCAGGACGCGCAGCCTCGCCGCATGCTCGGTCCGGGCGAAGCGACGGGACCAGAGCGCGCCGACGATGCCGACGCCGGTCAGGATCGACAGGCCGAGCATCGACGCGGTGACGCTGCTCGAGAAGTCGAGCGCGTTGATCACCACGTTGCCGACGACCGGGGTGCGGAACCGGGGGTAGGTGACCCAGGGGAACAGCCCGTCGAGCGACAGCGCGTCGGGCCGCAGGTACTGGAGCAGCGCGGTCGGCGCGTACTTGATGCTGAAGTACGAGCCGTGGTTGGCCTCGAGGGGCGCGCGGGCGGTCGCGCTGAACTTGAAGAGCAGCTGCCGCCGCCACGGGACCGTGAACAGCGTGTGGAACCGGGCCCAGTTCACGTACACGTACGCGGCGGCGGGGACCAGCGTGGCGATCAGCGTCGCGCCGAGCCAGCCGCGGTCCCGGCGCGTGCGCGTGCGTTCCACGCCGAGCCATTCGAGGGACCCGAGCAGGCGGCCGAGGCCCCGCTCGGAGTGCGCGGCGTCGTCGGACCCGTTCCGGCGGAGCCGGCCGTGGAGGGCGCGCACGAGCTGACCCGTGAACACGAGGCCGAGCGCGATCACCGGCCCGAGCCCCACGGACGCGCGCGACGCGAACGCGAGCGTCGCTGTGAGCGACGCGACTGCGAGCCGGGAGCCCGACGGCCGCATCGTGAACGCGAGGATCCGCTCGTACGCGACGAGTGACCAGGCCGCGCCCCAGAGGATCGCCTCGTGGTACACCCACGCCCGGCTCGCGAGGAAGTACGCGCTCGAGCCGCAACCGATCACGATCGGTACGGCGGCGGCGAGCGCGAGCTCACCGCGCCCGAGCGGTACCTCCGGGCGCAGGAGCGTACGGATCCGCCAGTGCAACATCGCCGCGCCCACGAGCAGGACGGCGAAGGCCAGGAGCATCGAGAGCTGGGTGAGGCGACCGTAGGTGGACGGTGCGAGCTCGACGAAGGGCATCCGCAGGATCGCCGGCCACGGCCCGAAGTAGGTCGACGTCTTGCCGTGGATGAGAAAGCCCTCCCATCCGAGCTCGGTGGCCGAGACGCTCCAGTGCCCGTGGAGCAGCGCGCGCGCCTGCGCGTCGTAGAAGTTGCCGTAGGGCTCGCGGACGAGCAGGTCGGCGCGCCCCATGAGCAGCATCCACGCCCAGGCGGCGAATGCGAGTGCCGCGCCGACGACGCTGGCGACGGTGAATCGCCGGCGGTCCTCGGCGGTGGGCACGGCCGGATCTTACGGTCGGGGTGTCGTCGGAACGGGCCGCGCGCGCCGGCACACGTCGCGCACCGCGCCGGGGCCGGGGCGGTACCCTTGCCGAGTGGCGAACCCGAAGCGCATCGGCATCATCGTCGTCGCCTACAACGCCGCGTCGACCCTCGCCAAGGTGCTCGACCGCATCCCGCACGAGTTCATCCCGCGGATCACCCAGATCCTGATCTGCGACAACGCGTCCGAGGACCAGACGTATCTCGTGGGGCTCGGGTACAAGCAGGTCGACGGGCGCAACCTCCCGCTCGAGGTGCTGCGGAACCCGGCGAACCTCGGGTACGGCGGCAACCAGAAGATCGGCTACGAGTGGGCGATCGAGCACGGCCTCGACATCGTCGTGCTGCTGCACGCCGACGGCCAGTACGCGCCCGAGATGCTCCCCGACATCGTGGCGCCGCTCGAGCGCGGCGAGGCCGACGCGGTGTTCGGATCGCGCATGCTCACGCCCGGAGGCGCTCGCAAGGGCGGCATGCCGATCTACAAGGTGATCGGCAACAAGGTCCTGTCGACGATCGAGAACCGGCTCGCCGGGACGCACCTGAGCGAATGGCACAGCGGGTACCGCGCGTACTCGGTGGCCGCGCTACGCGACGTGCCGTTCCAGCGCAACAGCAACGAGTACGACTTCGACACCGAGATCATCATCCAGTTCCACGAGGCCGGGAAGCGGATCATGGAGATCCCGATGCCCACCTACTACGGCGACGAGATCTCGTACGTGAACGGCCCGCGCTACGCGAAGGACATCGTCAAGGACGTCGTGCGGTACCGCGCGCACAAGATCGGCATCGGCAAGGGTGACACCGCGTTCGCGACGAGCCTCTACGAGCCGAAGTCGGGCGCCGAGACCGCGACCGGGCGCATGCTCGCCTGGCTCTCGGGCCACGACCCGGCCCGCATCCTGCTCACCGGCGCCGAGGCCGAGCTGCTCGCGCCCGAGCTGCGCGGCGCCGGCCACGACGTCACCGTGATCGTCGATCCCGGCCACGAGCCGGTCACGTCCGACGGCGACGGGCCCGTGGTCGCCGATCTGGACGACGGCATCCCCCCGTCGGTCGGTGCCGGCTTCGACCTCGTCGTCGGCGTCGACGTGCTCGGCCGCGTGCGCGACACGGCCGCGCTGCTCGCCGAGATCCGGCGCGTGCTGAAGCCCGGTGGCCAGTTCCTCGTCAGCGTGCCGAACTTCGGGCACTGGTACCCGCGGACGCGTGTGCTGAGCGGGCACTGGTCCTACGACGACCGCGGCCTGCTCGACCGACACCAGCTCCGGTTCTTCACCGGCGCCGAAGCCGAGGCCGCGCTCACCGAGGCCGGGTTCACGGCGCGGCGCGAGGAGACGGTCGGGCTCCCGCTCGACGCGGAGAGCTCGCGGGCCATGGCGGTGGTCGACGGCGTCGGGCTCGCGGTGCGCCCCACACTGTTCGCCTACCAGTACCTGTTCGAGGTCACCGCGCCGGAGTGAGCCGGCCGGCTCAGGGCGTGGCGGCCAGCAGGATGTACGCGCCGCCGGGGAGGACGCCTTCCAGGCGCTGCGCGATCGGGATCGACGCCTTCGGCGACCGGTTCTCGTAGATGTAGCCGTGGAGCCGGATCGCCCGGACCTGGAGCCCGGCCTGCCGCGCGAGATCGTCGAGCGTGGTGCGCGAGTAGTGCAGGATCCCGCGGCACACCGTCGACACCGCGCCGAACACCGCCATGGGCGGGTGGTTGCGGTTCGGCTCGCAGATGGCGACGCCGCGACGCGCCACGCGGCGCATCTCGGCGAGCGCGTCGACGGGCCGGTCGAGGTGGTGCAGCAGGTTTCCGGCGAACACGACGTCGAAGCTGTCGGCCGCGAACGGGAGCGCGTACGCGTCGCCGATCTCCATCAGCTCGGGCACCGCGCTGCGCGCGATCATGTTCTCGGACAGCTCGAGGCCCGTCACGTGCGGGATTCGCTGCGACCACCAGTAGGTGAACATGCCCGTCCCCGCGCCGACGTCGAGCACCGACATCTCGGGCGTGATCCCGAGCTGCTCGCAGAACCAGTCGAGCTTCGGCACGCTGAACGCCTCGGCCGCAGGGTCGCGCGCGTCGCGGTAGAAGGTGCGCTTGTCCCAGTGCGCCTGCTGGTTCTCGTTGACCCAACGATCCATCGGCGGGCGACGCTAGCCGTGGGTGCGCTCGGCCCCGGCCGGCGCGCCGGGGTCGCCGACGACGGCCGGGAGTGGAGGCCCGACGTCGCGGAAGAGCGCGGGGACGACGATCGCGCCCAGTCCGACGACGGCGACGACGAACGCGCCGAGCAGGAGCCACGACGGGAGGCCGGGCTCCCAGAGGGCGTCCGAGAGGTAGTCGAGGAAGTTCGAACCGCTGACGCGGCCCATCGCGAGGCGGCGGGCGATCGCGACGAACGTGATCACCTGTCCGGCGAGCGCGAGCACCACCATCACCGCGCCGAGGGTGCGACGGGCCCGGGTCGCCGCGTCGACCAGCCAGAAGCAGAGGATCACGAGCCCGACGGTGAGGGGAAGTCCGTAGCGGCCCTGCCACGGGAAGCCGATGTTGGGCACGTTGTAGCCGTCGGTCGTGATCGGCAGCGCGACGGTGACGAGCGCGACGAGGCCGATGGCGACGCGCCGCCGGTTCGTGGTGTCCCAGAGCCCGAGACCGATGCCGATCGCCATCAACACGCTCCAGCCGCCGATGACCACGAACGGCAGCGGGAGGTAGTTGACGCCCATCGCGCCGATGGACTGGCGCAGGATGAGCGGGAGCCCGTTCACGGCGTCGAGGAAGCCGATCGCGGGATGCTCGGGCTGGTCGAGCTCGAGGCCGACCACGAACGTCCAGATCACGGTGACGACCGCGCCGATCACGGTCACCGCCGCCCAGATCTGCGTGTCGCGCCGGCGGAGCACGGCGCGGATGCGATCCGGTGACGCGACGAGCGTCGCCGCGATGACGGCGACGAGCGCGAAGCCGGGCCCGACGCCGCGCATCGTGACGAGCGCGGCCGCGGCGACGCCGGCGCGCGTGACGAGCCGGCCGTCCGACTCGAGCGAGTCGTCGGTGGCGAGTGCGAGGAGCGTGGCCCACAAGGTCATCGCCGCGGCGATCTCGGTTCCGTTCGGGTTGATCGTCCCGCCGAGGTACCAGACCATCGGGGTGAAGGCGACGACCGCCCCGACGGCCGCGAACGAGCGCGTCCGCCGGCGCAGCGCCGACGCGAACGCGCTCGCGACGAGCGCCGCGAGCGCCACGGCGTTGATGACGCGCATCGCGATCATGCCGGGGCGGTCCGGCCAGACGAGCGACGGGAGCCCGACGACCCAGTAGTAGCCCGGCGAGCCCCGGAACTCGTAGGTGGGGACCGCGACGAGGCGGCTCGAACCGTGGAACCTCGGGACGCAGCGGGGCGTGCGCTTCACGGCCTCGGGTGCGTGGCCGTGGTATGCGAAGCAGCCCGACCGCACGGTCAACGCGTAGGCCTCGGGCACGTGTTGGACCCACGCTTCGATGATCGACCGCTCGCGTGGGGGGAGGAGCTGGCCGCGGACCACGCCGGCGGCGCGGACCGCGTGGGCCCCCTCGTCGGCCGACGCCATGAGCGGTGTCGCGACCGCCCACGCGAGACAGCCCACCAGGAGCAGACCGAACAGGGACCACCAGGTGCGCCGGAACGAGACGGCCCCAGGGGTCACCCGGTCATCATGGCATCTGCCCTCGGCGGCGCCGGGCCACATGACCAGTGACATGACGCGTCGACGTCCCGGGCCGTCGGTACCCTGACCACCTTGCCCGCCGCCCTGCCCGCTGCCGCGGTCCCGCACGTGGGCTCGGGGCTGACCGGCCTCGGGCTCGGCGCCTACCTCCTCGGCTGCCTGGCCGTCGCGGTCGTCGTGGTGGCGATCGCCCGGCTCGCCGTGACGCTGCGGCGGGTGCTCGTTCCCTGGCGCGGCGCGCCGGCGCGCCTCGACGAGGTGGCCATCGCCGCGGGGGTCGTGAGCGGCGTCGCGTACGCGGTCGGTGCGCTGCACGCGTTCTCGGGCTGGCCGCTGTTCGTCGCGCTCGTCCTCGGCGCGGTGGTCGCCGAGCGGCTCGTGGCGCGCCGGCCGGACGCGGCCGGTGCCGGCTCACGGCCGGTCGAGGACGCGGCGGCGGCCGGACGTGTCGAGTGGCTGACCGCGGCGGGCGCGCTCGCGGTGGTCGGTGCGCAGTGGGTGAGCCACACGGCGTGGGCGTTGGGTCACGGGATGACCGAGGGCGACACCCTCTGGTACCACGGCGTGTTCGCGGCGCGCTTCGTGCAGACCGGGCAGCTCGACATCGTGCCCGACCTCGGCAACGCCGCTCAGGGCTTCTTCCCCGCGAACAGCCAGATGCTGCACGCGGTCGGGTTCTTCCCGTTCGACCGGGATCTGCTGTCGCCGGTTCTCAACCTGCTGCTGGCGTCGATCGCGGTCCTCGCCGCGTACTGCATCGGCCGCCGGCGCGGGCTCGGCCCCATGTGCGTCGCCGCGTGCGCGGCCGTGATGGGGATCCCGGGCATCGTCGGCACTCACCCGGGCCAGGCCACGAACGACTTCCTGTGCGCCACGTTCCTGCTGCTCGCGGTCGCGCTGGTGGTCGAGGGCGATCTGGAGCCCGCCCCGCTCGGTCTCGCCGCCGTCGCGGCCGCGCTGGCGCTCGGGACGAAGCTCACCGTCGCGGTCCCGATCGCGGTGATGACGGTGATCGTCGTCGGCGTCGCGGTGCACCGGCGCCGGGTCGCGCTCGTGGTGGCCTGGTTCGTGCCGCTCGCGGTGTTCGGCGCGTTCTGGTTCGTGCGCAACTGGGCGCTCGTCGACAACCCGTTGCCGTTCTACGACCTGCAGCTCGGACCGATGCACTTCC
>CAZXCB010000024.1:0-22228 GCA_964639075.1 uncultured Bifidobacteriaceae bacterium | reverse complement strand
TGGCGATCCCGTGGTTCATCGCGCCTATGGTGCTTACGGCGACCCCCGAGCCGCCACCGGCGGCGTACGCGGCCGCGTCGCCGCTCGACCAGGTGCACGCGGACGCGCCACCGTTCCTCGTGATCCACGGCGAGATCGACGTGCTCGCGCCGATCGAGGACGCCCGCGACTTCGTCGCCCGCCTGCGCGCGGTGTCGCGGAACCCCGTCTACTTCCTCGAGCTCCGCGGTGCGCAGCACGCCTTCGAGACGTTCGCGTCGATCCGCGCCAACGCGGTCGTGGAGGCCGCGGTCCGCTTCCTCGACGCGGTGTGGACCGCCTACGAGCGCGCCGGTGAGCGGGCGCCGGCCGCCGCCGCGGTGCGCGCCGCGTTCGACGAGGAGGTCGGGACCGAGACTGCGGCCACGCTCGACTGACCGGGCACGGGACGACGGTGCGGTCCGCTTCAGCCCAGCAGTCCGGGTACGCCCGACACGGTCGCGAGCAACGCGTCGATCGCGTCGGCGCGAGCCGTGGCGACGACGTACCGGTCCGGCCGGACCAGCGCGACGTCTGCGTCGCGCTCGGCCAACCAGGCCGCGAGCGCGGGCAGGACCGCGATCGCGATCCCGCGGCGGCGCAGGTCGGGGCCGGCTCGGGTGAGCGCGTCCACCGCGGCGGCGACGAGCGTGAAGCCCGGGCCCAGTTCGGCGTCGCTCCCACCCGCCTGGGGGAGGGGGACGCCGCCGCCCTCGCCGTGCAGGCCGGGACCCAGCGGCGGCAGCTCGAACGTGGCCGGGCGGGTGTCGGGACCCGCCGCCGCGAACATCTCGTCGCGCTGGCGGGCGAGGTCCGGGTCGGTCGCCTGGATGATCCCGCCGGCCGCGACCGCGGCCTCGATCACCGCGCGCACGTGGGGCTCTCGCTCGGACTGGTACGTCTCGAGCAGGCTCGGATCCCAGCCTCCGATCACCGCGGCGAGCTTCCACGCGACATTCGCGGCGTCGCGGATGCCCGCACACATCCCTTGGCCGAGGAACGGTGGCATCTGGTGCGCGCTGTCGCCGGCGATCAGGACGCGACCGCGGTGCCAGTCACGCGCGACGAGCGCGTGGAACGTGTAGACGACCGCGCGGATGACATCGACGTCGTCGGGGCTCACCCACGGCGCGAGCAACTCGGCGACGCGGGCCGGCGACTCGAGCTCGGCGAGGTCGTCGCCCGGCATGGCCATGATCTCCCACCGCCGGTGGGTCCCCCCGTGGGGCACGAAGGTGGCGGGCCGTGCCGGGTCGCAGTACTGGACCGCGACCGTCGGGAGGTCGACCGGCCGGCGCAGGAACGTGTCGATGACCAGCCACGGTTGGTCGAACCCGTAGTCGAACAGCTCGGTGCCGAGCGCGGCGCGCACGAGCGAACGCGCGCCGTCGGTGCCCACGACGTAGGAAGCGGTGACGACGCGCGAGGTCCCGGTGCTGCAGTCGCGGACGTCCACCGCGACGTGGTCGCCGCGATCCTCGACGGCGGTGACCTCCTCGCCGAGGCACAGCGAGACGCACGGGTGGCGCGAGAGGCCGTCGCGCAACGCCCGTTCGAGATCGGGTTGGTAGAACATGTAGTCGTTGGCCCATCCGGAAGGCCCGGTGCCGGGTGGTGAGACGAAACCGAAGAGCTTCTCGCCCGTGGCGTTGACGAAGTCCATGCCCGCGATCGGCGCGGTGCAGGGTCGGATCGCCTCCGCGAGCCCGATCGACTGGAAGACGCGCATGATCTCGCCGTCGAAGTGCGCGGCGCGTGGCATGTGGTACACGTCGAGCTCGCGCTCGATGATCGTGGTGCGCAGCCCGAGCGCGCCGAGGAGGTTGCCGAGCGTCGCGCCGACCGGACCGCAGCCCGCGACCAGAACGTCGACGTCGACCGCGACGTCGGCACCGACCTGCACGCCCGCGGTGCTCACCGGATCATCCGTCCCACGGCAGCGAGGCGCTGGTCCAGTGCGTCAGCTCCTCGAGGTCGGCTTCGCCCTCGACGTGGCGCGGTGGGGTCTCGAACGTGGCGTACGGACGGCAGCGCAGGACGACGCGGCCTTCCGCCTCCGCGCCCTCGGCCACGAGCGGGCGGACCGACTCCTCCAACGGGCGCCCGGCCATCACCCCGCCGACGCGCATCATGACGTCGACGGTGAGGTCCCGGTCGGTCTCGACCGTCGCGTCGCAGTACACCTGCAGGTACGTGGGAGGCCACTGCTCGTCGAGCACGCAGAGCGCCACCTTCGGGTTGCGGGTGACCGCCCCGGCCTTGCCGCGCGCGCCCATCGTCGACACGAGCAGGTCGTCGCCGTCCATCACGTAGTAGACGATCGACATCGCGGGACCGTCCGCCCGGCGGGCGTATCCGAAGACCGCGGTGCGGTGGTCGCGGACGAACTGGCGGCGTTCCTCCGGGGTCATGGCGCCTCCAGGTCCGTCGGGGCGAGGAACTCGAGTGGCGGTGGCGGACCCCACGCGAACAGGGCCCGCGAGTCGGCGAGCTGCGTCGGTGTCCAGGCCGCGTCGTCCTCGATCACGTCGAGGTCGGCGTAGTACTCGGCGAACGTCCCGGCCGGGTCCCGCAGGTACCAGAAGTAGTTCGAGCCGAGGTAGTGGCGGCCGAGGCCCCACACGTGCCGTTGCGTGTCGCGCTCGAGCAGGCGGCCGGCGCCGCGGCCGATCTCGTCGACGTCGTCGACCTGCCAGGAGGTGTGGTGCACGTAGGTGACCGGCGCGTCCTGCACGAGGACGTTGTGGTGGTCGGTCGAGCACCGCAGGAAGGCTGCGACGCCCGCGATCTCGTCGCTGATCTTGAAGCCGAGCCCGTCGGTGAACAGGCGTTGGGTGGAGGCATGGTCGGGCGAGCCGATGACGACGTGCCCGAGCTTGCGCGGCCGCGCCGGACCCTCACGGTCGAGTGACTCCGCGCGTGCGTTGCGGCGCGCGGTCTCGCCCGGCCGGTTCGGTGTCGTCCGCGTGCCGGGCCGGCTCACGATCGGCGGCGCGACCGTGACGAGGATCTCGGTCGCGGTCGCGGCGTCGTGGGTGCGCAGGGCATCGGGATCGCGGTCCGCCGGGAGTCCGAGACTGCGGAGCCGGTGCTCCAGCTCGTCGAGGTCGCCGATCGCGTGCACCCCCAGCCCGAGCTCGGCGACGCGGCGGTTCGGGCCGTCGGTGAGCCGCAGCTGCTCGCCGCCGTCGACGGTGGCGAACCGCCCGGGCGCAGTCGGCGTGAGGCCGAACTCCTCGTAGAAGGCTGCGACGGGCGCGGTATCGGGGACCGCGAGGGTCACGTGTGTCAGCCGATGAAGTCCCATCACCACACCTCCGTCGTCGCGGGTTCGGCCACCACCGGGTTCTCGAGCCGGCCGATGCCATCGATCTCGACCGTCACCGTGTCACCGGGAGCGAGCCAGACGGGCGGCTGGCGCAGCATGCCGACGCCGGCTGGCGTGCCGGTCGCGATGATGTCGCCCGGTTCGAGCGTGAAGGCGGTCGAGAGCGTCTCGATCTGGTGGGCGCAGTCGAAGATCATCCCGGCGGTCGACGCGTCCTGCATCAGCTCGCCGTTGACCCACGTGCGCAATCGCAACGCCTGGGGGTCGGTGATCTCGTCGGCGGTGACGACCCACGGCCCGGTGGGGCCATGGGTGTCGAAGCTCTTGCCGATGGTCATCGTCGGTGCCCGGAGCTGCCAGTCGCGCACGGTCACGTCGTTGATCACGGTGTACCCCGCGACGACCTCGAGCGCGTGCTCGGCCGGGACGTGGCGGCAGCGTCGACCGATCACGACGGCGAGCTCGCACTCGAAGTCGACCAGGGCCGACACCCGCGGGACGTGCACGGCATCGCCGGGTCCGACGACGCAGGTCGCCTGCTTGTTGAAGAAGACGGGGAAGTCGGGTTCGGGGAGCCCGGCCTCGGCACAATGATCGGAGTAGTTGAGACCGATCGCGAGGAGCTTCGGCGGGCGGGGGACCGGGGCGCGCTGGCGGACCGCGTCGCGGGGACGCGTCGGCGCGCCGACCGCCGCGGCCCGGACGGCCGCCGGTCCCGCGGCGAGGAGCGCGATCGGGTCGGCGTCGCCGAGATCCGCGATCTCCCCGGCGTGGGCGAGCACTCCCGTGCGGGTACCCGCGTGGGCCTCGCCGGCGATCTCGAAGCGGGCGACGCGCATGCAGCTCCTCGGGGTGGTGGACGGGGCTTGCAGGAATCTATAGAATATTGACCATGGTGTCAACCAGGGTGATCGCTCCGGGCACGCGCACGCAATGGACCGAGCGCCGGCTGCGCGACGCGATCCTGGCCGGTGAGCTGCTGCCCGGGACACCGCTGCGGGCCGAGGAGCTCGCGCAGCGGTGGTCGGTGAGTCCGACCCCGGTGCGCGAGGCACTGCAGCGGCTCGCCGGCGTCGGGCTGGTCGAGCTGCGACCCCAGCGCGGCGCCGTGGTCGCCGAGGCGTCGGTCCGCGACGTCGAGGAGGTCTACGAGCTGCGGCTGCTGCTCGAACCGGTCGCGCTGCGCGAGTCGCTCGAGCGATCCGACGCCGCGCTGGTCGCGGACGTCGACGCGAGCTACCGCGCCTACGCGGCGGCGTTCTCGGTCCGGGATCCGGACGCGCACGCCGACATCGGCGCGATGGTCGACGCGCACCGCGCGTTCCACGCCGCGCTGCTCGGACGCTGCCCGAACCAACGCTTGCTCGAGACGGTCGCGGCGCTCGCCGAGCACTCGCAACGGTTCCAGGTGCTCGCGCTCGGCGCTCCCGGCGGTCACCACGACGTCGTGGCGGAGCACCGCACCCTGCACGACCACGCCGTCGCCGGCCGCGTGGACGACGCGGTGGCGTTCCTCACCGCGCACCTGCAGGCAACGCTCGACGGCGCGCGCGCGGCACGCTGAGCGCGCTCGGGTTCGGTGCGCGCTACCAGAGCTGGTCGGTGTACGTGTCGGTTCCGGGCACGGTCTTCACGAACGGAGCCGCGAAGATCACGCGGCCACCCTCGGCGCCGATCGCGTCCGCCAACGACCGGTATGCGTCCCAGTGCGTCAGCGGGTCCGCCTCGTCGAAGGCGAGCATGCACACCCGTTCCGTCTCGGGCGTGAGGGGGACGTCCTTGGGTGCGTCGGCGAGCAACGGGATCGAGGTGAAGGCGGCGATCTGGTCCGCCGGCGCGGGCGAGCGGCTCGCGAGCCAGTCGATCAGCCAGGCGGCGTCCTTGCCCTCGGGGGGCTCGGCCATCATGACGACGAGTCCGAGGTAGCCGCGGTCGAGCGCGAGCTCCACGGGGACACCGTCGGCGTCGGCATGGGACTCGCCGCGGAACTTGTACATCGTCGTGTGCACGTGGTCGCGGTGCGGGAACATCCGGTCGTTGTCGTGCAGCCAGTTGACCTGGCTCGTGCCCCACTGCATCCACTCACCGAACTTGCCCGCGAGCACCCAGTAGATCGCGACGTAGGAGCCGTTCCCGACCGGGTCCGCGATCGGCGAGTCGGTGGGGAAGCGGACGGCCTTGTGATCCCGCGTCGCGACGTAGCGCGTCCCCGAGATCGTCCACGCGCCGATCATGCAGCCGGCGTAGAAGTGGTCGCGCTCGTACCAGCGGTTGTACTCGACCTCGTGCCCCCGGTGGGGCTCGACGAGCGTGACGAGCGCGCCCCCGAGCTTGATGGGCTTCACGCGCGTGTCGCCGGAGCCCACTTCCTGAATCGCCATGGCTCTGCTGTTCCCTTCTTGCGCCAGAAACCCGCGCTATTCGCGGGCTTGTGGCGCAGGTATGGCCGCGAGGAGCGCGGTCTTGTCCACCTTGTGGGTCGCGTTCACGGGGAGCGCGTCGAGGATCACCAACCGGTCGGGTGCCTTGTAGTCGGCGATCCGGTCGCGGCACCAGTCCCGGAGGTCGGCGAGGGTGGGTGGCGCCTCCGGCTCGGCGGGCACGACGAACGCGACGCCGCGCTCCCCGAGCACGGGGTCGGGGACGGCGGCGACGGCCGCCAGGCTCACCCCGGGGTGCTCGGCCAGGGTCGCCTCCACCTCGACGGGATACACGTTGTACCCGCCACGGATGTACATCTCCTTGAGCCGCCCGGCGATGCGCACGTTGCCGTCCGAGCCGATCGCACCGAGGTCGCCGGTGTGCAGCCAACCGCCACGATCGATGGTCGCGGCCGTGGCCTCCGGGTCGCGCCAGTACCCGCGCATCATGGCGGGGGAGCGGCAGACGATCTCGCCCACCTCGCCGGTTGGCAGCGGCGCGGCGTCCGGGGGCGCGCCGGGCGCCATGATCCGCAGCTCGACGGCCGGTGCGGGCCGCCCGACCGTGGTGGCGATCACCGTGTCGTCGTCGCCGACGACCGTGCTCGTGGTCACGCCCGCCTCGGTCGAGGTGTAGCGCGTGATGACCGGGCAGCCGAGCGTCTCGCGCATCCGGCGCACGAGCTCCGGTGCGATCGCGGCGCCGCCGATGCCGCACACCCGCAGGCGCGAGAAGTCGGTCCGGGCGAGGTCCGGATGCGCGAGGACGAGCTCCCACTGGGTCGGCACCCCGGTTCCCATCGTGATCCGCTCCTCGCGGATCAACCGGAGCGTCTCGGCCGCGGACCACGGCTCCCCCGCGATCACGATCGTCGTGTGGTTCGCGAGCTCGTCCCACATGCGGGTCATGTAGCCGACGTGCGGGAACGGCAGCACGACGAGACGCCGGTCCCCCGGCTCGGTGAGCTGGCCGATGTTGGCGCTGATCGCCTGCATGCGCGCGTGGTCGTACACCGCCCCCTTGGGTGCGCCGGTGGTGCCGCTCGTCCAGACGATGCAGGCCGGGTCGGTCATCGTGACCCTCGGCAGCTCGGCGTCCGGGAGGGGTGCCGCGCCGAACGCGTCCTTCAGGTTCTCGACGGGGACGACGTGGCCGACGGGCGCGCCGTCGGGCGGGGCGTGGCCGTCGCCGACGACGGTCACCACGGGATCGGTGCGCTCGAGGATGCTGCGCTGCTCTGCCGCTCCGAGGCGGCCGTTGACCGCGCTCGTGATCGCACCGGCCCGCAGCGCTCCGAGGTAGCAGGCCGCGAACTTGATGGAGCTCGGCAGCTCGAGGCACACGACGTCGCCCGGGCGGACGCCGCGGTCGAGCAGCGTCGCGGCGAACCCGTCGGCGGCGCGGTCGAGCCAGCCGTAGGTGGCGCGCTTCTCGCCGTGGACGTAGGCCTCCCGGTCCGGGTCCTCGCGGGCGACGACGCGGAGCAGCTCCGCGGTGTTCCTGGCCTCCATCGGCTCCGGACTCTACGAGTCGGTGCCCGCCGCGAGCCGACCGGGCGCCCGCGCCGGCCCGGTTCGCTCCGGCCTCGGTTCGCTCGGCCTCAGTTGCGCAGGTAGCTGAGCAGGCGAAGGATCTCGAGGTAGAGCCACACGACGGTCACGGTGATGCCGAACGCGCCGTACCACTCCATCTCCTTCGGCGCGCCGGCCACCGAGAGGCGGCGGATCATGTCGAAGTCGAGGAAGAGGTTCAGCGCCGCGACGACGCAGATCACGACGCTGATGCCGATGCCGAGGGCGCTGGGTTCCGCCCAGAACAGGATGTCCGCCCCGAACAGGCTGAAGAGCATGGTGACCGCGTACATCACGAAGATCCCGAGGGTCGCGGCGATGACCACGAAGCGGAACTTCTCGGTGACCTTGACGATGTCGAACGAGTACAGCGCGAGGCACACGAGGAACGTGGCCATGGTCGCGAGGAAGGCCTGGAGCGCGATGCCGCTCCACAGGTCGTTGTAGATCTTCGAGATCACGCCGAGGAACACGCCCTCCGCGATCGCGTAGACGGGCGCGGTGATCGGCGCGGCCCTGGGCTTGAAGATCGTCACCATGGCGACGCCGAAGGCCCCCAGCGCCACGAGCCACGTCCAACCCGGGATCCGCACCTGCCCGACCGTCGTGGTCGTGGCGACCTGGGACCAGCCGACGGCTCCGCCACCGACGACGAGCAGCCAGAGGAAGAACGTCTTGGCGAAGGTCCCGCCGGCGGTCATGGTGCGCGCGGCTCGTTCGGGTGGGGCGCCGATCCCGGCCGCGCCGGCCGCGGGCGCGGCCCAGCCGGGCTGGAGCTCTTCGAGCGTCGTCTCGACGCGCTTGGGGGCGAGTGCCGGGTTCGCCATCGGGGGGCCTCCCTCGGGGAGCGGGGTTCACCACGCTACCGGGCCGCGGCCGCGGGCGACGGCGCGGCCCCGACCCCGGCCCGGCCCGGATCAGGCGTACTGGAACAGCCAGTAGTAGCCGCGCGTCTGGGAGACGGGGATCAGGTCGAGGTCGATGCGCTCGGCGTGCTCGAAGAACGCTCTGAGCTCGTGGTCGTACTCGGGCAGCTCGTCGAAGTAGATGAGATCGCCGGGCCGGAGGTGCGGCTCGAGCCAGCGCAGCACGACGTCGGTGCTCGAGTAGAGGGTGCAGTCGACGTTGACGAACAGCTGGTCGTGCTCGGGCATCTCGAAGCTCGAGAGCGACTCGTCGAACCAGCCGACCTGGAACGAGACCCGCGGGTCCTCGATCGGTGGCGGCGCGCCGACCGAGAAGTGACCGGGCGGGTAGTCGGGCCGCCATTGCTCGGGCAGGCCCTCGAAGCTGTCGAAGCCGACGAAGCGGGCGTCGGGGTTGGTGAGGTGCTCGAGCCACCACCGCAGCGACCAGCCCTCCCAGACCCCGAACTCCAGATACAGCGGTGAGCGACCGGTCACGAGGCCGACGCCGTCGCGGTAGGTGTCGGTCTTGTCCTGGTGCACGAGCAGCTTCCCGCGCGGCGGGTGCTGCGCGACCCAGTGCCCGATGGCGAGCGCGCCCAGCACGTTGGTCGCGTCGTAGAGGCGGTCGCCGCTCAGGTGGCCGCCGGCTCGGATGAGCATCTGTCGGGCCCAGGCCCGGGGGTCGAACCGCACTGTGTCTCCTCGGGGAATGGACATGCTCACGACGAGCCGCCCGCGTCCGGTAGTTCGATGATGTACGCGCCACCCTGGTCGACGGCGCGACCGACGTCGAGCCACGGCGAGGTGGCGAGCCCGGTCGTCCCGTCGGCCGTGATGGCGACCGCGGTACCGAAGCGCGCCTCGGTCCGATCCGGCGCTCGGAACGTCACGCGCGCGGTGACCCGGACGGGATCGGATGCCGAGCGCGTGATGCGGACGAGCTCGCCCTCCCCCTGACCGTTCGTGCCGCCACCGTCGTTGCCGATGAACAGGCGGGTTCCCGCGGCGTCGAGCGCGACCGCCGAGCCGTAGTACTGGAACGGCGACGGCATCGCAGGTCGCAGGATCCGCACCGTCGTGCACGCCGGGCGACGCCAGCTGCACGTCGTACCGTAGAGCAACGCGTTGCCGGTCCCGAGCGCGCGCCCGATGTTGACGTCCGGTGAGGCGACCGCGGCGAGCCGACCGTCATCGGACACCGTGACGTCGACGCCGAAGGCGGTGGACTCCCCGTCGGCGTTGCGGGAGGGGTCCGCCTGCTTCAGGACCTGCGTCGCGGTGCGCCACGCGGTCGTGGTCCGGAAGATGACGAGCGAGCCGGTGTGCATGACCTTCTTCTCGTCGCGGTGGGTGGCCTCGGTCGCGACGAGCGTGGCGCCGTCGGCCGAGAGATCGAGCGCGCTGCCGAACTGGCCGTCCGCGGCCGGGCGGCCGACGGGGATCTCGCGCACCTGCGCCCAACGATTCGGTGCGGTCCGGCGGATGACGAACACGGCGCCCGCGCCGGGTGTGTCCTTCACCGTGCGGCCGGGCGCTCCGATCGCGGCGGTACCGCCCTCACGCGCGATCGCGACCGACCAGCCGAACTCGTCGTAGGGCCGCGGGTCCTCGGCGACCAACCGGGTGGTGCTGGTCGCCGCCGTGGCGGACGGCGCGAGGTGGAAGAGGTAGGCGGCACCGGCGTCGTCGCCGACGGACCCGTCGGCGAAGGGCGTGCCCGCGAGGACGTCGCGGCCGTCGCCGGAGATCGCCACCGTCCAGCCCAGCGCGTCGTAGGACCGTCCGTCCGGGGCGACGAGCTTCGCGCTCTGGCTCCACGTCCGGCCTCGGCGCGTGTACACGTAGGCCGCGCCGGCACCGGGCTTCCCGTCGACCGCGGCACCGGGGGCGCCGACGACGGCGACGGTGCCGTCCGACGACAGCGCGGCCTGACCCGGCGTGGCGTAGTACACCGGCCTCACGGGCGTCGCGTACGTGTCGTACCAGCGGGCGCCGCCGAGCATGTCGCCCGCGACACCGTCGGACGCGAGTAGCCGCTGCGACGGCACCGACGCGATCTCGGTCGGCGACGGCCGGGTGCCGGGGTCGACCGTTCCGGTTCCACCGGTGTCGCCGCACGAAGCCGCTGCCGCGGCCACGACCAGCGCGGCGGTGATGACGCGTCGCGGGCGTGTCAGGATGGTCGAGTGTTCGGATCGGTCCAACTCGCCCCTTGTGGCCGAAAGCGCCATGGTACCCGTGCCCGTCGCGCGTCCCGACGCGCGCTGGCGGTCTGCGCGGCGGTCGGCGTGCTCCTGCTGGCGGCGTGCAGCACCGGCGAGACCGCCGCGCCGCGGCGGCCCGCCTCGCCGACGGCGACCTCGGCCACGACTGCGGCGCCCCCTGCGGGCGCGGCGACCCCGCTGCCGCCGCACGTCCCGGCGAGTGGCGCGTACTTCGGGATCTGGCGCGGGCCCGGACCGGGCCGCACGACGGTTCCCGCCGAGACGCTCGCCGACGTCGAGCTGCAGGTCGGTCGACCGATGGCGATCGACCACCGCTACTACGACTGGGGCTCCGAGCTTCCCGGTCCGGTCGAGGTCGAGACCGCGTCGCGCGGCCGGATCCCGATGGTGAGCATCTGCGCATGCGACTTCGCGACCGGTGCGAGCGTGCCCTGGTCCGCCATCGCCAATGGCTCCCAGGACGGCTATCTCGGGCCGATGGCACTGCGGTTCGCCGCATGGGGACGGCCGGCGTTGTTCGTGTTCGACGCCGAGGCCGAGGACCACCTCGCTGCTCGTGGGTCCACGGCCGAGTACGTGGCCGCGTTTCGCCACATCGCCGGGGCGTTCCGGGTCGCGGGTGCGACCAACGTCGGGTTCGTCTGGACCACCACCGCCTATGCGTTCACCCCCGAGTCCGGTGCCTTCGATCGAGTCGTGGACCTGTACCCGGGCGACGACGTCGTCGACTGGATCGGCGCGGACCCGTTCAACTTCGTCGACCGTGGCGGATGGCAGAGCTTCTCGAGCCTGGTCGACCCGTGGTACCGGTGGGCGACCACCGAGCACCGGACCAAGCCGTTGATGCTCACCGAGTGGGGGACCAAGGAGGATCCGGGCGACGCGGCGCGCAAGGCCGGCTGGCTCGAGACGGCCGGCGCGCTGCTCGCCGAGCGGTATCGCCGAATCAAGGCCGTGGTCTACTTCGACGAGCGCAAGGTCGAGCGCGGGACCGTGAACGACTGGCGCATCGACACGAGTCCGACCTCCTTGGAGTCGTTCCGTTCGGTCGCGACCGCGGGTTGGTTCGCGGTCATGCCGTGAGGCGCTCCGTGCGTCAACACCGATTCGGTGACGGCGCGGTGAAGGACGGGGAAACAACTCGCGACGAGCCGCCCGTCGTCGCGAGAATTGGGTCGAACGGACCAGACAAAGCGGCGGATACGGTCGTCTACTATCTCCGTTCTGGGCGGATGACGCGGTTCGAGTTGCCGCGCGCTTCGCTGCCCGAAAACGACGGATTTCGGCGGGAATGGGAGCGGCGTGGCGATCACCAGGGGCAACGAGTGGGACGACGCGGCGCCGAACCTGGCGATCGAGGACGAGCTGCGCCTGATCGACCTCGAGGCCGAAGCCGCGATCGACAGCTCGACCGCGCGGGTCAGCGTCGTCATCCCCACGCTGAACGAGGCCAAGAACCTCCCCCACGTCCTGAACCGGATCCCGACGTGGATCGACGAGGTCGTGCTCGTCGACGGCCTGTCGACCGACGACACGATCGAGGTCGCCAAGCGGTGCCGACCCGACGTGCGCGTCGTGCTCGAGTCCGCGAAGGGGAAGGGCGCGGCGCTGCGCGCCGGCTTTCACGCCGCGACCGGCGACATCGTGGTCATGCTCGACGCGGACGGCTCGACCGATCCGCGTGAGATCCCGCTCTTCGTCGGCGCGCTGCTCGGTGGCGCGGACATCGCGGTCGGTTCGCGGTTCGCCCAGGGCGGTGGGACCGCGGACATGGAGCTGTACCGGAAGCTCGGCAACTGGGTCCTGACGCGGCTGGTGCGCGTCGGCTTCCGGGCCCGGTACTCGGACCTCTGCTACGGCTACGTCGCGTTCTGGGCCGACGTGCTGCCGTGCCTCGACGGCGAGTACACCGGCTTCGAGGTCGAGACGCTGCTGCACATCCGCGCGCTGCGCGCACGGTTGACGGTGTCGGAGGTGCCCAGCTTCGAGTCGCCGCGTCGGTACGGCGTGAGCAATCTGCGGACGATCCGCGACGGAGGCCGTGTCCTGCGCTCGATCGCCAGTGAGTGGATGGCCCATCACGTGCGCAAGGTTCCCGCGCGCCTGGCCACGCCGAACGACAACCGCCTGCGTCCGGGAGTGCCGCCGTTCCCGGCGGGAGTCTCGCGGGGCGCGGCTTGAACGCAGCACCGCCACGTGTCGCCGTCGTGGTGTGCTGCTACACCGAGAACCGGTGGGACGATCTGGTCGCGGCGCTGCGGTCGGTCGAGCATCAGACCCGGCCGGCGGACGATGTCGTGGTGGTCGTGGACCACGCGCCGGCGCTGGCGACGCGACTGCGGCATGCATTCGCCCATCTCCGCGTGGTCGAGAACACCGCCACGCCCGGACTCTCGGGAGCGCGCAACACCGGCATCGCCGCGACCGAGGCCGACATCGTCGCGTTCCTGGACGACGACGCCGTCGCGGCGACCGACTGGCTCGACGCGCTGATCGCCCCCTACGCCGATCCCGCGGTGACCGCGGTCGGTGGCGCCGTCACGCCGCGGTGGGATGCTCGCCGGCCGCGCTGGTTCCCTCGCGAGTTCGACTGGGTCGTGGGCTGCACCTACGCCGGGCATCCGGACGCCGGACCGGTGCGCAACGTGATCGGTGCCAACATGTCGTTCCGACGCGACGTCGTGGTGGAGGCCGGCGGCTTCGACGAGCGGGTCGGGAGGGTCGGGACGCACCCGGCCGGATGCGAGGAGACGGAGTTGTGCATCCGGGTCCGCCAGCGCCGGCCCGCCGCAGTGGTCTGGTACACGCCGGCCGCGCAGGTGTCGCATCGGGTGCGGGCCGAGCGGGCGGACTTCGCCTACTTCCGCGCCCGGTGCCGGGCCGAGGGCGCCTCCAAGGCGCGGGTGGCGTCGATGGTCGGCCACGACGACGGCCTGGCGAGCGAGCGCTCCTACGCACGCGAGACACTGCCGCGGGCGACGCTTCGGGATCTGCGGTCCGCCGCGTTCGACGCCGACTTCGCAGGCGCTGCCCGGTCGTTCGCGCGGGGCGCGGGTCTCGTGTTCGCGGGCGTCGGCTACGTCGAGGCCCGGATCCGGTCCCACGACGCCGCGCGGCTCTTGCCACCGTCGTCACGCGACTTCCGCCCGGCGATCGTCGCGACCGCGTCGCCGCGCGGCTCGACGCACCCGACCCCGGTGACCGATGCCGATCCGGCCGGCTACGCACGCGCGCTGGTCCTGGTCCGTGACGGCGACCGACCGATCGGGGTCGCCGAGGTCGAGCTCGACGCTCGCGGCCTCGGCACCGAGGAGGTGGCGGCCGAGACGCGTCGCGTGCTCGAAGGTGCCGCCGTGTCCGCGGCGGCCACTCCCCGCGAGCCCCTGCGGCGGGCCCGTCCGCCGGAGCCGGTCACCGTCGTCGTCGCCACCTGCGGACGCCCGGAGCTGCTGCGGCGATGCCTGGATTCGATCCTCCGATCCGACTACCCGGACTTCGACGTGCTCGTGGTCGACAACACGACCGGCGGCGCGGAGTCCCTCGAGGTCGTGGCCGAGTACGGACCCGAGGTGCGTTGGGTGCGCGAACCGCGTCCCGGGCTCGCCAATGCCCACAACCGCGCGCTCGCGGAGTCGATCGGCTCGATCGTCGCGTTCACCGACGACGACGTGGTGGTGGACCCGGCGTGGATCCGGAACCTCGTCGGTGGCTTCGACGCGGCTGCGAACGTCGCGTGCGTGACCGGGATGATCTTCCCGCTCGAGCTCGAGACCGCGGCGCAGGACCTCGTCGAGCGGTCGGTCGGGTACGGCAAGGGCTTCGACCGGCAGGTGCACCGACTCGGAGCACGCGACGTCGGGCCGCTGTTCCCGTACGCGGCCGGCCGGTTCGGCTCGGGCGCGAGCATGGCCTTCCGGTCCGAGTGGCTCCGCCGCGCCGGCGGGTTCGACCCCGCGCTCGGCGTGGGGACCGCGGCGCGCGGCGGCGACGACCTCGCGGCGTTCTTCAGCACCGTCGCGTCCGGCGCGACGCTCGTCTACGAGCCCGCGGCACTGGTCTTCCACGCGCACCGGCGCGAGGAGTCGGCGCTCGCGCGGCAGGCGTTCGGGTACGGGGCCGGGCTGACGGCGTACCTGACGAGCGCGGTCGTCGAACAACCCGCGCGCACGGCCGACATCGCACGGCGGATCGTGCCGGGCCTGCGCCACGCCTTCGCGACGAGCTCGGACCGCAACGCGGGGCGTCCCGCGGACCACCCGAGGTCGTTGCGGGTGCGCGAGGTCGTCGGGATGGCGTGCGGACCCTTCCTCTACCTGCGCAGCCGCCGGGTGAACCCGCGCCGCGAGGTCCGCGCGGCCTCGGAGTCGCCGGCCTCGGGCGCCCCGGCGGCGGCGGTGGTGCCGTGAGCGCCGCACCACCCGCGCGACGGGTCCCGATCCTGCTGTACCACTCGGTCTGCGACGACCCGGCGCCACTCCTGCGGGACTGGGCGGTCACGCCGTTCCAGTTCCGTGAGCACCTGCAACGACTCGGCGACGCCGGGTTCTCGACGCTGACGGTGACCGAGTACGTGGACCTGCTGGCCGCCGGCGACGCCGTGCCGGAGCGTCTGGTCGTGATCACCTTCGACGACGGCTTCGCCGACTTCGAGCGGCACGCGGCGCCGGCGCTCCAGGACGCGGGGATGACGGCGACGCTCTACGTCTCGACGGCCTACGTCGGTGGTCGGAGCACGTGGCTGGGTCCGGACGGTGAGCAGCCGATGCTCGGGTGGGACGCGATCCGTGATCTCCTCGGCATCGGGGTGGAGATCGGACCGCATTCCCACCATCATTGGGCCCTCGACGAGCTCGACCCGGCAGCCGCCGTGGACGAGATCACGCGGAGTCAACAGCTGATGGAGCACGAGCTCGGCGCCCCGACGGCGTCCTTCGCCTACCCGCACGGGTACCACAACCGGCGGATCCAACGCGTGCTCCGCGCCGCCGGGTTCACCAGTGCCTGTGGCGTGAAGCACGCGTCGAGCTCGACGGCCGACGACGTGATGGGCCTCGCCCGGATCATCGTCCCGGCCGACGCGTCCGGAGGCGGCTTGCTCTCCCTCATGGACGACCTGCCGTGCGCCCCGAGGCGCGAGCGCCTGCGGACCGGCGCCTGGCGGGTGGTGCGGCGAGCCCGCGCGCGCGGCCGGACCCGACCGGACGTGGTGTCCGAGTCACCGTCGTGACCGCGGAGCACCCGGCCGCGCTGGACGTGCGGTCGGACGAGGGTGTCGCGCCGGGCGGGGACGACGTGACCTCCGGGAGCCTGGCGACCTCCGAGGGGGTGGTGACCTCCGAGAGCGGCATGGTCAGCCGCTTGGTCGCGCACGCACGCACGCCCCTCCACCGCAACGGCTACGCGTTGGTCGCGGCGACGTTCGCGACCTCGGCGCTCGGCGCGCTCTACTGGGCGATCGCCGCGCGCGGGTACAGCTCGCGTGACGTCGGCCTGAACGCGTCGTTGGTGTCGACGATGATGTTCATCACCAACCTCGCGAGCCTCAACTTCACCGACGTCCTGAACCGCTTCGTCCCCGTGGCGCGGGGCCGCGGGACCCGGCGCCTCGTCCTCGGCTCGTATGCGATCGGGGTCGGGCTCGCGGGCGTCGCGGCGACGGTCTTCGTCGTGGGCGCCGGGCTGTGGGCGCCGTGGCTCAACAAGGTGCTGCACGGCCCCGGTCTGGGCATCGTGTACGTCGTCGCCACGATGCTCTGGGTCGTGTTCGTCCTGCAGGACGCGGTGCTGGTCGGACTCCGGAAAGCGCCCTACGTGCTCGCCGAGAACGCGGGGTTCGGCGTCGTCAAGATCCTCCTGCTCGTCCCACTCGCCGCCGTGGCGCCGGCGACGGGGATCTTCCTCTCGTGGACCGCCCCGTTGGTGCTCGTCGTCGTCGTGGTGAACGTGGTGATCTTCGTCCGGCTGATCCCGCGGCAGGCAGCGAGCCCGGCCCAAACGCTCCCGCCCGTGAACCGTCGCGACGTCGGCCGGTTCCTCGTCGCCGACTACGTCGCCGCGCTGGCGTGGACCGCCGCGATCGCCGGCATGCCCGTCATCGTGTTGAAGGCCGAAGGCGCGAGCGCGAGCGCGTACGTCTACCTCGCATGGACCATCGCGTACACGCTCTACCTGGTCAGCCGGAACCTCGGGATGTCGCTCACCACCGAAGGTGCGCTCGACCCGATGAGCCTCGCGACCCATGTGCGCGCGACGTTGCGGTCGGCCGTGCGGATCATCGTGCCGCTCGCCGCCGCGCTGGCGCTCGCGGCACCGCTCGTCCTCGCGGTGTTCGGCCACGAGTACGCCGTGTCGGCCACGGGCCTCACCCGGCTGCTGGCGTTGTCGGCGATCCCGGCGATCGTTCCCGTCGTCTACGTGAGCGCGGCGCGTGTCCAGCGCCGGCTGACGGCCATGGTCGTCGTGACCCTGGTGTCGACCCTGCCCGTGCTCGTGCTCGTTCCGCTGCTGCTCGCGCCGTTGGGCATCGCCGGGGTCGGCGTCGCGTGGCTGGTCGTCCAGTCGGCGGTCGCGATCGCGCTGCTGCCGTCGATGCTCACGGCCGGACGGTGGCACCCGGAGAGTGCACCCGCCGAGGAAGCCGAAGCTCTCGGCGCGGACGTCGCCGTCCTCGACCCGGCGGGTGACAGCCTTCCGCCGCCGACGACCCGCCCGGTGCCCCTGGTGCTGCGCATCGCGGAGCTCGAGCCGGTCGCCGAGCCCGTCGCCGATGCCGACGACCCGCTGGCCCCCCCCGAGCCGGACACCGAGCCGGTCGTCGAGCCGGAGGTCGAGCCCGACGTCGAGCCCGACGTCGAGCCCGTCACCGCGCTCGATGCCGATGCCGATGCCGTGAGCGGGTCCGCACGCGACCGGACCCCGTGGTTCGTCGGTGCGACGCTCGGCGCGTCCGTGCTCACGTGGGCGGTCGCGCTCGCGGCGATGCCCGCCGACCCCGTCGGTCGCTTCGGGCTCGTGTCGGGTCTGCCGAGCGCCTACTTCGTCGCGCTCGCGCTGACCGTCGTCGCCATCGCGGCGAGCCTGCGCCGCGACAGACCGGGGTGGCCGCTCGCAGCCTCGATCGGTGTCCTGGTGGTCGCCCTCCATGCGACGGCCGCGGTCGTCTACCCGGAGCTCCGCTACGCCTGGGCGTGGCGCCACGTCGGTGTCGTCGACCTGATGTCGCGCGGTCACATGCTGCTGCCGTCGACGCCGGTGCTGCCGATCTACCAGGACTGGCCCGGCTTCTTCGCCGCCGCGACCGCGCTCACCGAAGCCGGCTCGACCGGCGCGCGCTCGTTCGCGGCCTGGTCGCCGCTCGTGTTCGAGGCGCTGGGTGCGGTCGCGCTCGCCGCCCTGCTCGGGGCGTTGACCGACGACCGGCGAAGGGTCGGGCTCGGTGTCGTGATCTTCGTCGCCGCGAACTGGGTCGGGCAGGACTACTTCGCGCCGCAGGCGTTCACGTTCCTGCTGTACCTGGTCCTGCTCGCGATCGTCCTCCGGTGCTTCCGGAGGGTGCCCGAGGGCGCCGCCGCGCCGGCGCGGCTGCCGGCGCCTCAGCGCCGGACCGTGTCGTGGGTCCTGGTGGTCGTGATGGTCGCCCTCGCCATCAGCCATCCGCTCACGCCGATCGTGGCGTCGGTCGGGCTGCTCGCCCTCCTCGCGTTCCGCCAGCTCGATCGCCGCTGGCCGGCCGTGCTGATGCCGGTGCTGACGATCGGTTGGCTCGTGACCGGCGCGCGCAGCTACGTGACCGACAACTTCGAGGGAATGGTCTCGGGCTTCGGGCGGCTCGGGAGCAACGTCGGCTCCAATCTGGCGGACTCCAGCCACCTCTCGAGCGCGCAGCAGCTCGTCTCCACCATGGGCCGGATGGTGGTGGTGCTGGTCGCGGTGCTCGCAGTGAGCGGTGTCGCGCGGGTCGCCCGGCGCGCTCGATTCGAGACGGCACCGGTCGTGCTCACCGTCGCGCCGGTGCTCCTCCTCCTCGGCGGCGCGTACGGCGGTGAGGTGATCTTCCGCGTCTACCTCTTCGTGCTGCCGCTCGCCGCGTTCCTCGCGGCCGGGCTCTTCTTCCCCGATCGCCGCGCCGGACTTCGGTGGTGGTCCACCGTCGCGGTCGCGGCGGTCGTCGGTGCCCTGCTGGTGGGATTCCTCCTCGCGTACTTCGGCAAGGAGGCGTGGTCGCGCTTCACCCCACGCGAGGTGCGCGCGGCCGAGCGCGTCTTCGACCACGCACCACCCGGCTCGCTCCTCGTCACCGGCACCGCGAGCTACCCGGCGGAGTTCCGCAATGCCGAGCGATTCACCTACGTGAGTCTCGTCGCCGAGCCGGCCCGTTCGGCCCGCGCGGTGCTCGATCACCCGGTCGCGGAGCTGACGCGGTGGTTGAGCGACCCGAGGTTCTCCCGCGGATACGTCCTCATCACCCGCTCGCAGATCGCGGAGGTCGACGAGACGGGCGTGCTCCCACGCGGGTCGCTGCAGCGCGTCCGCGCGCGACTCGTCGAGTCGGGTCGCTTCGAGGTGCTCGTCGACGATCCGGACGCGCTGCTGCTGACGGCCGCGCCGGGAACCGGGGCGACGCCGTGAGCCGCCGTCTCGTCGTGGTCCTCGCGACCCTCGCCGCGCTGGGTGTCGCGACGTTCGGGATCGGCAAGCCGGTGGGGCTCGCGGTCGTCGTCGCGTTCCTGTTCGTCGTCCCCGGCCTGGGCGTGCTCGCCGGCGTCGACTTCGAGGACCGCGCGCTCGCCGTCACGGTGATCGTGGGCGCGAGCCTCGCGATCGACGCGGTGCTCGCCACGGCGCTGCTGTACCTCGACCGGTTCGGGGGCGCGCCCGTCGTCCAGGTCGTCGGACTGGTCGCGGTCGTCGGGGTGTTCTGGCCCCGACGCTCCCGGGTGTCCGGGATCGGGTCCGCTGCGGGCGGGTCGGCGCGTCCCGGTCCCGAGCTCGACCGCACGGTCCCGGCTCTCATGGTGCGGCTCGGCCGCTATCCCGTGTACCACGGCGGCGTGTCGGCGATCCGGTCACTGGGTCGGGCGGGCGTGCCGGTGACGGCGATCGTCGAGGACCGGCTCACGCCCGCGGCGGTGTCGCGGTACCTCGATCGGGCGGCGCGCTGGCCGACCACGGGTGCCGAGCCCGAGGAGGTGCTCCTCGACGGGCTGCGGCGGGTCGGCGAGCGCCTTGATGCACCGGCCGTCGCCTTCGCGACCGACGACGAGGCGGCCGTGTTCCTCGCCGAGCACGCCGCGCAGCTCGGCGACTGGCTGGTCCAACCGCGGATCGACCCGGACCTCCCGCGGCGACTCGCCAGCAAGCGCGGCCTCGCCGAGCTCTGCGGCGAGCACGACATCCGGACGCCGAGGTCGACCTTCCCCGAGACACCCGAGGACTTCGAGCACTTCGCCGAGACCGCGGTGTTCCCGGTCGTCGTGAAGAACGTCGATCCCTTCCGGCGCCTGACCCAGCCGGCGGTGTCGAGCACCACGGTCGTCGCGGACCGCGAGGCGTTGCTGCGCCTCGCGGAGGCGACCGAGGACCCCACGACGGTGATGCTCCAGGAGTACCTGCCTCGCGACGAGTCGGAGGACTGGATCTTCCACGCGTACTGCGACCACGACTCGGTGGCGCGAGTCGCGTTCACCGGCGTGAAGCTGCGCGCGTGGCCGCCCCATGCCGGCGTCACGACACTCGCGCGCGCCCTGCGGAACCGGCGGCTGGAGGGGATCGCCCGCACGTTCTGTCGCGATCTCGGGTACCGCGGGATCGTCGACATGGACTGGCGCTACGACCGGCGTGACCGGCAGTACAAGCTGGTCGACTTCAACCCCCGGATCGGTGCCCAGTTCGCGCTCTTCGAGACGGAGTCCGGGCTCGACGTGGTACGCGCGCAGCATCTGGACCTGACCGGACGCGACGTCCCGAAGTCCGCACCGCGCACCGGCCGGGCGATCCGCATCGAGCACCTGGACCTCGCCGCCAGGTTCGCCTACCGGGGCGGTACCGCGACCGCGCCCGCGACGGCCACCCACGGCGCTCGGGCGACGAGCGTGTGGTGGGCGGCGGACGACGTCGTACCGGTCGTCGTGATGGTGGTGCGGGTCGGTGCGATGGCGTTCGGACGCGTCGCGCGACGCCTGGTGCCGGGCCGTCAGCCGCGCGCCGCCACCGCCGCGGCCAACCGGGGTGCCGCGAAGTCCGTCCCGCAGACGAAGCGCATCATCGGTCCGAACGTCGCGGCGGACGACAAGCCCGCGAAGTAGAGACCCGGCACCGAGGACTCGAAGCCGGCGTGCAGCGCCGGGAAGCCGTCGACCCGCGTGATCGTCTCGCGCAGTGCCGGGTCGAGGAAGTCCAGCCGGTCGAGGTCGACGCTGTAGCCGGTGGCCGCGAGCACGTGGTCCACGGTGAGCGACGCGGTGCCGGTGGCGGTGCGCAGCGACAGGTCGACGCGGCCGGCGCGCGCCGTGGCGGAGACGATCTCGGTCGACGTGCGCACGTCCACGACACCGTCGACGCGGTCGTGCAGCCACCACGCGCCGGCCGGGCCGAGGATGATCTTCAGCAGCCGCAGGCGCGCACGTTCCGGCAGGAAGCGCACGGCGAACGCGCCGCGCTGGCTCGCCACGTGTGACCAGCCGGGTCCGAGCGGCGAGCCCGGCTTGAGCAGCCGGTGACGGAGCGGGCGCGGTTCGGGTTCCGGCGGCCCGGCCCACAGGACCTTCGCTTCCCGGACGATCAGGTGCGGCTCGGCGCCCGCCTCGCGCAGGAGGGCGGCGCTCTCGAGCGCGGATTGGCCGGCGCCCACCACGGCGACCGAGGAACCGGCGAAGCGCGACAGGTCGGCGTGGTCGCACGTGTGCGAGACGAGCGGCGGTCCGGACCCGTCACCGGCGAGGCCGCGGAGCGCGGCAGGAACGCGCGCGTGGCGGACGTGTCCTGTCGCCACGACGACGTTGCGCGTGGTGATCCGCTCGCCGGTGTCCACCGCCACGTCGAAGCCGTCCGACGCGGTGCTCACCGAGGCGACACGCGCGGGCTCGACCGGCACGAGCTGGGTCTGGAACCAGCGGCCGTACGCCACGAAGAGGTCGATCGGGACCGCCTCGTCGTCGCGCAGCGGTCGCACTCCGATCGAGCGGCAGTAGTCCTCGAGCCGGTACCCCGGCTCGGGCGCGGAGATGCTCGACGCGCTCGGCTCGGACTTGAGGAACATGCCGACCGGCATGTGCGAGCGCCAGGACTCCATCGGCTCGCCGAAGACGCGGGTCGTCACGCCGGCACCGCGGAGGTGGGCGGCGACGGCCAGTCCGTAGGGGCCGGCGCCGATGACCACGGCGATCGGCGCAACGGTGTCGGCGCCCGCGTCGGCGGTCGCGGGCTCGGTCGCGGGGGCAGCCTCGATCACAGTTGCAGTCTCGGGGTCGGCGGCAGGGAACTGAAGCGAAGAACCCACGAATTTCGAGCCCATCGGGTCGCCGCGGTGCAAATCGCCACGGACGTGGCCGCCGACGTGGCCGCCGACATGGCCGCGAATGCCGGCGGAGCGACGCGGTTTCTGACGAGGCGTTAGATTCCCCGCCCGCCGTCACCGACGAGGAGCTCGAGACACATGGCGCGTTTCACGGACCGGGTCGCGATCGTCACCGGGGGAGGTTCCGGCCTCGGCGCCGCGACCGCGAGGCTGCTGGCGGCCGAGGGCGCGCCGGTCGCGGT
>CAZXCB010000023.1:17544-22364 GCA_964639075.1 uncultured Bifidobacteriaceae bacterium | reverse complement strand
CGCGTCGCGCAGCCCGTCGCCGATGAAGTTCACGCACAGCACCGTGAGCAGGATCATCAGGCCCGGCGCGTAGATGAGGTACGCCCTCGACGTCCCGATGTACCCCTCGGCGTCCGAGAGCATGTTGCCCCACGACGTCTGGGGTGGTTGCACGCCGAAGCCGAGGAAGCTCAGGGTCGACTCGGTGATGATGGCGGCCGCGACCCCGAGGGTCACGTTCACCATGATCGGCCCGATGATGTTGGGCACGATGTGGCGCACGATGATCCGGGTCGAGCTTCCGCCCGACGCGCGCGCGGCTTCGACGAACTCCTTCTCCTTGAGCGCGAGCACCTCGCCGCGCACCACCCGGGCCACGTACATCCAGAACAGCAGCGACAGGACGAGGATGATGATCGTGTCGGTGTGACCGAACTTCTGGAGCGCGAGCGCGAGGATCGCGAGGCCCGGGATCAGCAGGAACAGATCGGTGATCCGCATCAGCGCCTGGTCGGTGCCCTTGCCGAAGTAGCCCGCGAGCGCGCCGATGGCCGTGCCCACGATCGTCGAGATGATCGCCACCGAGAAGCCGATCTTCAGCGACAGCTGACCGGCGTAGAGGAGCCGGCTGAACTGGTCCCGGCCGAGCTCGTCGGTTCCGAACCAGTGCGAGCCGTTCGGCGACACCGGCCCGAGGAGCAGGTCCTGCTCCGTGTTCGAGTACGGCGCGAAGAAGCTCGCGCCGAAGCACAGGATCGTGAGGCCGAGCAGGATGAAGCAGGACGCGACGGCCACCCGGTGCCGCAGGAACCGCCGCCAGAACAGCTGCCACTGCGACCGGGCCGCCGGCTCGGTGTCCGGGACGAGCGATTCGGAGGCCGGCTCCGGATGCTCGGCCGAGATCTCCTCGGTGGTGAAGCTCATGTCAGCCGGATCCGGGGATCGAGCACGCCGTACAGGATGTCGGCGAGGAGGTTGAACACGACCACGAAGACCGCGGTGACGACGGTCCATGCGACGAGCACCGTCGCATCACCGGTCTGGAGCGCGTCGTAGAACAACCGGCCCATGCCGGGGATCGCGAAGATCTTCTCGGTGACGATGACCCCGCCGAACAGGCCGCCGATGTCGAGTGCCATGACGGTCACGAGCGGGATCAGCGCGTTCCGGAGCGCGTGCTTCACGATCACGTTGCGCCGCTTCACCCCCTTGGCCCGCGCGGTCCTCACGTAGTCCGCCGACATCACGTCGAGCATCGACGCGCGTTGGAACCGGCTCCACTCGGCGATGATCTGCACGGTCAGCGTGAGCACGGGCAGGACGAGGTGGCGCGCGTAGTCGAGGTCGAACCCGGTCGAGTCACCGCCGTGCAGGCCGACGAACCCGAACAGCGGTTCGTCGAGGCCGAACCAGTTCTTCGGACCGACCGCGAGGAACTGGATCGCGAGGAGGCCGAACCAGAACGGCGGCATCGCGAGCCCGACGAACGACAACCCGGTGAAGAAGTAGTCGAGCGGCGAGTACTGGCGGACCGCCGAGTACACACCGAGTGCGATCGCGATGACCGCCGATACGAGGATCCCCCAGAAGATGAGCTGGAGCGTGTTCCCCATCGCGCGGTTCAGCATCGAGCTCACGGCTTCGTTCGTGCGTTCGCTCTCGCCGAGGTCCCCGCGCACCGCCTTGCCGAGCCACGCGCCGAACTGCGTCGTCACCGGGTCGTCGAGGTGGTTCTCGGCCCGGCACCGGTCCACGCTCGCCTGGCCGCCCTGCGTGAGCCGGAACTGGGCGCACGGGTCGAACGTCGCCCGCACGCCCCAGAACAGGATGAAGGCGGCCACGAGCACGACCGGGATCGAATAGAGGACCCGTCGCGAGATGTAGACGATCATCGGTCAGCCCCGCGGGCCGACGACGTTCCCCGCCGGCCCGACTTCCGAGTCGTGGATGTCAGCCGGACAGCGTCCAGGCGTTCATGTTCCAGAACATGGACAGCACCGGGTTGTCCCCCACCGGACCGCCGATCTTGTCGCTCCACAGCACCACGTTCGGCAGCGGGTCGAGCGGGAGGCTCACCTGTGCTTCGGCGAGGAGCCGGTCGGCCTGCTTGCCCGCCGCTGCGCGCGGCGCCACCTGGGCCTCGGTGTCGACCGTCTCGAGCAGCGGATCGGCCGCGGGCACGCTGATGCGCGACAGGTTGTTGCCGGTCTGGCCGTTCGCCTTCGTCGGGATGTTCTTCGTGCAGGCGATCGAGCAGAGACCCGGGTTCAGCGTGGTCGCCTGCTGCGCGTAGATCGACATCTGGTACGTGCCCGCTCCGAGGATGGTGCCGAAGAGGTCGTCCGCGCTCTTGTTCGTGATCGTCAGCTTGAAGCCGGCGTCGGCCAGCTGGACCTGCAGGATCTGCTCGGTGAGCTCGCGGCGCTTGTTGCCCGCGGTGCTGCTCACGCTGAACGCGGCCTTCTTGCCGTTCTTCGTCCAGACCCCACCCTGCTTGGTCCAGCCGTCGCCGGTCATGAGGCTGTTCACCTTGTCCAGGTCCAGCGTGTAGTTCGACCACGCGGTGGTGTCCGCGTAGCGCGAGTTGATCGGCGGGTTCAACGTCTGCATCGCCTCGTCCAGGCCGACGTCCCCGAACAGCCGCTTGACGATGGCGTCGCGGTCGATCGCGTAGGCGATGGCCTGGCGCACGGTCTGGTTGTTGAACGGGAACTTCCCGTTGTTCAGCCAGAGGGCCTCGAGCGCGCCCGTGTCCGCGCTGACGACGGAGTTGGTGCCGGGGATGCCGCCCTTGATCGCGGCGATGGCCGACGGTTCCGGCTGCGGGTAGATCGCGAGGACCTCACCGGCCCGGAACGCCTGGAACTCGGCGGCCGTGTCGGCGAGGATCTTGAAGATCACCTTCTGGATCGTGGGCTTGGTGCCGTAGTAGTTCGGGTTCGGCGTCAGGGTGACGCTCACGCCCTTCTGCCACTTCGCGATCCACGGCCCGCCCGACCAGTCGTAGCCGTTCTTCATGAGCTTGTCGCGGTTCTTGCCCTCCAGGATGTGCGAGGGCTGGATGCCGTAGTCCGAGCCGAACAGCTGGGTCCAGCTCGCGAACGGCTCCTTGAACGTGACGACCGCGGTCTTCGGGTCCGGCGTCGCGACGCTCTCGATCTTGTCGTAGCCGGTCGGGTCGTAGACGTTCTTGCCCGGCTTGCCCCCGGGGGCGATCTGGTTCGCCGTGTACGCGAAGTCCTGCGAGGTGATCGGCTCGCCGTCGGACCACACCGCCGCGGGGTTGATCCTGTAGGTGACCGTCTGCTTGCCGTTCACCGTGGACAGCTCGGGGAAGCCGGCCATCGTCGGGCTCGGCACCTCGGTCCACTCGTTGCCCTGCTTCTGGATGTCGAAGACGCGCGGCATCGTCTGGTACTGCATCATCCACGCGCCCCACGACGACGCCGAGCAGGCGTCGATCCAGTCGGCGCACGCGGCGTCCTGCTCCGCACCGATGACGAGCGTCCCGCTCGGCTCCTTGCCGAGGGTCGTGGTCGTGCTGCCACCGCCCCCGCCACCGGACTTGTCGTCGCTGCTGCCGCACGCGGCGGCCACGAGGGCCAGCACCACCACGGCGACTGCCGCGATGAGCGAACGTCGGGTACGCATCACTGGAGAACTCCCCGTCTCGTGGTCCGATTGCAGCGCCCCGCGGCGTGGATCAGCCGACCCGCAGACCGAGGAGCACCGTGGTGAAGCCGAAGATGATCGACGTGATCACCGTGATCCGGTCCAGGTTCTTCTCGACGGCCGTCGAGCCTGCCATCGAACCACCCAGGGAACCGCCGCCGAACATGTCGGACAGACCACCGCCCCGACCCGCGTGGAGCAGGATCAGGAAGATGAGCGTCAGCGAGACCAGGATGTGAAGACCCAGGATGATCGGGGTGAGCACGCGTCACGTCTCCTTCGAAGTGCGGCGAATCTAGTCCTCGGCCGGCACGGTTTCGGGCCTCCCGATCGTGAAATCCCTGTTTCAGTGCCGGTAGCGGACGATTCGGGCGAAATCCTCCGGGTCGAGCGACGCGCCCCCGACGAGGGCGCCGTCGATCCCCGGCCGTTCCATCAGCGACGCGATGTTGCCCGGCTTCACGCTCCCGCCGTACTGGATGCGCACCTGCTCGCCGGCCTCGTCACCGGCGACCTCGGCGACGGCCGCCCGCACCACGGCGATGGTCGCCTCGGCGTCCTCGGGGGTGGCGTTGCGGCCAGTCCCGATCGCCCAGATCGGCTCGTAGGCCACGACCGTCTGTGCGACCCGGTCCGTGCCGACCCCGGCGAACGCTGCGCGCACCTGGCCGACGACCTTGGCCTCGGTCGTGCCCGCCTCGCGCTCGGTGAGCGTCTCACCGACGCACACGATCGGCGTCATGCCGTGCTTCCAGACCGCGTGGACCTTCCGGTTCACCATCTCGTCGGTCTCGCCGAAGATCTCGCGCCGCTCCGAGTGTCCGACGATCACGTACTTGACCGTCAGCTTCGCGAGCATCTGCGGGCTCACCTCGCCGGTGAACGCGCCCGAGTCCTCCCAGTGGCAGTGCTGCGCGCCGAGCGCGATCGGGATGCGGTCGGCGTCGATGGTGGTCTGCATCGAACGCAGGTCGGTGAACGGCGGACACACGACGACGTCCACGGCTTCGGTGTCCTTGCGATCGAGCAGGTACGAGAGCTTCTGGGTGAACTGGATCGCGACGAAGTGGTCGAGGTGCATCTTCCAGTTCGCGGCGATGATCGGATGACGTTCTGACATCTCTCAGTCCTCGTGCTCCTTCGGAGCGGGCCGGACGGGCCACGCTCCG
>CAZXCB010000023.1:9364-17444 GCA_964639075.1 uncultured Bifidobacteriaceae bacterium | reverse complement strand
CTGGCGGGTTGGCCGAAGCCGTCGCTTCGTTCCGCTGCACTCATCTCTCAGTCCTCGTGCTCCTTCGGAGCGGGCCGGACGGGCCACGCTCCGCTGGCGGGTTGGCCGAAGCCGTCGCTTCGTTCCGCTGCACTCATCTCTCAGTCCTGACGTTGGGCGGATTCGCGGAGAGCGGCGAGACCCGGGAGATCGCCCTGCTCGATGAGCTCGAGCGACGCGCCACCGCCCGTGCTCACGTGGTCGACCGCGTCGGCGAGCCCGAACTGGCGGACCGCGGCGGCGCTGTCGCCGCCACCGATGATCGTGAACCCCGAGCAGTCGGCCACGGCGGTGGCGATCGCCTTGGTGCCCGACGCGAACGGCGCCACCTCGAAGACCCCCATCGGACCGTTCCAGAGCACCATCCGCGCGTCGGCGACGGCGTCGGAGAAGATCGCGGCGGTCTCGGGCCCGACGTCGAGCCCCTTCCAGCCGGCCGGGATGCCGGCGGCCCCGACGATGCGCGTCGGAGCCGTCTCGCTGATGTCCTGCGCGATCACGACGTCGACCGGCACCTGCACCCGGCCGGTGGCGAGGAGCCGCGAGCACTCTTCGACGCGGTCCGGCTCCACGAGGGAGTCGCCGATCCCGTGGCCCTGCGCCGCGAGGAACGTGAACGCCATCGCGCCGCCGACGAGGATCGTGTCGCAGCGCTCGAGCAACGCGTCGATCACACCGAGCTTGTCGCTCACCTTGGATCCGCCGAGGATCGCGACGAACGGGTGCTTCGGCGCCTCGAGCATCTCCGAGAGGACCTGCACCTCGCGTTCGAGGAGTCGCCCGGCGGCCGACGGGAGCAGGCGCGGCGGGCCGACGATGGAAGCATGCGCGCGGTGCGACGCGCCGAACGCGTCGTTGACGTACGCGTCGACGGGCTCGCACAGCGACACGGACAACGCCGGAGCGTCGGTCGTCTCGCCCGGATGGAACCGGAGGTTCTCGAGCATCATCACGTCGCCCGGCGCCAGGCTCGCCTCCATGCTGAACGCGGTGAAGCCCACGACCTCCGGTGCGAGCGGCACGTCGCAACCGAGGATCTCCGCGAGTCGGGTCGCCACGGGCGCGAGCGAGTACCTCGGGTCGGGCTCACCCTTGGGCCGGCCGAAATGACTGCACGCGACGACGGCCGCCCCCTGGTCACGCAGCCACTCGATCGTGGGCAACGCGGCGCGGATGCGCAGGTCGTCGGTGATCGCGCCGGTCTCGTCGACCGGCACGTTGAAATCGGCCCGCAGGAGGACCCGCTTCCCGCGGAGCGCGGGCAGGTCCTCGAGCCGTGGGACTGGTACCGACACCGAGCGCGCCGCTACTGGGCGCCGATGAAGCCGACCAGGTCGACGAGCCGGTTCGAGTAGCCCCACTCGTTGTCGTACCACCCGAGGACCTTCACCATCGGGCCGCTGGCCATCGAGTCGAGCGACGAGTAGATGCACGACGACGGGTTGCCCACGATGTCGGCGGACACGAGCGGCTCGGCGCTGTACTCGAGCACGCCGCGGTAGGCCGCGTCGTTGCTCGCGGCGGCGAATGCCGCGTTGACCTCGTCGACCGACGCCTCGCGCTTCAGGGTGGCCACGAGGTCGGTGATCGAGCCGGTCGGTGTCGGCACCCGCAACGACATGCCGTCGAGGCGACCTTTCAGCTCCGGCATGACGAGCCCGATGGCGCGGGCCGCGCCCGTGGTGTTCGGGATGATCGAGAGCGCCGCGGCCCGCATGCGGCGCAGGTCGGGCTTGCCGCTGCGCGTCGCGACCGCCTGGTCCTGCAGCTGCTGGTCCGACGTGTACGCGTGCACGGTGTTGATCAGGCCGCGCTCGATGCCGAACGCATCGTGGAGCACCTTCGCCATCGGGGCGAGGCAGTTCGTGGTGCACGACGCGTTGGAGATCACCGTGTGCGCGCCGGGGTCGAACTCCGCGTCGTTGACGCCCATGCAGATCATCGTGTCGGCGTCGCCGCTCGGCGCGGAGATGACCACCCGCTTGGCGCCGCCGGCCAGGTGCTTGGCCGCGTCACCGCGAGCGGTGAAGAGGCCGGTCGACTCGATGACGACGTCGACACCGTTCTCGCCCCAGGGGATCTCGCTGGGCTCGCGTTGATCGAGCTTCAAGATGGCCCGGCCGTCGATCGAGAAGCCGTCGTCGGTCTCGGCGACGTCGTTGGGGAGGATCCCACCCACCGAGTCGTGCTTCAGCAGGAACGCCATCGTGTGGGAGTCGCCGAAGGGGTCGTTGACCGCCACCAGCTCCACTCCGGCGTCGGCGCCGCGTGCGAGCACCGCCCGCGTGAACGACCGACCGATCCGGCCGAAGCCGTTGATCCCAACCCGTACCGTCATGACCCCTCCGTTGTGGGCGCCGTTGCCCGTTCGTCGTCTCTGGATCGCCGAGCCGGCTCAGGACTGAAGCAGAGCGGCCAGCACCGACGCCAGTTTGGCCGGTTCATGGGCCGTCACGTCGGGTCGGGCGACGTCCGCGACGACGACCGGCCCCCCGAGGCGCTCGGCCTCCGAGACGTCGAGGGCCAGCCGGCCCCGGTCGTGCACGAGGACCCGGTCGATCCGAACCCCGAGATCCCTGATCGCCCGGAGGTGGTCGACGACGTCGAGGCCTTCGGTCTCGGGCACCTGCGGGCGCAGGTTCACCACGGCCACGACCGCACCGCTCGCCCGTCCGATCGCCGCACGGACGTCTTCCGCCGCGAGCGCGGGGAGGAGGCTCGTGAACAGCGATCCCGGGGCGAGCACGATCTGGTCGGCGGCCGCGATGGCCGCGACGACGGCCTCCGGCGATCGGGCGTCCGGGGGCACGAGCTCGATCCGGCGGATCCGCTCCCGCGAGTTCTGCACCGCGACCTGGCCCTGCACCACGCCACTGGCCACCTCGGCCTTCAGCACGACCGGCTCCGACGTCGCCGGCAGCACCCGCCCGACGATGCCGAGCGTGCGCCCCGCGATCGCGAGTGCGGACTCCCAGTCGCCGGTCACCTCGGCGAGCCCGACGAGCACCAGGTTGCCGATCGCATGCCCCTCGAGCTCGCCGGCTCCGAACCGGTGCTGGAACGTGCGCGCCCAGACCTCGGCGTCGGTCTGCTCGTCGGCGCCGGGCTCGGCGCCCAGCGCGACGAGGCACTTGCGCAGGTCGCCCACGCCGAGGACACCCAGGTCGCGGCGGAGCCGCCCCGTGGACCCGCCGTCGTCGGCGACGGTCACGACCGCGGTCACCTCGCCTGCGTAGTTCCGCACCGCCCGCAATGTCGTCGCGAGTCCGTGCCCTCCGCCGACGGCGACCACCTTCGTCCTCATGGCCCTGCGGCCCGGGCCGGACGGGCCCCGCTCGGCCGGGTGGACGGGGGGTACGCCGGAGTCGGGGCCTCGCTCACGCCGCCCTTCGGGTCACTCACGACCGACGTCCCGGTGGCGGACATGCGGCCGGTAGCCGAGGTCGGTGAGGATCCCACCGAGCGCCTCGGCCATCGCCACACTGCGGTGGCGACCACCGGTGCAGCCCATCGCGATCGACAGGTACGCCTTGCCCTCGCGGTCGTAGGCCGGCAGCGTGAGCTCGAACAGGCGGTGCAGCTCCTCGAGGTACGCCTTGGACTCGGCCTGAGCCATGACGTAGTCGCGCACCGGCGCATCGCGGCCGTCGAGCGGACGCAGCTCGTCCACCCAGTGCGGATTGGGCAGGAACCGGCAGTCGAACACGAGGTCCACGTCGAGGGGCAGCCCGTGCTTGAACCCGAAGCTCACGATGTCGACCTGGAGCTTGGCCGCCGCGTGATCGGCCGCGAAGATCGCGACGAGCCGGTCTCGGAGCTGGTGGACGTTGAGCATCGACGTGTCGATCACGACGTCGGCCCGGCCCTTGAGCTCCTCGAGCAGCGCGCGCTCCTTCTGGATCCCCTCGAGCAACCGCTCCGCGTCGGCCAGCGGGTGAGGCCGGCGCGACGCGTCGAATCGACGGATCAGGGCGTCGTCGGAGGCCTCGAGGAACAGGACCCGGGTCCGGGCGCCGATGGCGCGGAGCTCGGCCAGGGCCTCGTCGAGGTCGGCGACGAACGAGCCGGTGCGCACGTCGACGCCGAAGCCGTAGCGCTGTGGGCTCGTGCCGCCGCGGGCCAGCTCGGCGACCTTGCCGATCAGCGTCGGCGGGAGGTTGTCGATGACGAAGAAGCCGAGGTCCTCGAGCACGTTGGCGGCCGTGGCCCGGCCCGCGCCCGACATCCCGGTGATCACGGTGACGTCGAGCCCCGGCGGGAACTCGTGCTCGGCGGAGGTCGTCACGCCTCCAGCCTACGGTCGCGTTCGCGTGGCTCCGCGCCGCCGTGCAGGTGGCGGTACAGGTCGTCGGCGACGAGGTCCGGTAGCCAGCCGAGAGCCCGCAGCGCCTCGGGCTCCTGCTCGCGGAGCTTCTTCACCGAGCCGAACTCCTTCAGCAGGCGCGTGCGACGCGCCGGACCGAGACCCGGCACGTCGTCGAGCACCGAGGTGGTCATTCGCTTGTCGCGCAGCGTGCGGTGGTAGGTGATCGCGAACCGGTGGGCTTCGTCGCGGACCTGCTGGAGGAGGTAGAGCGCGGGCGAGTCACGCGGGATGCGGACCGGCTCGGATTCCCCGGGCCGGTAGACCTCCTCGAACCGCTTGGCGAGGCCGACGACGCTGATGTCCTCGAGCCCGAGGTCCTCGAGGACGCGCACCGCCACGTTGAGCTGCCCCTTGCCGCCGTCGATGACGAGCAGGTTCGGCGGGTACGCGAATCTCTTGCCGGCCCGGGCACCCTCGTCACGCTCGGCGAGGTAGCGCCGGAAGCGCCGACTCAAGGCCTCCTCCATCGCGGCGAAGTCGTCCTGGCCGTCCTGGCGGCGGATCTTGAAGCGCCGGTACTCCGACCGCTTCGGCATCCCGTCCTCCAACACCGTCATCGACGCGACGATCTCGGTGCCCTGCAGGTTCGAGATGTCGAAGCACTCGACGCGCAGCGGCGCCTCGGGAAGGTCGAGCGCGTCCTGGAGCGCGGTGAGGGCCTGGGCGCGCGCGTTGTGGTCCGACGCGCGCTTGAGCTTGTGCCGGGTGAACGCCTCGGTCGCGTTGCGGCTGACCGTCTCGAGCAGCGTCCGCTTCTCGCCCCGCTGCGGGACCCGGATCCGCACCTTGCTCCCCCGCACCAGGGAGAGGAACTCCTCGTAGAGCGCCTGTTCCTCCGGGAGCGACGGGACCAACACCTCCTTGGGCACGTCGGCGGGCTCGGCGTCGCCGTAGAGCTGCTCGAGCACGCGCGCGACGAGTGCCGGCGCATCGAGGTCCTCGACCTTGTCCACGATCAGCCCCTTGCGCCCGACCACGCGGCCGCGCCGGACGAAGAAGATCTGCACCGAGGCCTCGAGCTCGTCGTCCGCGATCCCGATGACGTCGAGGTCCTCCGCCTTGTCGCCCACCATCTGCTGGCGCTCGACGGCCTTGCGCACCGACGTGAGCTGGTCGCGCAGGCGCGCGGCGCGCTCGAACTCGAGCTCGGTCGCCGCCTCCTGCATCATCCGCTCGAGCCGCTCGACCACCGGCGCGGTCTCGCCGCCGAGGAACGCGAGGAGCTCGTCGACGAGCGCGCGGTACTCCTCCGCCGTGACCGCGTCCACGCATGGCGCCGCACACTTCTCGATGTGCGCGTAGAGGCACGGACGGCCGAGGCGCTGGTGGCGCTGGAACTTGCCGTTGGTGCAGGTCCGGATCGGGAAGGTCCGCAGCAGCAGGTCCAGCGTCTCGCGGATCGCGTACGCGTGGGCGAAGGGGCCGAAGTACCGCACGCCCTTGCGCTTCGCGCCCCGCATCACCATGGCGCGCGGCCAGTCCTCGTCGAGCGTGACGGCGAGGAACGGATACGACTTGTCGTCCTTGAGCCGGATGTTGAACCGCGGGCGGTGCTCCTTGATCAGGTTGTACTCGAGGAACAGCGCCTCGACCTCGTTGCGCACCTCGATCCACTCGACCGTCGCCGCCGCCACCACCATCTGGCGCGTGCGCGGCGGCAGCGTGGCGGGGTCGGCGAAGTAGTTCGACAGGCGACTGCGCAGGCTCTTCGCCTTGCCGACGTAGATCACGCGCCCGTGGGCGTCCTTGAACTGGTACGAGCCCGGCGTCTCGGGGATCGAGCCTGCGGGCGGTCGGGCGACCACGGCTCAGCCGGCGCGCACGACGTCGGTGACGATGCCGATGACCTCGTCCTGCTGCGCGGCGTCGAGGTGCGCGGAGCACGGCAGGCACAGGACCCGGTCCGCGATGTCCATCGCGACCGAACCGCCGAGCACCGGGGCGTCCTGGTACGGCGCCTGGATCCGCATCGGCGGCCAGATCGGGCGGGCTTCGATCCCGCGGCTCTGCAACGCGTCCCGCACCGCGCGGCGGGTGCCGTCGTCGGGGAACGTCACGGTCGAGAGCCAGCCGGAGCGGCGCGCCCACGGCTCGTCGGGACCGCCGGCGAGACCGAGCGGCGCGAGCGCGTCGCGGTAGCGGGCGGCGATGCGGCGGCGCGACTCGATGAGGCCGGGGAGCCGTCCCATCTGGACCACCCCGAGCGCGGCGGCGACGTTGGAGAGGCGGTAGTTGAACCCGATCGCGTCGTGCCGGTAGTCGAGGCCGGGGATCTTCGCCTGGCTGCCGAGATGGCGGGCCCGGGCGAGCACGTCGGGATCGCGTGCGACGAGCATCCCACCGCCCCCCGTCGAGATCGGCTTGTTGAAGTTGAACGAGTAGATGCCGAGATCGCCGACGGTCCCGGGTGCGCGCCCGTCGAGCTCGCCGCCGGCCCAGGACGAGCCCAGCGCTTCGGCCGCGTCCTCCACCACCGCGATGCGGTGCTCCGCGAGCAGCGGGAGGATCGGAGCGAGGTCCGCCGGATGTCCGAGCAGGTGCACGGGGACGATCGCCCTGGGCATGGCCGCGCCGGTGCGAGCGCGCCGGTCGATCTCCTCGGCCACCACCGCGGGGTCCAGGTTCCACGAGCGGGCCTCGCTGTCGACCAGCGTCACGCGCGCCCCCGCGTAGCTGACCGCGTTCGCCGACGCGATGAAGGTGAGGTCCGAGACCCAGACCTCGTCGCCGGGCACGACCCCGGCCGTGACGAGGGCCACGTGCAGCGCCGCAGTACCGGTCACGACCGCGACCGCGTCGGTCGCGCCGACCGCGGCGGCCACCGCGGCCTCGAACGCCGGGAGGTCGGGGCCGAACACGAGGTGCCCGTCGCGCACGGCACGCGCCGCGGCCTCGGCCTCCTCCTCGCCCACCGTCGGCTCCGAGAGCCGGATGCGTGGATCTCCCATGACGGCCCATTGTCGCACCCCCCTCCGACCGCGGGAATCACGGGTGGGGCGGACGGGTTACGATCGTCGGAGGCCGGCCTGGAACACCGGCCACATACATATCGGTTCCGAGGCCGACAACCCCGCGGAGTGGCGACCAGGCTGTCCCCGCCGGCCAGATCGGAGCCTTCCCCGAAGGGGCTCAGACAACATGTTGCGACTGCAGGCACCCCTGCCGGACCGGTACTCGGCCGCAGAACCCGACGCGCTCAGGACCATGATCGGCGAGGCGAAGGCCAGACTGGCCGATCGCCTCCTGATCCTCGGCCACCACTACCAACGCGACGAGGTCATGGAATGGGCCGACGCCCGCGGTGACTCGTTCAAGCTCGCCCGCGTCGCGGCCGACAGCGCCGCGACCGACATCGTCTTCTGCGGCGTGCACTTCATGGCCGAGTCCGCCGACATCCTCACGAGCGACGCCCAGCGCGTGATCCTCCCGGACCTCAACGCCGGTTGCTCGATGGCCGACATGGCCGACCTCGGCCAGGTCGAGGAGGCGTGGGACACCATCGCGGGGATCACCGACATCGAGCGGGTCGTCCCGATCACCTACATGAACTCGTCTGCAGCCATCAAGGCGTTCGTCGGCGAGCACGGTGGCGCGGTGTGCACGTCGTCGAACGCGCGGGCCGTGCTCGAGTGGGCGTTCGCCCGCGGGGACAAGGTGCTGTTCTTCCCGGACCAG
>CAZXCB010000023.1:0-9312 GCA_964639075.1 uncultured Bifidobacteriaceae bacterium | reverse complement strand
CCCCCACCACGACCTCGGCGGGCTCGAGGAGCGCGACGTCAAGGACGCCACGTTCCTGCTGTGGCGCGGCTGGTGCTCGGTCCACCAGCGCTTCACGACCGACCACGTCGCCGACTTCCGCGCCGCACACCCCGGAGGCACCGTGATCGTGCACCCCGAGTGCGCGCACGAGGTCGTGGCGGTCGCCGATCGGGTCGGGTCCACCGAGCGGATCCTCGACTGGGTCGCCACGGCCCCGGCCGGCAGCGCTATCGGCGTCGGCACCGAGATCCACATGGTGGCGCGCCTCGCCCACGACCACCCCGACAAGACGGTGGTGTCGCTCGACCCGCTCGTGTGCCCGTGCTCGACGATGTTCCGCATCGACGCGCCGCACCTCGCCTGGTGCCTCGAGTCGCTGGTGCGCGGCGAGGTGGTCAACCAGATCGTCGTGGACCCCCGAACCGCAGACCTGGCCCGGGTCGCGCTCCAGCGCATGCTCGACATCACCTGACCGGGCTCGCCGGGAGGTCCACGTCCTCGCGCCCGGTGGCCAGCAGAATGGGCGGAATGGACCTCTCCGACGCCACGATCCTGCTCACCGGCGGCACGGGCTCCTTCGGGAACGCCTTCATCGACGCGATCTCCCGCCGGTGGCCCACGGCGACGATTCGGGTCTTCTCCCGCGACGAGCTGAAGCAGCACGACATGCGCGCCCGACGCCCCGAGACGAACCTGCGCTTCGTCATCGGCGACGTGCGGGACCGGGACCGTCTGCGCCGGGCCGCCCACGGCGTCGACTTCATCGTCCACGCGGCCGCGATGAAGCAGGTCCCCGCGTGCGAGTACAACCCGTTCGAGGCCGTCCAGACCAACGTGCTCGGTGCCCAGAACGTGGTCGACGTCGCCATCGACTGCGGGGTGCACCGCGTCATCGCGCTCTCGACCGACAAGGCCGTCAACCCGGTGAACCTCTACGGCGCGACCAAGCTGTGTGCCGAGAAGATCATCGTGCAGGGCAACGCGTACGCCGCCGGCGGCGACACCCGCCTGTCCTGCGTCCGGTACGGGAACGTCATCGGCTCGCGGGGCTCGGTCGTCCCCGTGTTCCAGCGTCAGGCCGAGGAGGGTCGCCTCACCATCACCGACGAGCGCATGACCCGCTTCTGGATCACGCTCCCCGAGGCCGTCGAGCTGGTCTTCTACGCGATGGAGCGCAGCCGGGGCGGGGAGATCTACATCCCGAAGATCCCGTCGATGCGCATCACCGACCTCGCCGACGCGGTCGGCCCCGGCGTCCCGCGCGAGGTCACCGGGATCCGCCCGGGCGAGAAGCTGCACGAGCTTCTCCTCACCGTCGACGAAGCGCGCCACACGATCGAGACCGACACCATGTACATCGTCATGCCCGAGCACCCGTGGTGGGACGAGTCCGCGGTCGGTCACGGCAAGCCCCTCGACGACGGCTTCACGTACGCCAGCAACACGAACACGCAGTGGCTGGAGATCGCGGACCTCGTGGAGCTGATCGGGTGATCCCGTACGGCCATCAATCGGTCGACGCCGACGACGTCGCCGCGGTGGTCGCAGTCCTCGAGGGCGACTGGCTCACCCAGGGGCCGGCCGTCGCGGAGTTCGAGTCCAGGTTCGCCGCCCGGGTCGACGCGCGCCACGCCGTCGCGTTCGCCAACGGGACCGCGGCGCTGCATGCCGCGTGTGCGGCCGCGAACCTCGGCCCCGGCGACACCGTGGCCACGTCCACGCTGTCCTTCGTCGCGAGCGCCAACTGCGCGCGGTACGTGGGGGCATCGGTCCGGCTCCTCGATGTCGACGTCGACACCCTGAACGTCGATCCAGCCGCGATCCCCTCCGACGTCGACGCGCTCGTCGCGGTCCACTACGCCGGCGTGCCCGTCGATCTCGCGCGTCTCGGGCACCGGCCCCGGGTCGTCATCGAGGACGCGGCCCACGCGGTCGGTGCCACCACTCCGGCCGGTCCGGTCGGCAACTGCGCGCACTCCGACCTGTGCTGCTTCTCCTTCCACCCGGTGAAGACGATGACCACGGGCGAGGGCGGCATGGTGACGACGAACGACGGCGCGCTGGCCGAGCGGCTCCGACGGTTCCGCCACCACGGGATCGTGGCCCGGCCGGCTGACGGCGCGTGGGCATACGACGTCGGCGAGCTCGCGTACAACTACCGGCTCACCGACCTCCACGCGGCCCTCGGGACGTCCCAGCTCGCCCGACTCGACCGGTTCCTCGCCCGCCGGGCGGAGGTCGCGGCGCGCTACCGGGCCGAACTCGCCGACGAGGACCTCGTCCTGCCGCCGCTCGCGCCGGCCGGCTTCACGCACGGTCTGCACCTCTTCCCGATCCGCGTCCGTCGTCGGCGCGCGGTGTTCGATGCGTTGCGGGCCGCCGGCATCGGGGTCCAGGTGCACTACGTCCCGATCCACCACCACACGCTCTACCGAGAGGGTGCACCCGTGCTGCCGAACGCGGACGCGGCGTACGCGGGCCTGCTCTCGCTGCCGCTCTACGCCGACCTCACCGAGGAGCAACAGCACTTCGTGATCGGCGCCGTGCGCGACGCCGTGCGGCGATGCCGGTGACGACGATGCGGATCGGCGACCGAGCGATCGGGTCCGGCGCCCCGTGCTACGTGATCGCCGAGGCGGGCGCCAACCACGATCGCGATCTCGACACCGCCTACCGCCTGATCGACGTCGCCGCGGCGGCCGGCGCCGACGCCGTGAAGTTCCAGACGTACTCCGGGACCGCGCTGTACTCCCGCTTCACCCCGCCGTTCGCGTACCTCGGCGACGTCGGTGGCCGCACACCCCAGGAGCTCCTCGACGACATCGCGCTGCCACGAGACTGGCAGCCCCGGCTCGCCGAACGCGCACGCGCCGCCGGCCTGGACTTCTTCTCGAGCCCCTTCGACCGCGAGGCCGTCGACGAGCTCGACGCCCTCGGTGTCCCGGTGTTCAAGGTCGCGTCCTTCGAGATCGTCGACCTCGGCCTGATCGAGTACATCGGCACGAAACGGCGACCGATCATCATCTCGACGGGCATGGCGACGCTCGACGAGATCGCCGAGGCACTCGAGGCGGCTCGCGACGGCGGCGCGACGGACCTCGCGCTGCTGCAATGCGCCTCGGTCTACCCGGCGCCGCCCGCCGCCATCAATCTCCGCGCCATGGCCACGATGCGCGAACGGTTCACGGTGCCGGTCGGGCTCTCCGACCACACCACCGGGATCCACATCGCCGCCGCCGCGATCGCCGCCGGGGCCGAGCTCGTCGAGAAGCACTTCACGCTCGACCGCAGCCGTCCCGGACCCGATCACTCCTTCGCGCTGGAGCCGACCGAGCTCACCGCGATGGTCACCGCGATCCGCGACGTCGAGGCCGCGCTGGGCTCCGGGCGCAAGGACGGCCCGACCGACGCCGAGTCGGTCGAGATGTACCGCAACGCCCGGCGGTCGATCGTCGCGGCGACCGCCATCCCCGCCGGCTCGGAGATCCGTGCGGACATGCTCACCGTGAAGCGTCCGGGCTACGGGATCAAGCCGCGGGACCTCGCGCGCGTCGTCGGCCGGCGCGCCCAGCGCGACATCGCCGACGACGAGGTCATCACCTGGGACATGGTGTGAGGGTCGGTCTCGTGGGCGATCTCGGGCCGGCGGTGGGGCTCGGTCACCGTCGCCGACTCGAGGCCGTCGCGGCGGCGCTGACCGCGGACGGGGTCGAGGCGACGCTGAGCGAGGACGGGTCCGTCCCGCCCGGCGCCGAGGTGCTCGTGGTGGACTCGTACCGGTTCCGCGCCGACGACTCCGGTCGGTTCCAGGCCGGCGTCGTCGTCGCGATCGACGAGATCGGCCGCGATCTCGCGGGCGATCTCGTCGTCGACCCCACCCCGGGTGCATCGCCGCCGACGCACGCGGCAGCCGGCGCCGTGCTCGCAGGCGCGCCCTACGCCCTGGTCCACCCGGACTTCGCGTCACCGCCGCCGCCGCTGCCGCTCGACGCGCCGAACGTGCTCGTCACCCTCGGCGCGTCACCTGCCGCCGCCGCGACCTCCGGCATCGCCGCGTCCATCGCGCGCCGGCATCCCGACGTCGCGGTCGCGGTGGCGTTCGGCCCCTGGGTCCGCCCATCCGTCGCCGACGGGGTGAGGGTCGTCGACGCTCCCGCCGGGCTCCGGACCGAGATCGACGCGGCCACGCTCGTCGTGACCGCGGGCGGCGTCACCCTCCTCGAGGCCTGCGCGTCGGCCCGACCGGCGATCGCGGTGTGCATCGCCGACAACCAGCGCCGGGCGATCACCGGCCTCGTCCACGCCGGCGCCGCGATCGAGGCCGACGTCGCCACCGTGCCGGACGCGGTCGACCGCGTCCTCGCCGACCCCGCGACACGGGACCGTCTCGCCGCGTCGGCCCGCGCCACGATCGACGGCCGCGGGGCTCACCGCGTCGCCGCCGCGATCAGAGCGCTCACGGGCCCATGACCGCGGTGATCGTGGTCCAGGCCCGGATGGGGAGCACGCGCCTGCCGGGCAAGGTGCTCCGCCCGCTCGCCGGCCGCCCGATGCTGACGTACCAACTCGAGCGGCTGCGCGTCCGACCCGAGCCGGTCGTCGTCGCGACGAGTGACCTCGCTCGAGACGACCCCGTCGCCGACCTGGCCGCGGGGATGGGGCTCGAGTTCGTACGGGGGTCGGAGTCCGATGTGCTGTCCCGCTTCGGTGCCGTGCTCGATCGCCGTCCCGCGTCGACGGTGGTCCGCGTGACCGGCGACTGCCCCTTCACGGATCCGGAGCTCGTCGGCGAGGTGCTCGCCGTCCACCGGCGCACCGGCGCCGACTACACGAGCAACGTCCACCCGCGGACCTTCCCGCGCGGCCTCGACGTCGAGGTGGCACGGGCCGACGTGCTGCGGCTCGCGGTCGACACGGCCACCGAGCCGGTCGAGCGCGAGCACGTCATGCCCTTCCTCTACCGCCGACCGCAGCGGTTCGTGCTCGCGGCCGTGACCGCCCCCGACCCGCTCGGGGGCCTCAGCTGGGTCGTCGACACGGCGGAGGACCTCACGCGTGCGCAGGCCATCGCTGGTCGGTTCGCGCCGCGCACCGACCAGTCCTGGCGCGAGATCCTCGCGACCGAACCGCCGCCGCCACCTCCCGGCAACGGCATCGTGCTGCGACCGGCCACTCGCGACGACGAGACGTTCCTGCTCGCGCTCCGCAACGAGGCCGACGCCGTCCGCTGGAGCACCACCGGTCGCGCCGTCACCCCGGAGGACCACGCCGACTGGCTCGCGGCGCGGCTCGCGGATCCCGCCTGCCGGATCGCCGTGGTCGTGGCCGACGGCGTTGCGGTCGGCCAGGTCCGCGTCGACGTGGTCGACATCGCGGTCGGCGTCGTCAGCATCGCCGTCGTCCCGCACCGCCGGGCCACCGGCATCGCGGGGCGGGCACTCGCGGCGCTCCAGGAGTCCCTCCGCGGCGACGTGCAGATCGACCGCCTGCGCGCCCTCGTGCACGAGGACCACCTCGCCTCACGCAGGGTGTTCGAGCGCGCGGGCTTCACCACGCTCCGTGACGCGTCCGGTCCCGACGGATTCGTGGTGCACGAATGGGCTCAGGAGCGACCGCGGGAACGCCGAGGATCCACCTGATGGCCGTCACCACTCCTACCCAACCGCGCACGATCCGCTACTGCCGGCGCTGCGTCATGCCCGAGACCAAGCCCGACATCCTCTTCGACGAGGAGCAGGTCTGCAGCGCCTGTCGCAACTTCGCCGCGCGCGAGGAGATCGACTGGGAGGTGCGCGGCCGGCAGCTCCTCGAGATCGTCGAGCGCTACCGGTCCCATGACGACACCCGCCACGACTGCATCGTGCCCGTGAGCGGGGGCAAGGACAGCCACTTCCAGCTGATCCGCCTTCTCGAGCTCGGCCTCAATCCGCTGTGCGTGACGGCGACGACCGACCACCTCACCGACATCGGCCGGCGCAACATCGAGAACATGAAGTCGCTCGGCGTCGACTACGTGGAGATCACGACCAACCCGGTCGTGCGCCGCCGGCTCAACCGGATCGCGCTCGAGCAGGTCGGCGACATCTCGTGGCCCGAGCACGTGAGCATCTTCACCAGCCCGGTGCGTGAGGCCGTCCAGCGGCGCATCCCCCTGCTCGTGTGGGGCGAGAACCCGCAACACGAGTACGGCGGGCCGGCCACCGCGTCCCAGGACCGCACGCTCACGCGTCGCTGGCTCGAGGAGTTCGGCGGCCTGCTCGGCCTGCGCGTCAGCGACCTGGTCGGCCGCGACGGCATCGAGCCCCGCCACCTCATCGAGTACACGTACCCGAGCGACCGGGCACTCGCGGACGTGGGCGTCACCGGCATCTTCCTCGGCTACTTCCTGCCCTGGGACGGTTGGGCGAACGCCATGCTCGCCTCCGCGCACGGGTTCGAGACGTGGCCGCACGTGATCGAAGGTTCGCTCGTCACCTACGAGAACCTCGACAACGCGCAGACGGGCATCCACGACTACTTCAAGTACCTGAAGTACGGCTTCGGCCGCGCGACCGATCTCGCATGCATGCAGGTCCGGCGGGGCCGGATGACGCGTGCGGACGCGGTGCGCCTGGTGCAACGCCACGACGGCCGATTCCCGTGGACCTATCTGGGTGTGCCGATCCAGGACGTGCTCGGCGCCATCGACATGACGCTCGAGGAGTTCCAGGCGGTGTGCGACCGGTTCACCAACAAGCGGCTCTTCGTGTGCGACCGCCACGACGTACCCGTGCGTGACCGGAACGGTGATCTCGTCAAGGTCAACGCCGACAACCCCGACTGATGACCAGGGTCGCGGTCGTCGACTACGGGCTCTGCAACGTCGACTCGATCCTGCGCGCGCTCGCCCACTGCGGTGGGACTCCGTTCCTGGCCCACGATGCGACAGATCTCGAGGCCGCCGACCGCGTCGTCCTCCCCGGTGTCGGCGCCTTCGACCAGGCGATGGAGCGCCTCGAGGCGGCCGACCTCGTCACCCCGCTGACCGACACCGTGCTCGGCGAGCAGGTGCCGTTCCTCGGCATCTGCCTCGGCATGCAGCTGCTCGCCCGCCGCAGCGACGAGGGGCCCGGCCGAACCGGCCTGGCGTGGCTCGCGGCCGACGTCTTCCGGATCGAGCCGGGACCCGGCGAACGAGTCCCCCACATCGGCTGGAACGAGCTGGTGCCCGTCCGTTCCTCACCCCTGCTCATGGGAATCCCCGATCGCGCGGACTTCTACTTCGCGCACAGCTTCCACGTCCGCGCCGACGACCCGGCCGACGTGCTCGCGACGGTCCCCTTCGCGGGCGGCATCACCGCGGCGGTCGCGCGGCCGCCGCTCTACGGCGTCCAGTTCCACCCCGAGAAGAGCCAGCAGCACGGGCTCGCCCTGCTCCGCAACTTCCTCGAGGCGGAGTGATGCTCAAGACCCGCATCATCCCGACGCTGCTCTACCGCGACTTTGGCCTGGTCAAGGGCGTCGGCTTCGACTCCCGGCGCGCGATCGGGAGCCCGCTGCAGGCGATCAAGGTCTACGAGATGCGCGGCGTCGACGAGCTCGTGTTCCTCGACGTGCGCGCGAGCATCGAAGGCCGGGGTCCCGACCTGGCGCTGGTCGACGACCTCGCGGACGAGTGCTTCATGCCGCTCACCGTCGGCGGCGGCGTGCGGGACGTCGAGGACGTCCGCGCCCTCCTGCGGGTCGGCGCGGACAAGGTGTCGATCAACACCGCCGCGGTCGAGCATCCGGAGGTCGTGGCGTCGGCCGCCGAGCAGTTCGGATCCCAGTGCGTGGTCGTCTCGATCGACACGCGCCGGACCCCCGCGGGCCTGGTGACGGTCTGGACCCACGCCGGGACCGTCGACACGGGCCGCGACCCGGTCGAGCTCGCGCGCGACGCCGAACGCGCGGGCGCGGGTGAGATCCTGCTCACCTCCGCCGACGCGGACGGGACGCTCGCCGGCTACGACCTCGCGACCCTCGCCCGCGTGGTCGGCGCGGTCTCGATCCCGGTGATCGCGAGCGGAGGTGCGGGCAGCTTCGACGACTTCGTCGCCGCCCTCGACTGCGGAGCATCGGCGGTCGCCGCCGCGGCGATGTTCCACTTCACGGAGCAGACGCCGCGCGAGGCCCGCGAGCACATCGGCGCCGCCGGCTATCCGGTACGGCGCTGAGACCGCGCCGGCTCAGCCGCCGATGAGGTGGTCGAGCGGGAACGTCGCGGTCTCGGAACCCTCGACCCAGGTGTAGCCGTACAGGCGCGCCGCCGTGTCGCGGATACGCAGCTGACCGTGGCCCTCGGGCCCGAGGATCTCCGCGGCATCCGGCACGAGGTCGTCCACCGGGGCGAGGATCGCGCCGTGCGGCTCGAGCTCGACGTGCGCGGCGCTCCGGCGGGTGCCGTCGGCCGAGATCAGCGTCAGCAACGGCCGCGTCGCCCCGACCGGATCCGTGCCGGCGATCGGGTACGCGAGGAAGACCGTCGTCCGCCGACCTCCGGTGGCGTCGATGCGACCGAAGATGCGCGTCCGGCGGACGTCCGGCCACCGGACGCCCTCGGGCACCGGTGCGTTCGAGAACTCCGAACCCACCTGCGCCTCGGCCCGCAGGGTCCCGTCGACGTGGATGCCGACCAGGATGTCGAAGGTGTGCGGCCGCTCCCCCGAGGTCACCGTCGGGGCGAGCGAGACCTCGACGTGGAGGGCACCTCCGTGGTCGAGGCCGACGAGATCCCGGATCGAGACCTCCCGGAAGCCGTTCCGGACGACGGGCACCTCATGGCGCGCCACGTGGGTGCCGTCGAGCTGATGGACGTCGAGCACCGCGGTGTAGTCGTCGCTGCGCGGACCCCAGACGTTCGGGAGGGCGATCACCGTGTCCCGCCGCTCGGACAGCTGAGCGAACGCGCTGGCCACCGGCCACGACGTCGACCACGGAGCCGTGATCCCCGGCTCCTGGTCGAAGACGCGGTCCACGGTGCCGTGGTTGACGACCGGGTGCCGGTCGGCGCCCGACTCGACGAACGTGGCGATCCGCGAGCTGGGACAGGCCAGCCGGATCCGCGCGTGACCGGGCCGGCCCGCGAGGTGCGCGTCGAGCCCGTCGATCATGTCGTCCGCGTACGCGACGAGCGTGCCGCGGGCCGGGACCGCAGGGAGCGTCGCGTGACGCGCCCGGCCGGCGGCCGCCGCCACCGTGAGCTGGGCGCGCAGCGCGTGGGGCGAGCCCGGGCCGCCGTAGCCGTTCGCGACCACGAAGCCCGTGCGCGTG
>CAZXCB010000022.1:10404-22495 GCA_964639075.1 uncultured Bifidobacteriaceae bacterium | reverse complement strand
CCGACGGCGATGGCGTTGACGCGGATCTTGGGTGCGAGGTCGGCGGCCATCAGGCGGGTGAGGTGCGAGAGCGCGGCCTTGGCGGTGCCGTACGCGCTGAAGCCGCGGTCGCGCAGGCGGCCGATCGCGGAGGAGATGTTGACGATCGCACCTTCGCCCTGTTCGAGCATCACGGGGACGGCCGCCTTGGAGAGCACGAACGCGGTGGTGGTGTTGAAGTGGAACGCGCGCTCGAAGTAGCCGGGGCTGGTGTCGAGGAACGGCCGCGGCGGTGTGCCCCCCGCGTTGTTCACGACGACGTCGAGGCGGCCGAACTCCTCGAGCGCGGCCGGCACGAGCGCTTCGATGTTCTCGTTCACGTTGACGTCGGTGGGCACGACGAGCGCCTGCCGGCCCAGTGCCCGGACGTCGGCCGCGACGATCTCCAGCTGCTCCGCGGTCCGGGAGGCGAGCAGGACGTCGGCGCCGGCCTCGGCGAGCACCCGTGCCGTCGCCGCGCCGATGCCCCGGCCCGCGCCGGTGACGATCGCGGCCTTGCCGTCGAGTCGGAATCGTTCGAGCACCCGTGCCTCCGTTTCGCGTGGCGGGCGGGGACGGTAGCCCGCGCCGCTCCCGGGGGTCGTCGACCCGCCTCCCGCCGCGCCGGGAACCGTCGCCGCCGAGGGTCGGGCGGATACGGTCCGCAGGTGGCGGAGCGCGATGCGGAGGTCGCCCCGGTGGGGCGCGTGATCGGAACCGAGGACAGCACACCGCTGTCGTTCTGGGTCGCGCTCGCGCCGGACCAGTACCTCCAGCTCGACGACGTCGTCGTGACCGAGCGGGACCTGCCGCGCGACGAAGGCGCGGTGCACCTGTCCGGGGTCGTCACCCAGGTCCGGGCGCGCCAGGAGGGAGCGCGCTTCGACTCGGACGTGTTCCTCGTCGCGGATGGCGTGCTGCCCGCGGAGACCGTCGAGGCCGCGGAGGTGAGCACGACACGCGTCGAGCCGGAGACGTTCGTCCCACCCCGCCCGGGTGCCGCGGTGCGCCGGGCGGTCGGTACCGAGCGCGACCACGCGCTGATGTTCGACGCGATGGAGCACAAGATCCCGATCGGGCTCGGTCGCGACGGCGGGCCCCTCTACGCCAACGTCGACTTCATCGACGGCACCCGGGGTGCGCACGTGAACATCAGTGGCGTGTCGGGGGTCGCCACCAAGACGACCTACGCGACGTTCCTCCTCTACTCCTTGTTCCATTCGGGCGCGCTGCGCGCCGAGGCGGTGAACACGAAGGCACTCGTCTTCAACGTGAAGGGCGAGGACCTGCTGTTCCTGGACCACGCGAACGCGCGCCTCGACGCCGAGCAGGAGTCCCGCTACCGGACGCTCGGTCTCCCGGCCGGTCCGTTCGGCAGCGTCGCGGTGAAGGCGCCGCCCCGGCGCGGAGACCCGAACGCGGGACCCGACACCGCGACCCGGTCGCGCGGCGTGTCCTCCTACTTCTGGACGATCGAGGACTTCGTACGGGGCGAGCTGCTGCCGTTCGTGTTCGCCGACGCCGAGGACGAGCGCCAGCAGTACACGATGGTGATCCACCAGGTGATGCGGCGCCTCGCCGACGGAGAGCCGGCCGGCGACGACGGCGCGTGGCGCATCGACGGCGTCACCCTGCGTACATACCACGACCTCGTGGAGCTGATCGTCGAGCGGCTGAACGACGATGCGACCGCGCAGGACTGGGCCGGGCGGGCCATCGGCTCCGGCACGATCAACGCGTTCATCCGGCGGCTCCTGTCGTCCCAACGCGCGCTCATGCCGCTGATCCGTGCGGACGTCGCGCGACGTGACGACCGCACGATCGACACCGCGACCGGGGCACAGGTCACCGTCGTCGACATCCACAACCTCGCGGACCGAGCGCAGCGGTTCGTGGTGGGGGTCACCGTCAAGCGCGCGTTCGAGGCCAAGGAGGAGACGGGGACGCGCACCCCGTTGCTCTTCCTCGTGCTCGACGAGCTGAACAAGTACGCCCCGCGCGAGGGCACGAGCCCGATCAAGGAGATCCTGCTCGACGTCGCCGAACGCGGGCGGAGCCTCGGGATGATCCTCGTCGGCGCGCAGCAGACCGCGAGCGAGGTGGAGCGGCGTGTGATCGCGAACTCGTCGTTGCGCGTCGCGGGCCGGCTCGACCCGGCGGAGGCCTCCCGGCCCGAGTACGGGTTCCTGCCCGGCGCGCACCGGGAGCGGGCCCGGATCGCCAAGCCCGGGACGATGTTCGTGTCCCAACCCCAGCTCCCGGTCCCGTTGGTCGTCGAGTTCCCGTTCCCGGCCTGGGCCACCCGGCCCGAGGAGCGCGTCGCCCCCGGGGGTGACGACGCCGACCCCTTCGCGGGCATGCCGTGAGGATTCTGCACACGTCGGACTGGCACGTGGGCAAGACCATCCGCGGCGAGTCGCGACTGGCCGAGCACCGCGCGGTGCTGGCCGAGATCGTCGAGGTCGCGGGGCGCGAGGGCGCGGAGCTCGTGGTCGTCGCGGGAGATCTGTACGAGTCGGCCGCGCCGTCGGCCGAGGCCGAGATGATCGTCATCGAGGCGTTGCTCGGGCTGCGGGCGGTCGCACCGGTGGTCGTCATCGCAGGCAACCACGACAACCCGGCACGCTTCGAGGCGTTGCGGCCGATGGCCGAGCAGCTCGGCATCGTGGTGCGGGGGCGGGTCGCGCGACCCGACGCCGGCGGCGTGGTCACGATCGAGACCTCCACGGGCGAGCGGGCGCGGAGCGCGCTGCTGCCGTTCGGCTCCCCGCGCTACTCGGTGCGAGCGGCCGACCTGATGGAGCTCGACGCTGCGGCCGCGGCGGGGGAGTACGCGGACCGCCTCGCGGGGATCGTGGCTGCGCTGTGCGCCGATCCCGACCCGGGTGCGGTGAACCTTCTCGTCGCACACTGCATGGTGCGCGGCGGGCTGACCGGTGGTGGCGAACGTGCCGCACAGACCGCGTTCGAGCCGTACTGGCTCTCGGGCACGGCATTCCCGGCCTCGCTCGGCTACGCCGCGCTCGGACATCTGCACCTCGCCCAGCGCGTGCCCACCGGCGCGCCGGCCTGGTACTCGGGCTCGCCGGTGCAGGTGGACTTCGGGGAGGCCGGCGCGGGCAAGCACGTGCTCGTCGTCGACGTGACCGCGACCACCCCCGCGCAGGTGCGAGAGGTGCCGCTCGCGGCGGGCGCCGAGCTCGTGACGATCACGGCCACACTCGCGGAGCTCGAGCAGATGCAGGGCGCGGACCACGGGGACGCCTGGATCCGGGTCCGGGTCGACGACGCCGCGCGCGCGGGGATCGTCGAGGACGTCCGCGGCTGGCTCGGCGAGCGGGTGGTCGAGGTGCGCGTGATCGGCGGTACGCGGCCCACCGACCCCGCGACGGCACGCCACGGTCGCAGTCCCCAGGAGCTCTTCGGCGAGTTCCTGGCCGAGGAGGGCATCGAGGACCCCCGGCTGGGCGCGCTGTTCGCGGAGCTGCTCGACGAGGAGACCCACGCGTGAGGCCGGTCGTCATCGAGATGGCCGGCTTCGGGACGTTCGCGGATCCGGTGACGATCGACCTCGACGGGGTCGACGTGTTCGCGCTCGTCGGTCCGACCGGCGCGGGCAAGTCGACGGTCGTCGACGCGATCTGCTTCGCGCTCTACGGCTCGATCCCGCGCTACGACGACCGGCGAGCGGTGGGACCCGCGCTCCACGCGCTCGCAAACGAGGCGAAGGTGTCGCTCACGTTCGATCTCGGGGGTGTCCGGTACGTGGCCGCACGCGTGGTCCGGCGGGACGCGAAGGGCAGGGCGTCCACGAGGGACGCGCGGCTCGAGGTCCTCGGCGGTGAGGTGCAGGCCGGCACCGCACGCGAGATGGACGCGAAGGTGCCCGAGCTGCTCGGGCTGGACTTCGATCAGTTCACCCGGGCGGTCGTGCTGCCTCAGGGCGACTTCGCGAGGTTCCTGCACGACAAGCCGGCAGTGCGCCAGGACCTGCTCGTCCAGCTCCTCGGGCTCGACGTGTACGAGCGGATGATGCAGCGCGCCCGGGCGATCGCGGCCGAGACCAGGACCGCGCTGGCGCGCGACCGCGAGCGCCTCGACGAGCTCGCGTCGGCGACGCCCGAAGCCCGACGGCAGCTCGAGGATCGGGCCGGCGCCTGCGCGACGGCTCGGACCGAGTGGCAGGCGGCGCGCGCGGAGATCGACGCGTTCGCGACCGTGGCCCGCGAGGCGGACGAGCAGGCGCGGCGCGCCCGGGAACGAGTGGTCCGGCTCGGCTCGGTGGTGGTCCCGGACGGCGTGGCCGAGCTCGCGGCCACCGTCACGAGGAATCAGATCCGGCTCGACGACGCGACCGCCGCGTACGACGCCGCGAGCGCGGCAGGTGACGCGGCCGCGGCGGCGCTGGCGGCGGCGGGCGACCGGGACGCGCTCGCGCGGGCGCGGGAGACCCACGAGCGCCGGGCGGTGGTCGCCGCCGAGGTCGTCGAGGTGCGGTCGGCAGCGGCCCGGGCCGCGACCGCGGCGGAGCGGGCGCGGGAAGCCGCGACTCGGGCCGAACAGCACCTCGAGGAGCTCCGGACCGCGAGCGCGGTGTTCGTCGTGCGCGGGCATCTGGCGGCGGGGGCACCGTGCCCGGTCTGCGAGCAGGTCGTGGCCGCGGTCCCAGCCGGTGAAGCGCCCGAGGCGTGGATGGGTGCGCGCGATGCCACCGCGCTGGCGCGTCGCACTGCGGAGGCGGCGGAGGCCGATTGTGCGAAGGCGGTGGCGCGCGTCGAGGAGCGCGATTCCGAGCTCGCGCGTATCGACGCGTTGCTCGCGGACGCGCCCGCTCCGGCGCGGGTCGCCGAGCTGCTCGACGCGATGGAGGTGCTCGTGGCGCGGGAGAAGGCGGCGCGGGCGGACGAGCGGGTGGCGCGGGACGCGATGCGGACGGCGGCACAGGCCGTCGAGGCCGCGTCGGCGGGCGAGCGGGGAGCGAGGGAGGCGTATCGCGGCGCTCGCGACGCGCTGGCCGCGCTCGGACTCACGCCGCCGGCCGAGCGCGACGACCTCGCCGGGGACTGGGACGCGTTGGTGACATGGGCGGCGGCGACCGCACCGGATCACGAGGCAACCGCGACCGCGGCGGCGACTCGGGCGACGACCGCGGGCGAGCAGCTGGCCGAGCGGCTCGGCACGATCGCCGCCGCAGCGGTGGCGCTCGAGCTCGTCGTCGGCCCCGATGCGGAGCTCGACGACCTCGTCGCCGCCGCCGGGCACGAGGAAGGCGCCGCCCGGGAGCAGGTCAAGCGGCTCGACGCGGAGATCGAGGAGCGCGCCGGGCTCGCGGCGGCGATCGCGCGCCGGGCGGGTGAGGGCGAGGTCGCGGGAGAGCTCGCCCGGCTGCTCGATGCGAGCCACTTCGAGCGCTGGCTGGTGAGCGAGGCGCTGGCCCGTCTCGTCGCGGGCGGGTCCGAGCGCTTCCACGACCTCTCGGACGGGCGCTACTCGTTCGCGGTCGACGAGTCGGGCCGCGATCTGCTCGTCGTCGACCACGGCCAGGGCGACGAGCGCCGTTCGGTGCGCACGCTGTCCGGCGGTGAGACGTTCCAGGCGTCGCTCGCGCTCGCGCTGGCGCTCTCCGACCAGCTCGCCGACCTCGCGGCCGACGGCGCGTCCCGCCTCGAGTCGATCTTCCTGGACGAGGGCTTCGGCACGCTCGACGCCGAGACGCTCGAGACGGTCGCGGCGACGATCGAGAACCTCGGCGCGTCCGACCGCATGGTCGGGATCGTCACGCACGTCCCCGAGCTCGCGGCGCGTATGCCCGTCCAGTTCCGGGTGAGCCGCCACGGGCAGTCGTCGCGCGTCGAGCGGGTGGACTCGTGAAGTTCTCGGTCGACCCGTGGGACCCCGGTTACGGGGCGTCGGTGGAGACGCAGCTCGAACCCAGCGAAGTCGTGGTGAACACCGAGATCGAGGTGCCCACCGACCGCTGGGCACCGATCGGCGCGCCGCCGGGAGCGCGCGCCCCGACGGCGCTGTTCGTCGACGGCGTCCGCCGGATCGGCGCGCGCGTCTGGGTCGAGGACGACGCCGGCGGCGTCGAGGCGGGTGTGTGCGCGAGCTACGCCGCCGGGGTCGTGCGCGCCGGCGAGCGCGCCGAGATCGTGGCGACGACGGTCGCGCGCGGCCTGTTCAGCGCGTCGCGTGCGATCCGACCGATCGCGACGCGGTTCGAGAACGTCGTGTACCTGCCGTACGCGGCAGGTGACTCGACGCCGGAGGGGTTGTGGCTCGCCATCCAGGACCAGATGGGCCGGCGGGAGGTGGAGATGGCCGAGGTCGCGCGGCGGGACGCGCCCGACGACGCGATCGTGCTGCTCGACGGTCCGGTCACCAACCGCACGCACATCGCCGAGGCGGTGGGCGTGATCAAGACCCACGCGACCGTCTACCTGCCGCCGGAGCTCCACCGCTTCGTCGGCACGTTGCCTCCCGGCGCGCGGACCCCGCTGTTCACCATCGGTGGCCGTGGCGCGCGGCACTCGTGGTACCTGCGGCTGCCCGGTGGCTCGGACGCTCCGTGGTCCGGGGTGGTGCGCTGCGAGTGCTCTGCCGACCTCGCGCCCGGCCGGGCCCGGGAGCTCGCCGGCATCGTCACGGCGACCGTCCCCCGCTACGCGAGCGAGCCGCACAAGGACCCCCGTGCTCCCCAGAACCTGTATCCCGTGGGCGGGCTCGAACGCGAGCTGCGCCGTCGCCTCGGTGACCCCGAGCTCCTCTATCGCGCGCTCCGTGTGAGCGCGCACGCCGCGACGACTCCCGCCTCCTGAAGGTCCGGCGCCCGGATCGTGCCGGAGGGGTGCGTGGCGCGGCCCCCGGCTACCGCGGGCCCGACCAGGCGCGGTCCACGACGCCGGTCGCGTAGCAGTCGAGCAGATGCTCGAGCCACGCCCGCGACTCGCGCAGTCCCCCGGGTCGGTTGCGCGCCAGCCACAAGCGCTCGTGCTCGACGAGCACCGGGCGGAGCTGCTCCGCGATCTCGGCGCGCCGGGCGGCCGGCACCCCGGCGAGCGAGCCGTCACCGGCGAGGCGTTCGATCGCGTCGGCGGCCATCACGCGCACGAGCGCGGTGCCGTTGCGCAGCTCGGCGCGCAGCAGGTCCGCATCGCCGCGCGCCGGTGCGGCCGCGTCGAGGCGGGCGTCGTAGTCGTCGAGGTCTGCGAGGACCGCCTCGTACTGGTCCACGGTCGCGCCGCGCAACGGACCCCGCCCGACGTCGAGCTGTGGGAAGTAGAGGTGCAGGACCATCGACGCGACGTTCCAGACCTGCGGCTCCAGCCGGAGGTACACGTCGCCGAGACCGACGACGATCGCGCCGAGCTCGCCGGTCGGGTCGTCGTAGCAGTGCGTGCTGAGGGCACTGCCCAGGTCGATGTCGGCGTTCGTGGTCGCGCACCACCCCATGGCGGCACCGAACGCGAGGCCGGGATCGCCGATCGGGAGGTACTGCAGGTGACCGTTGTCGCCCCAGTCCGTGTTGAGCATCCCGGTCGCGCCGTGGGCCATGCCGGCGGCGGCGGCCTCGACGATGTCGGCGCGCATGTTGGTGGTGCGGCCGAGGATCGTGAGCCAGCTCGAGGTACCCGGCGCCACCCAGCGCGGGATGCCCGCGTCGGCGAGGGCCGCGAGGCGGGCGTCCCACGGGTGCCCGGCGTCGTAACCCCATTCGCACACCGTGACCCCCGGAGGCAGCTCGCCGAGCCGGTCCGGGTGGGCTGCGAGGATGTCGCCCCAGACGAGGAGCTCGCGGCCGGCGACCTCGGGGAGCGCGCGCAGCGTCTGCACCCAGTCGAGGTAGTCGTCGAAGCGGTTCGGGGGTAGCTCCCAGGGCTCGTCGAGGCCGACGTGCACGAAGCGCGTGTCCGAGAAGTGCGGGAGCAGCTGTGCGAGCAGCCCGCGCACGAGCACGAGCGCGGCCGGGTTCGTCGGCTCGATCGTGCTCGGCCCGTAGCGCATGCCCATCATCTCGTAGCCCTCCGGATCCATCGCGAGCGCGTGGTACGCGTCGTGGCGCAACCAGCGGTTCATGTGGCCGAGGCAGTTCTGGTTCGGGACCAGGGCGATGTGCCGGGCGCGACAGAGCGCGTCGAGCTCTTCGATCTCGCTGGGCGTGAACGGGCTGGCGTCGTGCCAGACGACCTCGTGCCCCGAATACGCGAACGTGTGCTCGGCGTAGAGCTCGAGATGGTTGACCTTCCACTCGGCAAGTCGGTCGACGAGCGCGAGCATCGTCGCCATGGTCGGTACCTTGTCCCGTGAGACGTCGAGCATGACGCCGCGCTCCGCGAGATCGGGCCAGTCGCGGACGGAGCCGACGGGGATGCGCCCCGCGTGGAGGCGCGCGAGTTGCCGCAGCGTCATGCGGCCGTAGTACGCGCCGGCATCGTCCGCCGCGTCGAGGACGATCCGGTCCGGTCCGATCGTGAGCGCGTAGCCCTGCGGCGGGAGACCCGTGGCGCCGACGGTCACGACGGGGTCGGTGCTCGGCACCGTCTCGGCGACGAGGTCGACGGCACGCGGCTCGGGCAGCAGGGTCACGCGCGCTCCGGGGTCGCGGCGGTCGCGGCCAGGTCCTTGCGGTAGACGACGAACACTCGCCCGAACGTTGCGCCGACCCGCGCGTACGGGACCACGGGCCCGACCCACGCGATCTCGGCGTGGGACCGCCCCGTGGCGCGCAGACGGTGCAGCGCGCCGACGAGCGGTGCGGCCCCGATGCCGCGGCCGAGGCGGTCGGGCCGGACCGCGACCGGGCCCACCAGGCCACCGCGGTTGACGTCGTACGCGCACACCGCGGCCAGACCTTCGGCGTCGTCCGCGACGACGAGGCCGTCCTGGTCGAGCGCGCGCAGCATCTCCGCACGCCAGAGCTCCCAGTGGCGGCCGGCCCACTCGTCGAGGGCGTCGCGGTCCGCGGGCGTGGCGATGCGCCAGCCTCCCGGGTCGGGCGGGAGCTGGGTGAGGTCGACGTCCATGTTCAGGTTCACCTCGACCCGGTGGAACCTGCACCGCTCCACGAGGCAGACCGCGGCGAGCTCGCGCGTGTCGATCCCCGGCCAGAGGTAGTACGGGGCGTCGGCGCCGACCGTCACCGACCGCGCGCCGGCGGCGCGCAGCTCCTGTTCGGCGTGCGCGAGCAGCGCCCGTCCCAGGCCGCGGCCGCGGTGCGCGGGGTCGACCGCGAGGAACCGCACGAAGCCCCGATCGCCCGAGGTGACGGTGGCGACCACGCCGCGTGTCGGGTCCCCGGTGAGGCGGGCCGGCTGGTCGGTCGCGGTGAGCGCGCGTCGTAGCTCGTCGGCGGTCGGTGGGTCGAGGAGCGCGCGGACGCCGAGCTGCGCGACGGCATCGATCGATTCCGGTCCGAGCGTCCCGAGCTCCACGGGCGCACCGTAGGCCCGGTGCGCGGAACGTGTCGGGTGGGTCAAGCGAACCGGTCGCGATGTCGATACTGGGGGGAACCACGGGTAGCCATCCCAGGAGATCATCGTCTCGTGACCGTCGACCAAGAGCTGCGCCGAGGACTCGTGGAGGAGCAGGAGCGGGCCAACCTCGGGAAGACCGGGATCGTGTCGCTCGCGGCCGTCGACCGTCGCCGGCATCAGCTCGCGTTCGTGACCCTGCTCGTGGCGGCGGCGCTGCTCTTCGCCACCCTCGTCGCCGCGCACGTGATCGAGCTCGGCCGGCAGGGCTGGATCGACACCGACGTGGCCCGGTTCGGGATCGTGGGCTTCGGGATCGCCATGGTGATCTACGCGTTCGACCAGGAACGCCATCTGCGACGCGTCGTGCAGCGACGCGCCCGACTCGAGGCGCTCGACGGTGAGATCGCGAGCCACCTCCTGTCCGCCGGTCTCGTGCTCGACGCGGTCAGCGCCGTGCACGAGGCGATCGAGCTCTCGGACCTGCTGCCCGTGATCGTCGCGCAGGGTCGGATGCTCATCGGCTGCGAGCACGCGGTGCTGTTCCTCGTCGAGGACGGGAGCGATCTCGACGCGGTGATCGACGAGGAGCAGCTCGCGTCGGCGGCCGCGCCGATCGCGGAGCTCGTGCTCGCTCGTCGAGGGGTCGTCGGGATCGTCGCCGAGGCCACGATGGACATCGGCGTGCCGATCGGGTCCAACGGCTCGGTGCTCGCCGTGCTCGTGCTCCCGACCGTCGTGGCTGACCGGCTCACCGACGACACCCGTGAGGTGCTCGACCGCTTCGGCCGCGCGGCCGGCTCCGCGCTCGCGAACGCGCGCCGCTACGAGGCGGCGATGTTCCTCCTCGACGTGGGCTGAGCTACACGATCCAGGGGTAGTCGTCGCCGGGCCACGTGACGACGCCGGCCGCGTACAGCTCCTCGATCTCGTCGTGCTCCTTGCCGAGCCACTCGAGGATCTCCCGGGTGTCCTGGCCGACGAGCGGCGGCGGCCCCGAGCTCCCGGTCGGTGAATCGGAGAAGTGCACGAGCTCGCCGAACTGGCGCATGAGCCCCATCATCGGGTGCTCGTACTCGGCGACCATCCCGAGCGCGACGTTGTCCGCGTCGAACAGCACCGTCTCGCCGCCGAGCGTGTCGACCGGGATCTCGTTCGGCACGCCGGCGTCGTCGAGCCAATGCGTCCACGACACGCTCGTCCGGGTCCGGAAGATCGGCTCGAGGAGCGCTTCGAGCTCGTCGCGGTGCTCGGCCCGCAGGTCGGCGACCGCGAAGCGTGCGTCGTCGGTCAGCTCGGGCACGCCCAGGACGCCACACAGCGCGATCCAGTCGGCCTCCTTCACGGCCGCGATCTGGATCCAGCCGTCCTGGGTCTCGTAGAGGCGGTAGCACGGGTCGATGCCGTGGAGCCCCTGGTCGAGGCGCGGCCGCGGGACCGGCTCGCCGTCGACGAGCAGCGCGTCGGACGAGAACACCACCCCGCCGTCGAGCAGGGACGTCCACAGCTCCTGGCCCTCGCCGGTCCGCCGTTGGTGGTAGAGCGCGGCGAGGCAGCCGACGACCGAGAGCATCGCGTTCGCGGCGTCGCACATCCCGAAGCGGTAGTAGAGCGGGTCGTTCCCCGTGTGGAGCGCGCCCGCCTCGTACTCGAGACCGGCGGCCGCCTGGTAGAGGGGATCGAGGCCGCCGAAGCGTGCGAGCGGCCCCTCGAGCCCGTACGCCCAGGTGTTGCAGTAGACGACGTCGGGGTTGACCTGCTTCGCGTCCTCGTAGCCGATGCCGAGCTTGTTCGCGACGCCGGCCGTCATGTTGTGGTGGACGATGTCGGCGCGCGCGACGAGCTCCAGCGCGATCTCCCGACCACGCGCCTGCTTCAGATCGAGCGCGAGGTCGCGCTTGCCGCGCTGGCAGCCGAAGAACGGCTTGCCCGCGAGCCGCATGCCGTCGCCGGTGACCGGCTCGACCTTGATCACCGAGGCGCCGAGGTCGCCGAGCACCATCGGACCGAACGGTCCTGCGAGGTACTGGCCGAAGTCGACGACGAGGACGCCTTCGAGCGCACCCATCAGCGCAGGCCTCCCGTGATCGTGACGAGCTCCGCGTCGGTGTAGCCGAGCGCACCGAGGATCTCGGCGTTGTGCTCGCCCGGCAGTGGTTGCGGGCCCCGGATCGCGCCGGGCGTCCCGTGGAGGTTGATCGGCACGCCCATCTGCGTCGTCGTGCCGAGCTCGGGATCCTCGACGGTCGCGACCATGCCGTTGGCGAGGAGCTGCGGGTGGGGTGCGCCGGTGGACCCGAGCGCCTCCTCCATGGTGATGACCGCCTCGACCGCGTGGTTGTGCTCCTGGAAGCTGCGGACGAGGTCGTCACGCGTGTGCTCGCGGTAGGCCTCACGGCGCCGGCGCGTGAACGCCTCGCGCTCCTCGGGAGGCAGCGCCATGAACGTGAACGGCTCCGGCGCGTTCTCCAGGCCGAGCAGCTCGTCCTGGCTCTTCGTCGGCGTGAGCCCGCTCATGACCGACGTGTGCACCCACTCGCCGTCGGCGCACTCGAACAGGAACTGCTGGTGGACCCCGGGCGGGTACGTCTTGCCCATGAGGT
>CAZXCB010000022.1:7233-10394 GCA_964639075.1 uncultured Bifidobacteriaceae bacterium | reverse complement strand
CGTGGAATCCCGCGGGCGCCTTCTCGACGTGCTGCCAGATCTGGGTCGTGTAGAGCAGCGCGCCTTGGAAGAGCGACGTGCGCACGTGCTGGCCGCGCCCGGTCGACTCGCGCGCGACCAGCGCGGCGAGGATCCCGCTCGGGATCAGGAACACGGCGCCCATGCTCGGCATCGGCATGTGCAGGAAGATCGGGCCCATGCGCCAGCCGGGCTGCTCCCACTGCTGACCGCTGCTCGCCTGGACCAGCGCGTCGTAGCCCGGTCGGTCGGCGAGGCGGTGGCCGTCGGGGTAGCCGGGACACGAGCAGTACACGAGGCGCGGGTTGCGCGCGTGAAGCTCCGCGTACCCGATGCCGAGGCGCTCGGTGACGCCGGGTCGGAACGTCTCGACGACCACGTCGGCGTCGTCGGCGAGGCGATGGAACGCCTCGCGACCCGCGCCCGTCTTCAGGTCGATCGTCACCGACCGCCGCGAGCGGTTCCAGACCGCGTAGCCGCTGTACGCGCGGAACGGATCGCCCCCGGGAGGCTCGACCTTGACGACGTCCGCACCCTGCTCCGCGAGGAGCAGCACGCCGAGAGGGCCGGCGATGCCCCAGGAGAGGTCGAGGATCCTGACTCCGTCGAGTGCACCCATAGGCCGGGCAGCCTCGCGCAAACCTGACGTGCGCGTCAGCAGACGGCGGCGCGGCTGGAGAGGCCGATGCCGCGGCGGCCCTGACGCAGGACGTGCGCGTCGAGGCCGTTCGTCACGTAGGCGAACGAGATGCCCGACTCGGGATCAGCCCACGCGATCTGTCCACCGGCGCCGTTGTGGCCGAACGTGCGCGGCGAGTTCGTGTGCCCGAACCCGCGCAACGGCGACTTCCCGTCGTCGCCGGCGATGACGACACCGAGACCGCGGTTCGCGGGGATGCGCGTCCACCGCTCCGGCTTGGAGTTGCGGACGCGCCCGGTGGCGTCGGCGAGGACGTCGGGCTTCCACACGCCGGCGTCGTCGTGCAGGAGCGCCTGGTAGAAGAGCGCGAGGTCGGCGGCGCGCATGATGCCACCGCCACCGGGGTGGCCGACCGGGCGCGCGTCGTCCTGGCTCAGCGCGATCAGGCCCTCGGGCGTGACCGTCGTCGTCGGCAGCTCCCGTACACCGAGTGCCGCCTCGAGCTCGTCGGGGGTCGCCTCCTCGCCCACCTCCACCACCGGCGCGATCGGCGCCGACGTGCCGAGGACGCGCTCCGGGATGCCGGCGGGCCGGGTGACGCGCTCCTCGACGAGGTCGCGGTAGTCGGCGCCCGTGACGCGGTCGACGATCTCGGCGAGCACCCAGTGCGCCGACTCCGGGTGGTACTCGTAGGTCGAGTCGGGCTCCCAGTTGAGCCGCCACTCCGCCATCTTCTCGACGCGCCCCTCGCGGGTGAGCATCGCCGGCGGACCGAGCGGCGCGTACGGGAACCCGGCGGTGTGGAGCATCACCTGCTCGACGGTGATGACGCCCTTACCGTTCGGCGCGAACTCGGGGATGTAGTCGACGACGCGTCTGGTGACGTCGATCGCGCCCTCGCCGATCAGCACCCAGACGAGCGACGCGACGAACGCCTTGGTCGCGGAGTACACGATGAAGCGCGTGTCGGTGGTCGCGTCGCCGTACGCCTCGAACACCTCCAGCTCGCCGTTGCGGGCGAGCGCGATCTGGCAGCTCGGCAGCAGGCCGGTGTCGATCTCACGCTGGGCACGGGCGAGCAGGGCGTCGATCGCGTCGGTCATGGCGCCAGCCTGCCCCCGGCCGGCATGGGCGCGCCAGCGGGCGGGCATGGTTGGTCACGCCCCCGTTGCGCGAGGATCGACGGCGTGAGCGACTACGAACCCTCTCCGTCGGACCTGTTCACGTTCGGGCTCTGGACGGTCGGCAACCGCGGCCGGGACCCGTTCGGCCACGAGACGCGCCCGCCGCTGGATCCGGTCGACGCGGTCCGGAAGCTCGCCGAGCTCGGCGCCTACGGCGTGAATTTCCACGACGACGACCTCGTGCCGCCGGGATCCTCGGCCGCGGAGCGGGATGCGATCGTCGCCCGATTCCGGGCCGCGCTCGACGAGACCGAGCTGCGCGTCCCGATGGCGACCACGAACCTGTTCTCCCACCCGGTGTTCAAGGACGGGGCGTTCACGGCCAACGACCCGACGGTGCGTCGGTACGCGCTCCGCAAGACGCTCGACGCGATCGACCTCGGCGCCGAGCTCGGCGCCGCGGTCTACGTGATGTGGGGTGGGCGCGAGGGGGTCGAGTGCGACGCGGCCAAGGACATCCCGGCCGCGCTCGACTGCTATGCGGAGGCGGTGAACGCGTGCTGCGCGTACATCACCGAGCAGGCCTACCCGATGGAGATCGCGCTCGAGCCGAAGCCGAACGAGCCGCGCGGGCAGCTCCTCCTGCCGACGGTCGGTCACGCGCTCGCCTTCATCCACGAGCTCGAGTACCCGGAGATGGTCGGGCTCAACCCCGAGTTCGCGCACGAGACCATGAGCGGCCTGTCGTTCCACCACGGGGTCGCGCAGGCGCTGTGGGCCGACAAGCTGTTCCACATCGACCTCAACGGCCAGGTGCCGTCGAAGTACGACCAGGACTTCCGCTTCGGCTCCGAGGGGATCCGCGACGCGTTCTACCTCGTGAAGCTGCTCGAGGACGCCGAGTGGAACGGCATGCGCCACTTCGACGCGCACGCGTACCGCACCGAGGACGTCGACGGCGTGTGGGAGTTCGCGCGCGGCTGCATGCGTACGTATCTGATCCTCGCGGAGAAGGCGCAGCGCTTCGCGACCGACGACGACATCCAGGAGGCGCTCGCGGTCGCGATGGTCGGCCGGCTCGGTGAACCCACGCTGCCGGAGCCGCCCGAGACCCGGTTCGCGGCGTTGCGGGCGGAGTCGTTCGACGTCGACGCGCTCGCCGCGCGCGGCTACGGCCACGAGCGGCTGGACCAGCTCGTCACCGAGCTCCTCCTCGGCGTGCGGTAGCACGCGCAGGCGTGAGCGAGCCCGTGATTCCGGTGCACCGCCGTCCCGGTGGGCGAGCGGGGCCCGAACGGCCCGGCGAAGCCGAGAGTGGGAAAGACGTGAGCGAGCCCGTGATTCCGGTGCACCGCCGTCCCGGTGGGCGAGCGGGGCCC
>CAZXCB010000022.1:746-7133 GCA_964639075.1 uncultured Bifidobacteriaceae bacterium | reverse complement strand
GAACGGCCCGGCGAAGCCGAGAGTGGGAGAGCAGTGTTCGACCATGGAGGGTCGTCGCTCACCGAGGCGTGGGGCGAACAGGCCGAGGCGTGGATCCGCTGGGCGCGCACACCGGGCCACGACGACTACTACGAGCTCTACAACCTCCCGAACTTCCTGGAGCTGCTGCCACCGCCGGGGCGGTTGACGCTCGACCTCGGTGCCGGCGAGGGCCGTCTCGGCCGTGTGCTCGCCGACCTCGGTCATCACGTGATCGGCATCGAGCCGTCGGCGACGCTCGCGCGAGCGGCCCACGAGGCCCGACCGGAGGTCCCTGTCGCCCAGGGCAACGGCGCCGCGGTGCCCGTCGCCGACGCGGTCGCGGATCTCGTCGTGTGCTTCATGGTCCTGCAGGACGTCGACGATCTCGACCCGGTGGTCTGCGAGCTCGCGCGCGTGCTCGCGCCGGGCGGCGTCGCGTGTGCGGCGATCGTGCACCCGATGGTGTCGAGCGGCTTCCTCGATCCCGACGAACCGCTGCTCTACGTCGGCCACTACCTCGAGGTGATGCGCAACACGTACGCGGTCGAGAAGGGCGACGTGCCGTTCACGTTCCATTCGGCGCACCGACCGCTCGAGGAGTACTCGCGCGCGTTCGAGCGGCCGGGCTTGACGATCACGGCGCTGCGCGAACCGCAGCTCGCCGAGGAGCACGTCGCCGTGCGTCCCGGGCTCGCGCGGCACCGTCTGATCCCGAACTTCCTCTACTTCGCCCTGCGCCGGCCGATCTGATGCCGCTCGTGACGGGGGTGGACTCCTCCACGCAGTCGACGAAGGTGGAGGTGCGGGACGCGGACACGGGCGTGCTCGTCGGAACCGGGCGCGCGCCGCACCCGCCGACGGCGCCACCGCGGTCCGAGCAGGATGCGCAGGCATGGTGGGACGCGCTCGAGGCGGCGCGCGGCGAGGCGGGGCACTTCGCCGAGTCGGCCGCGATCTCGGTGGGCGCGCAGCAGCACGGGCTCGTCGTCACCGACGCCGCGGGGACGCCACTCCGCGCGGCGAAGCTCTGGAACGACACCGAGTCCGCACCGGACGCGGGCTGGTTGCTCAAGCAGCTCCCCGGCGGCGCGGCCGACTGGGCCGCAGCCGTCGGTTCGGTGCCCGTCGCTGCGTTCACGGTGACCAAGCTCTCGTGGTTGCACCGGTCGGATCCCGAGGTGTTCGCGCGGATCGAGCGCGTGATGCTCCCGCACGACTGGCTCTCGTGGCGCCTCTCGGGCGAGTACGGGACGGACCGCGGCGACGCGTCCGGCACCGGGTACTGGTCACCGGCGACGGGTGAGTACCGGCTCGACGTCCTGGAGATCGTCGACCGCGAGCTCGACTGGGCGAGCGCGCTCCCGCCGGTGCAGGGCCCCGAGGCCGCGCACGGCACGGGCGACAACATGGCGGCGGCGCTCGGGCTCGGCCTGCGTCCCGGTGACGTCGCCATCTCGCTCGGCACGTCCGGGACGGTGTTCGCCGTGAGCGACGCTCCCACCACCGACGCGTCGGGCGCCGTCGCCGGCTTCGCCGACGCGACCGGTCGGTACCTGCCGCTCGTCTGCACGTTGAACGCGACGAGGGTGACCGACGCGGTCGGCGCCTGGCTCGGCGCCGACCACGCGGAGCTGGACGCGCTCGCGCTCGCGGGGCCGACGGGCGCCGGAGGCGTTTCGCTGCTGCCGTACCTCGACGGCGAGCGCACTCCGAACCGTCCGGACGCGCACGGGATGCTCACGGGACTGCGCACCGGCACGACGCGCGAGCACCTCGCGCGCGCCGCGTACGAGGGCGTGGTGTGTGGGCTGCTCGACGGGCTCGACTCGCTTCGAACCGTCGACGTCGCGGTGGACGGCCGGCTGTTCCTCGTCGGTGGTGGCGCGCGCAGCGCTGCGTACCCGCGCATCGTCGCCGATCTCGCGCAGCGCGCGGTCACGCTCGTGGAGGCGACCGAGCTCGTCGCGCTCGGAGCGTGCGTTCAGGCCGCGGCGCGGTTCACGGGCGCCGCCATCGCCGACGTCCAGGCGGCCTGGGGGCTCGGCCACGGCTCGGAGGTGCACCCGGACGTCGCGGAGGACGTCGCCCTCGAGACCCGCGCTGCCTACGCCCGACTTCGCGACACCGAGCTCTGAACGGTTCAGCGCCCGGTGTCGTTCTCGCGCGCGCGACGGCGGCGGTGCCAGGCCAGGCCACCTTCGAGCGCGGCGAGGATCGCGTCGTTGTCGCGCGAGATCTCCCGGTGGACCCAGCGTTCGAGCCCGAGGCGGCGCATCCATGGGTTGAAGCACTCGTAGCGCTCGGTGAAGTGCACGCGGGTGCGGCCGTCGCCGAGATCCTCGAGCCGCGTGAAGCCCTCGGCGCGTGACCACAGCGGCTTGCCGACCGCGTCGTAGCGCCACGACTCGTACGGCCGCACCCGGGTGAGCCACTCCCACGAGTTGCCGACGCCACCCGAGCCCAGGATCCGCGGCACCGGGAACGTGCAGTGCCGCACGAGGCCCTCGCCGACCGCGTCGCCGGGATGGAGGATGTCGATGCGGGTGATCGAGTCCTTCGGTTGCGGTCGGTCCGGCGCGCGGTACCAGAAGACCTCCCAGACCTCCTCCGGCGACGCCGCGAGGTCGACCGAGAACCTGTGCTCCTGCATCAGGGCCCCGTCGAGCCCGGCAGGTGGACGAGGCAGAACTCGTTGCCCGCGGGGTCGGCGAGCACCTGGAACGGCTCCGGGGACTCGGCGACGAGCCGGCCGAGCGGCGTCGCGCCGAGCCCGACTGCGACCTGCGTCGCCGCCTCGATGTCCTCGACCCACACGTCGAGGTGGAGCCGGTTCTTGCCGAGCTTCGCCTCCGGCACCCGTTGGAACGCGATGCGCGGGTGTCCGGTCCCGGCCGCACGAAGGGAGATCCACTCGTCGCCGCGGTACGCGACCTCCGCACCGAGCAGCGTGCTCCAGAACTCGGCGAGGGGCTCCGGATCCAGACAGTCGACGACGACGGTGCGGAGCTGTCCGACGGCCATTGCCGGACTCTACGGGCAGGCGTGCTCGTCGGGAAGCAGCGGTCGGAACACGATGCGGTAGTCGCGGCCGCCGGACTGCCAGCGCGTGATGCTCGACGCGCCGGCAGCGGCCGCGAGCGCGCGTTCGGCTTCGCGACCTCCGAGGACGGCACAGCGATAGGCGGGGTCCGCGCCGGGACCACCGACCGCCGCTCCCGTGGTCGCGAGGTCGCCGAGCGGCCAGTCCGCACGACCGGGTTCGATGCCGACGTCGTCGATGCCCACGGGCTCGGCGCGGCGCGCGTACACCGCGACCTCGGACGCTCGATAGGGCTCGGTCGCCACGCGCGTCGCGGCGGCGGTCGCGTCCTCCACGAACGCATTGAGCCGGTCGCGTGCGTCGCGCTGGGCTGCGGCCAGCCCGGGGAGGCCGTCGGTCGGGCCACCCTGGAGCGCATACGCGGACTGCGTGTGGCGCGACCCGTCGTCCACCGTCACCGTGGTCGTGGGCATGTCGGTGACGCCGGGCTGCCCGAAGTCGAGCGGGCGGTCGAGCAGGCCGGTGTCGGCCGCCCGGCGCACGAGTCGTTGCACCTCGGATCGGGTCAGCACGCCCGTGAGCAGGTTGGGCAGCGCGTGTGGCGGGTACTGCTCGGTGACCGGGCCGGTGACGACGACCCGACCGTCGCCGAAGAGGCTCAGCTCCGGGACGATCGCCAGCTGGTACTCGGCCGGGGTGAAGCCGCCCCGCGTGTCGATCCGCAGCACCAGCGCGTCGGATCCGGTGGGAATCGACCCGGTCCGGATCCGGTTCGTGGTGTCGTCGCCGCTGCCGCACGCGGCGACCGCGAGCGCGAGTACGACGACGAGGAGATTGATCGTGATCCTGCGCATGGTCCTTCGACGCTCGGCGACCGCGGGCGGTTCCCGGACGGTACCGTCGGTCCCGTGACCTGGCCCGCCGACCCCGACGCCCCCACCGGGCCGCAGATCGCGGATTCGCTGCTGGATCTCATCGGGAACACCCCCATGGTGCGGCTCGGCCGCGTCGGGCGCGACCTCGAGTGCGATCTCGTCGCCAAGGTCGAGACGTTCAATCCGGGCGGCAGCGTGAAGGACCGGCCCGCGGTCGCGATGATCGACGCGGCCGAGCGGGACGGGCTGCTGGTTCCGGGCGGCACGATCGTCGAGCCGACGTCGGGCAACACCGGGGTCGGGCTCGCGCTCGTCGCCGCGCAGCGCGGGTACCACTGCATTTTCGTGATGTCCGACAAGATGAGCCCGGAGAAGGTCGCGCTGCTGCGCGCGTACGGCGCCGAGGTGGTGGTGTGCCCGACCGCGGTGCCACCCGAGCATCCGGACAGCTACTACTCGGTCGCCGACCGGCTCACCCGCGAGACGCCGAACGCGTTCCGCCCCGACCAGTACTCGAACCAGCACAACCCGGCGGAGCACGAGCGGTCGACCGGTCCCGAGATCTGGCGCCAGACCGCGGGCCGCGTGACGCACTTCGTCGCGGGGGTCGGCACCGGGGGCACGATCACCGGTGTCGCGCGTTTCCTGAAGCGGATGAACCCCGCCGTGCAGATCGTCGCGGCCGATCCTGAGGGATCCGTGTACTCGGGCGGTACCGGCCGGCCGTACCTCGTCGAAGGCGTGGGTGAGGACTTCTGGCCGACCACGTTCGACCCGAGCGTCGTCGACCGCACCGTGATGGTGACCGACGCCGAGTCGTTCGCGGCCGCGCGGCGCGTGACCCGCGAGGAAGGGCTGCTCATCGGCGGCTCGTGCGGGACCGCGGTGCACGCCGCGCTCGTCGTCGGTGCCGAGCTCGGCTCCGACGCGCTCGTCGTGGTCCTGCTCCCCGACTCGGGTCGGGGATACCTGTCGAAGATCTACAACGACGACTGGATGATGGACTTCGGGTTCATCCGCTGCGAGGGCGACTGCGCGGGCGACGTCCTCGCGACGAAGGACCGGTCGATCCCCGACCTCGTGCTCGTCACCCCGGACGAGCCCGCCCGGCAGGCCTGGTCGCTGATGCGCGACCTCGGCGTGTCGCAAGTGGTGGTCTCGGTGAGCAAGGAGCCGCCGCTCGCGGCCAAGGAGGTGAGCGGCATGCTCGACGAGCTCGCGCTCATGGATCTCGCCTTCCGTGATCCGGGTGTGCTCGACCGCCCTGTCGGCGAGGTGATGAGCCCGGCCATGCCGCTCGTGGGCGTCGGCGAGCCGGTCGGGAAGCTGGTCGCCGCGCTGGAGCGGTCCGCCTCGCTGCTCGTGCTCGACGGCGGGCACCCGGTCGGCCTCCTCAGCCGCAGCGACGTGCTCGGCTTCCTCGCCGGCAAGGGATTGACGTGAGCGGGGGAGGAGGATTCGAGACCCGGGCGATCCACGCGGGCCAGCCCGCGGATCCGGCGACCGGCGCGGTCGTGACGCCGATCAGCCTCGCGACGACGTTCGCCCAGGACGCGGTCGGCAAGCACGCGGGCTTCGAGTACGGCCGCACCGGCAACCCGACCCGCGCCGCGCTCGAGGAGTGCGTCGCCTCGCTCGAGGGGGCGTCGCGCGGCCTCGCCTTCGCGAGCGGGATGGCCGCGGAGGACGCCGTGCTGCGGGCCCTCGTCCGGCCCGGTGACCACGTGGTCCTCCCCCTCGACGCGTACGGGGGCACGTTCCGGCTGGTCTCGCGCGTGTACTCGGAGGCCGGGGTCGAATGGACTGCGGCGGACCTGGCGCGCCCGGAAGCGCTGGCCGACGCCATCCGGCCCGAGACGCGCGTCGTGTGGATCGAGACGCCGACCAACCCCGCGCTCGGCATCGTCGACGTCGTCGCGATCGTGGAGGTCGCGCACGCGCACGACGTCCGCGTCGTGGTCGACAACACGTTCGCGACGCCGTACCTGCAACAACCGCTCGCGCTCGGCGCGGACCTCGTCGTGCACTCGACCACCAAGTACCTCGGTGGCCATTCCGACACGGTCGGCGGGTTCGTCGCGACTCGTGACGCGGGCCTGGGCGAGCGGATCGCGTTCCTGCAGAACGCGATGGGCGCGGTGCCGGGCCCGTTCGACTGCTACCTCGTGCTGCGCGGCATCAAGACGCTCGCGGTGCGCATGGATCGGCACTGCACGAGCGCGGCGGCGATCGCGGTCATGCTCGACGAGCACCCGGCGGTCGGGCGGGTGCTGTACCCCGGGCTCGCGTCGCACCCGGGTCACGAGATCGCGGCCCGGCAGATGCGCTCGTTCGGCGGCATGGTGAGCTTCCTGGCCGCGGGCGGTGAGGAGGCCGCGCTCGAGATCGCGCGTTCCACCGAGCTGTTCACGCTCGCCGAGTCGCTGGGCGCGGTGGAGTCGCTCGTCGAGC
>CAZXCB010000022.1:0-736 GCA_964639075.1 uncultured Bifidobacteriaceae bacterium | reverse complement strand
CCCCGAGGTAGCGCCCAATCGGCGCCACAAACCCGCGCAGTTCGCGGGTTTGTGGCGCAAGTTTGGAATCGGAGAGGGCGTACCCTGGCGGGCGTGACGGCGTTGGTGGTGCTCCTGGCGGTGGTGGTGGCGCTGCTGGTCGTGCTCGTGGCCGGCCTGTTGCGCAGCCACGCCGAGATCCTCCAGACGCTCCACGACGCCGGGCTCGGTCACGTGGAGGACGACGCCGAGGGCGACAGCCGGGCCGGGAGCCGGGCCGGGGTCGCGCCGAGCTCGCCGACCACCGGCCCCAGCCCCGAGGCGTCGGACGTGAGCGGTGTGACGCCCGACGGCGACGCGATCGCGATCGGCATCGTCGGCTCGCCCACGCCGACCCTGCTGGCGTTCCTGTCGAGCGGCTGTCTCACCTGCCGCGAGTTCTGGGAGTCCTTCGCCGATCCGGCGCTCCCGGTGCCGGGTGACGCTCGGCTCGCGGTGGTGACCATGAGCCCCGAGGACGAGAGCGTGACCGCGGTCGCGAAGCTCACGTCATCCACGGTGCCGGTCGTGATGTCGACCGCGGCGTGGGAGGCGTACGAGGTGGAGGGCTCGCCCTACTTCGTGTACGTCGACGGCATGAGCGGCTCGGTGGTGGGGGAAGGCACTGCGTCGAGCTGGGACCGCGTGCGCCAGATGGTCGACGAGTCCGTCGGCGACGGCGCCCTCGCCGCGAGCCGTCGCCGCGCGGCTGCGCGCA
>CAZXCB010000021.1:0-22497 GCA_964639075.1 uncultured Bifidobacteriaceae bacterium | reverse complement strand
TGACTGGGGCGGTCGCCTCCTAAAGAGTAACGGAGGCGCCCAAAGGTTCCCTCAGCCTGGTTGGCCATCAGGCGTCGAGTGCAAAGGCACAAGGGAGCTTGACTGCGAGACCTACAAGTCGAGCAGGTGCGAAAGCAGGGCTTAGTGACCCGGCCGTGGCATGTGGAAGCGCGGTCGATCAACGGATAAAAGGTACCCCGGGGATAACAGGCTAATTTTGCCCAAGAGTCCACATCGACGGCAAAGTTTGGCACCTCGATGTCGGCTCGTCGCATCCTGGGGGTGAAGCATCTCCCAAGGGTTGGGCTGTTCGCCCATTAAAGCGGTACGCGAGCTGGGTTTAGAACGTCGCGAGACAGTTCGGTCCCTATCCAGTGCGGGCGTAGGAGAATTGAGGGGAGCTGTCCCTAGTACGAGAGGACCGGGACGGACGCAGCTCTCGTGTGCCAGTTGTTCCGCCAGGAGCATGGCTGGTTGGCGACCTGCGGAAAGGATAAGCGCTGAAAGCATCTAAGCGCGAAACCTTCCTCGAGATGATTTCTCCCACCGGGTTAACCGGGTAAGGCCCCTGGAAGACGACCAGGTAGATAGGCCGGAGGTGTACGCACGGTGACGTGTTCAGCCGACCGGTACTAATCGGCCGAGGGCTTGGGATCTTTGTTGTTCGTGCTCGCTATGGAGTCCTCGAGGGACACCACAATTTCATAGGTTTCCGGTGGCAATTGCGGCGGGGAAACACCCGTTCCCATTCCGAACACGGAAGTGAAGACCGCCCGCGCCGATGGTACTTGGGGGGGAGCCCCCTGGGAGAGTAGGTCGCCGCCGGATTTTCTCGAGAGGCTGGGGGGCGTATTGTGCGCCTCCCAGCTTTTCTTTCGCGTGCTCTTTCCCCGTATCGGATGTTGGTGACATGAATCGGCGTGCAGGTGGCGGTCCGACGGGCGGCCGTGGCGGCAAGGGCTCGGGCTCGGGACGACCCGGGAAGCCGACCGGGACCGGCCGGGGGCGATCGGGGAGCGCCGGCCGCCCCGCGCCCGGTGGGAAGTCGGGCGGCCGCGCCGGCGGGTCCGGGGGCAAGGGCGCTCCGAAGGGCGCCGCCAGCCGGAGCTCGCGTGCAGACGGGCCGGCGCGTTCCGGCGGGTCCGGGGGCAAGGGCAGTCCGAAGGGCGCGCGTGGCGCGACCGGTGGGGCGAAGGGCGCCCGCGGCGCGAACGGTGGGGCGAAGGGCGCCCGGGGCGCGACCGGCGGATCGCGTGGCGCTGCGCCGGCGGGTCGTGGCCGAGCGGAGCGGTCCGGTGACGGCCGGCCCGAGCGCGCGTCGGAAGCGCGTCGCGAGCGGGGCGGACCGAAGCGCCCGGAGCCGAAGCCGCGTGGAAGCGCGGGCGGAGCCAAGCCTGCAGGCCGCAAGCCTCGCGGCGGCACGATTGGCACCTCGCGGCGGCGCCGGCCCGCACCCGAGGCGCCGGAGTTCCGGGACACCACCACGCCCAGGGCGCGCCGGGCGCGCACCGACCCGTCGACGCTGCGGGTGGTGCGGGGAAAGGCCGGGCCCGGCGCGCGTCGGTCCGCGGCGAAGGCCGCCGAGGCCCCGGCCACACGCGCACGGCGGCGACCGCGCGGGCCGATGTCGGTCCGCGACGAGATCCTCCGCCACGGCGGGGCCCGGGGCGAACGGTGGTTCCGCGCCGTGGCCGAGGCAAGCGAGGCGTACGCCGAAGGCCGCGAGCGCGACGCCGTCCGCATGCTCCGGCCGATCGTGAAGGCGATGCCGGACGCGCCGTCGGTGCGTGAGCTCCTCGGCCTCGCGCTCTATCGCAGCGGGAAGTACGCCGACGCCACCGAGCAGCTCGAGGTGTTCGTCGCGCTGACGGGTGAGGTCGACCAGCACCCGGTGCTCATGGACTGCGCCCGGGCCGCCGGCGACTCGACGCGGGTGGACGAGCTCTGGAAGGAGCTCGCCGAGGTGTCGCCGAGCGGGCAGCTCGTCACCGAGGGCCGCATCGTCATGGCGGGCTCGCTCGCCGATCGCGGCTGTATCCCGGAGGCCATCGCGCTGCTCCGCAAGCGCGCGGAATCCGTTCCCAAGCGCGTGCACGAGCACCACCTGCGCCTCTGGTACGCGCTCGCCGACCTCGAGGAGCGCGCGGGCAACCTGCCGCGCGCCCGCAACCTGTTCGATCGCGTCAAGCGCTACGACGCCGGCTTCGCCGACGTCGCCGAGCGGCTCGCCGCGCTCGGCTGAGCCCGACGGACGCCGTCGCGAAGCCGGGGCCGTCGGATGGTCGAGGGGTCGCGCTCCGGTAGGATTCCGTGCTTCATGTCCGCCGGGTCCGCTCAGGTCGTCATCCTCGGCGCCGGCCGCTCGGTCCGCGGCGCGCTCCCGTCTGCGATGGTCGACATCGACGAGCACGGCCGGGTCATGGACTGGCTGCTCGACGCATTCGCGGTGCTCGACGAGCCCGACGTCGCCTTCGTCGGGGGCTATCGAGCCGACGACGTCGTCGAGCGGTACCCGCAGCTCCGCGTGGTCTTCAACCGGGACTGGGCCGGGACCGGGCCGGTTGAGTCGCTCGGCCTCGCCGCGCCCGACCCCCTGCGCCCCGCCTACGTCTGCTACTCGGACGTCGTCTTCCGGCGCCGAGCGATCGAGGGGCTCGCCGCCGCACCCGACGGTGCCGTGATCGCCATCGACACCCGGTGGCGGGAGCGCTACGACGGGCGGGGACCGGCCGACCTCGCCCGCGCCGAGAAGGTCGCCGTGCGCGACGGTCGGGTCGCGGCGATCGGTGCCGCGGTGCCGATCGACGCCGCCGACGCCGAGTTCGCGGGTGTGCTCAAGCTCTCGCCGAGTGCGGTGGCCGCGACGCTGCGGATCATCGAGGCCGGCACGCTGGCGCCGACGGCGGCCTTGCCGGCGCTCGTCGAGGCGCTGGCCGCGACCGGGGTGCCGGTGCACACCGTCGACCTCGCCGGCGACTGGGCCGAGCTCGACGCCCGCCAGGACCTGGCGCGCTTCGTGCTCGGGACGAAGGCCGAGTCCCTCGAGCGCCTCCGGCCCATGGACCACGGGGCGCTGATCGGCGCGATGGTGGCGTTCACGCGCGCGGGCTGGGCCGAGGATCGTACGGCGATGCTCGATCGCATCGCCGAGGAGCTGCCCGTCGACCGCATCATCGTGCGGAGCAGCGCGCTGAGCGAGGACGGCTGGCGTACGTCCGGCGCCGGCCGCCACGAGAGCATCGCCGACATTGCGCCGGAGCGCGAGTCGGTCGCGGCCGCGGTGGACCGCGTGTTCGCGTCGTACGACGAGCCGAGCCCGCTCGACCAGGTGCTCGTGCAGGAGATGGTCCGCGATGTGACGATGAGCGGCGTCGTGATGACGCGCACGCACGCGCTCGGAGCGCCGTACTACGTGGTGAACTTCGACGACGCGACCGATCGCACGGACGTCGTCACGGCGGGCGGTGACGCCCGCACGATCCTGTGTCTCCGCGGTGCCGAGCTCGCCCCGGATGTCCCACCCGGGATCGGCCCGGTGCTCTCGGCGGTGCAGAAGATCGAGGGCCTGGTCGGCCACGACTCGCTCGACATCGAGTTCGCGGTGACGACCGGAGGCGAGGTGCACGTGCTCCAGGTGCGGCCGATCGCCATGGTCGAGCGGGCCGTGCCGGTCGACGACGACGCGATCGGTCGGGCGGTGCGCGTCGCGCGCTCGACGGTGCTCGACCGCGCGGCACCCGCGCCGGGTGTGCTCGGGACGACGACGCGGTACAGCGTGATGGCCGATTGGAACCCGGCCGAGATCATCGGAACCACGCCGCGTGCGCTCGCCGTCTCCCTCTACCGCCACCTCGTGACCGACGAGGTGTGGGCGGGCCAGCGAGCGGAGTACGGCTACCGCGACGTGCGGCCCTGTCCGTTGCTCGTCGAGCTCGCCGGGCACCCGTACATCGACGTCCGCGCGTGCTTCACCTCCTTCGTGCCCGCCACGCTCTCCGACGGCTTCGCGCGGCGACTCGTCGAACACCAGCTCGCGACGCTCGCCGCCCGGCCCGAGCTGCACGACAAGGTCGAGTTCGACGTGCTCGTCACCTGCCTGGATCCGGACTTCGGGAGCCGGGCACAGACCCTGGTCGACGCCGGGTTCGGCAGCGACGACGTCGCCGAGCTGCGGAGTGCACTGCAGGCGCTGACGGCGGCGGCGTTCGCACGCCTGCCCGGCGATCTCGCCCGACTCGATGACCTCCGGACGCGGATCCGGACCACCGCGGTCTCGGGTCGCTCGATCGACGCCGCGGGCTACCGGCTCGAGCTGGTGCGCCGCCTGGGCACGCCGGTGTTCGCGCATCTCGCCCGCAGCGCCTTCGTCGCGACGAGCTTCGTGCGTGGTCTCGTCGCGGTCGGCGCAGTCTCGCCCGAGCGGGCCGATGCGTACCTCGCGACCACCGAGACGGTCTTCGGTCAGCTCCAGATCGACGCGGGAGCGGTGCGGGACGGGGCGCTCGCCTGGGACGAGTTCGTCGATCGGTACGGGCACCTGCGTCCGGGCACGTACGACATCACGTCGCTGCGGTACGCGGCCGCCCCCGAGGAGTACCTCCGTCCGCTCGTGGAGCACGGCGAGGACCGGGGGGAAGCGGCACCGTTCGAGTGGACGGCGCCCGAGCGCGCCGCCATCGCCGGCGCGCTGGCCGCCCTCGATCTCCCGGTCGACGTCGAGGAGCTGGATCGGTTCGTCCGCGCCGCGATCGCCGGTCGGGAGGAGGGCAAGTTCGTGTTCACGCGCCCGCTCAGCGACGCGTTGGAGGATCTCGCCGCGTTCGGTGCCGAGCATGGGCTCGACCGCGCCGACCTCGCGAACGTGCGCATCGCCGACCTGCTGCTCGCCCGCGACGGCCTGGCCGACCCGGTCGCGTTCCTGCGCCGCCGGGTCGAGGAGGGCGTCGAGGCGCACCACGTGACCCAAGGTGTCGCGCTGCCGGCCCAGATCGCGGACGTCGTCGACCTCACGTGCTTCGAGCAGGTGGCTGCGCAACCGAACTTCGTCACCGGACGCGCTGTCGAGGCGCGGGTGGCGGCCGGGCTGCTCGACCCGGGTGCGGACGTCGCGGGTCGGATCGTGCTCGTCCCGAGCGCCGACCCCGGCTACGACTGGCTGCTCGCGCGCGACATCGCCGGCCTCGTGACGATGTTCGGAGGCGCGAACTCCCACATGGCCGTCCGTGCCGCCGAGTGCAGCCTGCCGGCCGCGATCGGCGTCGGGGAGGCCCGCTACGAGCAGCTCGCCACCGCGGGCGTCCTGCGGCTCGACTGCGGTGCCCGCACCGTGACGGTCGTGCGGTGACGGTCGTCGCGCTGACGCAGCGGGTCGACGACCTCGCCGATCGCGGTGAGCGGCGCGACGCGCTCGACCAGGCGTGGACGGCGTGGGTGCTCGCCGGCGGAGACCGACCGGTCCCGGTCCCGAACGCCCTCACGGACCCGGCCGCGTACCTCGTCGCGCTGGGTGCCTCCGCGCTCGTGCTCACCGGCGGCAACGACCTCGCGCACCTCCCGGGCGCGCAGCAACCCGCGGCGGAACGGGACCGCACCGAGCGCGCGCTGCTCGACCACGCGACCGCGGTCGGCCTCCCGGTGCTCGCGGCATGTCGTGGTATGCAGATGCTCGTGCACCACTGGGGCGGCACCCTGACGCGCATCGACGGGCATGTCGCGTGCCGGCACGATCTCGTCCCGGTCGCGGCGGCGCCGTGGTCGCTGCGCCGGGGTCCGGTGAACTCGTTCCACGACTGGGCGGTCGAGACCCTCGGTCCCGACCTGGTCGCGATCGCCCACGCTCCCGACGGCAGCGTGGAGGCGGTCGCCCACCGCACGCTCCCGCAGGTGGGCGTCATGTGGCACCCCGAGCGCGCGCCGGGGGACGCCGCCGACCGCGCGCTGCTCACCGCCCTCGTCGGGGTCGGCGCGTGACCCGGGCCGTCGTGCTCGCGGCGGGGGAGGGCACCCGGCTGCGGCCGCTCACCGAGGACCGTCCGAAGTGCCTCGTGGAGCTGGCCGGCCGGCCGCTGCTCGCGTGGCAGCTCGCCGCGCTCGGCGGCGCCGGCATCGACGACGTCACGATCGTGACCGGCTACCGCGCGGACCAGATCACCGGCGGCACTCGACGGGTGCACAACCCCCGGTACGCGGACACCAACATGGTCGCGAGCCTGATGTGCGCCCGTGACGCGTTCGACGGCACCGACGACGTGGTCATCGCGTACGGCGACATCGTCTACGAGCCGAGGCTCGTCGCCGCGCTCGCCGGCGCACGCAGTGGCGTCGCGATCGTGATGGACCGCGCGTGGGCGCGACTCTGGGAGCTGCGGATGGAGGATCCGCTCGCGGACGCCGAGACGCTGCGGCTCGACACCGACGGCTATCTCGTCGAGCTCGGTCGTCCCCCGCGGTCGCGCGCCGACATCGAGGGCCAGTACGTCGGTCTGATCCAGGCGCGCGCGGGGAGCGCGGCGGACTGGTGTGCCCGGTACGACTCACTCGATCCGCGCGGTCCGTACGAAGGCAGGGACCGCGACCACATGTTCATGACGGCCTACCTGCAGCTGCTGATCGACGCGGGCGTGCCCGTGGACGCGGTGCCGGTCGAGGGCGGCTGGCTCGAGGTCGACACGCTCGACGACCTCGCCGCTTACGAAGCGCTGCGCGGCCGGGGCGAGCTCGCGGCGGTCGTGGATCTGGCGGCCGTGGCGTGAGCCTGTTCAAGCGCGGCGGTCGGCCGAACGGCCGCAAGGCGTACGAGAAGCTGCCCGCCTCGGAGCGCGTCATCACGTTCTACGCCGAGGACGGCGGCTCGTGGCCGCACTTCGAGCCGATCGTGGATGCGCTCCTCGGCGCCCACGGCGAGTCGATCTGCTACCTCACCTCGAGCGAGTCGGATCCGGTCCTCGACGCCGGCCGGTCCGGCGTGGAGCCGTTCTTCGTCGGCGAGGGCGTGGGGCGCGCGTTCCTGTTCCAGACGATGGAGACGGGCGTGCTCGTCGCGACCGTGCCCCAGCTGGGGATCTCGGTGCTGCCGCGGTCGCGCCACGCCGAGAAGCTCGGGACGCAGTACGTGTACGTGTTCCACTCGATGGCGAGCACGCACATGATCTACGAGCCCGACGGCTTCGACCACTACGACACGGTGCTGTGCGTGGGTCCGTACATGGTCGACGAGATCCGGGCGCGCGAGCGGCTCGTCGGCCTGCCCGAGAAGGAGCTCGTGCTGCACGGCTACGGCCGCCTGGACACGATCCGGGCCCAGGTCGCGGGCGCGACCCGACCGCCGGCCGGCACCGCGCCGACGGTGCTCGTCGCGCCCTCGTGGGGTCCGACGTGCATCTTCGAGACGATCGGGGTCGAGCTCGTCGGTGCCCTCGTCGCGGCCGGATGCCAGGTGATCGCGCGCCCACACCCGATGACGGCCAAGCGCACGCCCCGGGCCATCGAGGCGCTGACGCGCGCGTACGCGGACCACCCGGACGTCGTCATCGACACCGACATCGCCGCGACCGCGTCGTTGCTGCGCTCGGACCTGATGGTGAGCGACTGGTCGGGCGCGGCGCTGGAGTACGCGTTCGGGTTGGAGCGCCCGGTGCTCTTCGTGGACGTCGAGCGCAAGGTGAACAACCCAGACTACGAGCAGCTCGGCATCACGCCGTTCGAGGTGGCGGTCCGCGAACGCGTCGGCACCGTGGTGGCGCCGACCGCGCTGGACGCGATCGGTCCGGCGGTGCACGCGCTGGTCGCCGAGGCGCCCGAATGGCCGGCCCGGCTCGCGGCCGTGCGCGAGGAGAGCATCGCCAACGTCGGGCACAGCGGCGCGGTGGCCGCCGAGCTCGTCGCGACGAAGGCCGCCGCGTTCCGGGCGCGGCGGCGGTCATGACCGTCGACCGCACCGAGCTCGTCGCCCGCATCGGGGCCGGACTCCCCGGCCCGGACGGGGACGGAACCGACGAGGTCGTGACCGCCGACCTCGTGCGGGCGTGGCTCACCGCGGGCTCGCCGCCGCGCGCGGACCTGCACGCCGTCTGCCGCCAGATCGACGTCCGGCACAAGGTCTCGACGGGCTACGACCCGGGGTGGGCCCGTCGCGACGACGAGTCACCCGCCGACGCGGCGACCGTCGCGGGCGTCGTGACGGTGTTGCTGCTCGACGCCGATCGCAGCCCGGGAGACGACGGTGGTTGGGCCCTGAAGTGCGTGAACTCCGCGCTCAAGGGCCTCGAGCTGCGCGACGAGGTCCCGGCCGCACCCGAGCTGCGAGCGTGGGCGCTCGCGATCCTCGACGATCGCACCGGGTCCGGCGCATGAGTCCCCGCACGCTGCCGGTCACGATCCTCGCCTGGGAGGGGCCGCAGGCGCGTGCCTACCTGGCGCGGATGGCCCACGCCGGGCTGCGCGCCGAGCGCATCGTGCTCATGGTCCGACACCCCGCCGCCGAGCGACTCGGCGCCGCGCCCGGGGTCGGCGACCTCGCACTGCGCTACGGCGCGCGGGTCCAGGACCGCCGACACAACTTCCACCCGCACCGGATCCGCAAGCAGCACCCCGAGCTCGTCGCCGCGATCGTGCGGGACCTCGAACCGCTGGTCCCGGGGGCGGATGCGCTCGTCGACACGATGTACGAGGGCTTCGAGTACCGCGCGTACGCCGACGTCGTCGTGCGCGTCCCGGCGTCGTCGTACCGGTCACCCGCACTCCTCGCCGCGCTGAGGCAGGTCGCGCCGGCCACCGTCCTGTTCACCGGCGGCGGCATCGTGCCCGAGGCCGTGTTCGACGTTCCCGGCCTCACGCTCGTCCACGTGCACACCGGTCTGCTGCCCCACGTGCGTGGCGCCGACGTGCTGCTCTGGTCGCTGCTCACGCGGGGCCGACCCGGAGTCTCGGCGTTCACGATGACGCCCGGGCTCGACGACGGTGACGTGTTGGCCACGTGGGAGACCGACCCGCTCGTGGTCGACCTCACGGCCGGCGAGCGCCCGGACGACGAGACCCTCTACCGCGCGGTGTTCTCCTTCGTCGACCCGCTGCTGCGCGCCGAGCTCCTCGTCCGTGACGTCCTGGAGCCCGCCGCGGACGTCCGCGAGCTCGCGGCGACTCCCCAGGACCTCGACGTCGGCATCACGTTCCACTTCATGCACCCGACGGTGCGCGGCCGTGCGCTCGCGGCGCTGTTCCGATCGCCGCGCGCCGAGGCGCCGGCGTCGACGTCGACCACGCCGATGCTCGAGCGCTACCGGCCGTACTACGAGAAGCTCTCGCCGGTTGCGCCGTTGCGCTTCGCGGCCGACGCCGTCCGCACGAGACCGCCGCTGCGCGCCCTCGGCGTCCGCAACCGCCAACGCGACTACGCCGGGCTGCAGAAGCGCCCGACCCTGCTGCCGGTGCACCGCGCGTTGCACGCACAGCTCGTCGCCCAGAGTCGTGAGTGGCCGACCTACGACTACGGCGAGGGCTACTGGTACCAGTCGTCGGCCGAGCTCGGCATCACCGGCCTGCGCGACACGGCGGCGCGCGTGGCGGCGTTCGGTCTCGGTGACCTCGTGGCCGGCCGCACCGTCCTGGAGATCGGATCCAACAGCGGCTTCCTGTCGCTCGCGATCGCGCTGGCGGCGGCGCGGCTCGTCGCGTTCGAGATCAACCCGTTCCTCGTGGAGGCCGGCCGCATCGGTGCCCGGCACCTGGGCATCGACAACGTGGAGTTCCTGGTGTCGAGCTTCGAGGAGTACGACGCCGGTGGCGAGCGGTTCGACGACGTGCTCTCCTTCGCCAACCACCACACCTACGACGGCAACACCCGCCAGGGCCTCGAGGACTACTTCGCCCGTTGCCACGAGCTCCTGCGGCCCGGCGGACGGCTCGTGTTCGAGTCCCACCCGCCGGCGCTCGAGGGGCGGGACTTCGGGCGGACCGTGGAGCTGATCGAGCGGTTCTTCACGATCGAGCGCTCCGAGGTGCACGAGTACGGCACCTTCCTCGACCGGGATCGGCGGTTCGTCGTGGGGACGAGGAGGACCTGAGCGCCACCACGCTCGGTGGTGGTCCGGCGAGGTTGTCTCGCCCTACGTGGCTGCTATCCTCTTGGGCTCTTGCCGGCGCTGCCGGACGGGTTCGACACTGGGGGAATGATGGGCGTGTTCGGCTACTTGGACGCCGGCTCCGGGAGCATGCTGGTCGGCGCGGTGGCCGCCGGCGCCGCCGGGGTCGCGGTCGCGGCGAAGGTCGGTTGGCGGCGGGCCACCGGGGTGTTCCGCAAGAGCAACGACCTCGAAACCAGCCCCGACGAGGCCGCGGACGCGCCCGACGAGGCCGCGGTCGACCCCGCTGCCGACGCCACCTGATGCCGCGCTGACCTGGCTTCGGCGCCTGCCTACAGTGGGCGATCCCGCCGCCGGCCGCGTCGTGTCTCGGCCGGCCACCGTGTCGATGCCCATCTGATGCAGAGCCCCGCGACGCTCGACGCACCGTCGAGCCCCTTCGATCTCACCGACGCGCAACGCTCACGTGCACTCGTGGCGCTTGTCGTGGCGTTCGCGCTGCTGATCGGAATCGGCGTCGTCCTGGACCGCGTGACGACGCAGTCGAAGGTCATCGTCGGCCTCGGCATCCCCCGAGCGGTGCCGTTCCCGCGGGAGGTCCGGGACGACTTCACCCGGACCGATTCGGTGAGCCTGGGACGGGCGAGCACCGGGCAGCCCTGGGCGCCGATCAAGGGCACGTGGGGTGAGGACGGCGGTTCGGCGCACGTCGTGACGCCGGATCCGGTGTCGCCGAACTACGCGCTGATCCGCAGCGGCCGCGGCTCGGGATCCGTCGGGTTCACCGCCGCGCACGTCACCGAGGGGATGGGCATCGCGTTCCGGTGCGAGGACGAGCTGAGCTGCTGGACGCTCACGGCACGCGTCCAGTTCGGAACCTGGCAGCTGACCAAGACCACCGGCCTCGACGTCGTCGACATGCAGAACGTCGGTCAGGTGCCGATCGCCGACGGGACCCGGGTGCGGGTCGAGCTCCGTCCCGAGGGTTTCGACGTCTACGTGAACGACGTGCTCGCGCGCCACGTCGACAGCACCGAGTTGAACGACAAGCCGAGGTCCGGGCTCGTGCTCGCGGCCGGCGGCGACCCCGCGGCGCGCTACGCGGCGTTCCGGACCGTGCAGTACGACATCGTCGGGCCGGGCGCGCCGGTGCACGACTCCTTCGACCGCGCCGGGACCCGGGCGCTCGGGTCGACGCCGACGGGGCAGCGCTGGCTGACCGCGAGCGGGAGCTGGACGATCCTGCGCAGTGAGGCGGTGCTCGAGTCGCAGCCGACGCTGAAGCCGAGCATCGCGACGGTCGACGTCGGCCGATCCGACGGCTGGGTCCAGATCACGGCGTCGTCGATGCCGACCGGGACCGGGCTCGTGTTCCGCTACCGGGACGCGCAGAACTACTTCCGCATCACCGCGGTCCCGCTGTACGGGACGATGAACGTGATGCGGGTGGTCGACGGTCAGGAGACCCGGGTCGGTAGCACGGGACTCACCAACTTCGGGAACGGCTCGACGCTCGGAGTGCGGCTGCGCGGGGTCTCGATGACGATCTTCGTGGACGGCTTCGAGACGGTGACCTTCCGCACGCCGGAGCTGCGTGGCGCGCACCGCGCCGGACTCGTGATCGATTCACCGAAGGCGGTCGGCGCGCGATTCGCCGGCTTCGCCGCGGGCCCACTCGACGTGGCCGGCACGCCGTGACCGAGACCGCCGTCGCCGAGCACTCGCCGATCGAGGCGCCCCTCGAGACGCTCGCGCCCGTCCCGCACGACCGGTTCCCGTGCTTCGACGGACTGCGCGCGATGGCCGCGTTCGCGGTGCTCGTGTACCACGTGACGACGACGTACAACCTCGAGACGCTGCACTCCGACACGTGGCAGTGGACGCAGCGGCTCGGCAACTTCGGCGTCTCCGCGTTCTTCCTGATCTCGGGCTTCCTGCTCTACCGGCCCTACGTGGTGTCGGTGTTCACCGATCGCGAGCCGCCGAGGCTGATCCCGTTCTGGGGCCGGCGCGCGCTGCGCATCTACCCCGCCTACTGGGTCGCGATCACCGTGGCCGCGTACGGCATGGCGATCATCACGATCTCGAACTTCCAGATCTTCTTCTCCACCTATCTGCTGTTGCAGAACTACCGGGCGGGCCTGACCCTCGCCGGCCTCGGCGTGGAGTGGACGCTGGTGATCGAGGTCAGCTTCTACATCGCCCTGCCGTTCATCGCCTGGTTCCTGCGCTCGATCGACCGGCCGGACGCGAGTCCCCGTACGAAGCTGCGCACCCAGCTGCTCGGGCTCCTCGCGCTCTACGGCGTCGCGATGGTCGTGCGGTTCTGGCGGCTCTGGGTGCTCAACGCCAAGCCCGCACGCGGCGGGGGGTGGTTCCCGATCGCCCAGGTGGGGCAGTGGCTCCCCGGCTACCTCGACTGGTTCGCCCTCGGCATGCTCCTCGCGGTCGGCAGCGCGTGGATGGCCCGCGGCGGTCAGATCCCGATGCTCGCCCGCGCCCTCGCGCGGTACCCCGCCGCATCGTGGCTGCTGTCCGCGACCTGCTTCTGGGTCGCGCTGCAGCTCAACACCCCGGCCAGCATCTACGCGGCGGTGACGCGCGTGCAGGACTTCGGCATCGCGTTCCTCTACGGGCTCGTCGCGTTCTTCCTCATCCTGCCGGCGGTGTTCGGCGACCAGGACCGCGGCGGCATCCGCCGGTTCCTGCGGTCCCGCGTGATGGCGATGCTCGGGATCATCTCCTACGGCATCTACCTCTGGCACATCATCTGGGTGCACCAGCTCAAGACCTGGTTCCACGACGGGAGCATCGGCGCCAACATCTGGGTGTGGTTCCTCATCGTGATCACGCTGACCCTGATCACCGCGACGCTCAGCTACTTCTGGGTGGAGCGACCGGCGATCCGCTGGTCGCACCGGCAGTGGCCGGGTGGCCGGCGGCCGGCGGTCGCTCCACCGGTTGCAGCCACTCCGGGTGACGACCAGCCCGCGGGCGGGGTGGCGTCGTGACCGCGGCCGCGGACGCTCCGACCTCCGAGCGTGCGCGCCGCTTCGGCCCGCGCCGGCGGGAGGTGCGCGCCGCGCTCGAGCTGTTCGCCCTCTGCGGTATCGCCGTCGCCCAGCCGACCTTCGACCTGCTGGGCAAGAACACGGGGATCTTCGCCACCAGGGGAGCCACGAGCCTGGACCTGATCCTCCTCGCGTTGTTCATCGTCCTCGTGCCGCCGCTCGTGCTCTACCTCGTGGAGGTGGCGGTCGGGCTCGTGCTGCCACGCGTGCGCCGGTACGTCCATGCGCTGCTCTGCGGCCTCGCGTTCGGCGTGTTCGCCGAGGAGGTGCTCAAGCGCACGACGGACCTCGCGCCGGTCCGGCTCGTCCACCTCGGCTGGATCGCCGGGCTCCTCGCGGCTCTGGCGTTCCTGCGGTTGGAGTGGACGCGGGTCTGGTTGCGGTACCTCGCGATCGCGCCGGCGCTGTTCGCGGCGCTGTTCCTGTTCGGCTCGCCCGCCTCGGCTGTGGTGTTCGGCGGGGACACCACGGCGAAGTCGGGCGTGGAGGTCACGAAACCGAAGCGCATCGTGATGGTGGTCTTCGACGAGTTCCCCACGATGTCGCTCATGAACGGCGCGGGCGCCGTCGACGAGCAGCTGTACCCCAACTTCGCCCGGCTCGCGTCGGAGTCGACGTGGTACCGCAACGACACCACCGTCGCTCCGTACACCGAACGGGCGGTGCCGGCGATCCTCACGGGTCGGCTCCCGCCGACCGGGACCGTGGTCCCGTCCGCCGACGACTATCCCCAGAACCTGTTCACGATGCTCGGCGGCGCGATCCCCTTCAACGTGCACGAGGCCGTGACCGCGCTGTGCCCGCGCTCGCTCTGCGCGGCACGCGCGAACGATGCCACCGGGGTCCGGCGCTTCCAGGACCTCGGAACCGACGCGTACCGGCTGTGGCGCGACTTCGCGTCACCCCACGAGACGACGGTCAACTTCTCCGAGGACTCGGTGGTCCAGTTCGGCGTGCCGCACATGCGCGACTTCGTGCGGTCGCTGCAGCCGGGCGAGGGCGCGCAGCTCGACTTCGTGCACATCGAGCTGCCGCACGAGCCCTGGCACCTGCTCCCGACGTTGCAGGACAGCGACAACCTGGCGCCCCAGCAGGGCGCGAGCAAGCTCGAGTGGCAGCGGGACGCCTGGCCGGCCGAGAACGCGCGCCGTCAGCACCTGCTCCAGGCCCAGGCGACCGACACCGTGCTCGGGAAGATCACCGCGAAGCTGAAGCGAATCGGCGCGTGGGACGACTCGCTCGTGGTCGTCACCGCGGACCACGGCGTCGCGTTCACCCCGATGGAGGGGATCCGCAGCGTCACCGACGAGGCCGGCGGCAACTACCAGCAGATCCTCTGGACGCCGTTGTTCATCAAGTACCCGGGCCAGGCCGCCGGCAAGGTCGACGACCGGCCCGCGCAGTCGATCGACATCCTGCCGACGGTCGCGGAGGTCATCGGCACCAAGGTCCCGTGGAAGATCGACGGCACGTCGCTGCTGGGCCCGCCGCGGAAGGACTTCCCCCGGAAGTTCGACCAGACCCGGGGCCAGTCCTTCGCCGCGCAGCATTCGCTCTATCCGCCCGACGGTCAGCGCTACCTCGAGCTGAGTCCCAAGGGATTCCAGGACGTGCTGGCCAACCGCGCCGTCGCGGCCCGAGGCGACCCGAAGCTGCGCGTCTACCGGGCCGGTCCCTACGGCGACCTCGTCGGCACCACGGTCTCGCCGGGGTCGGTCGCGCCGGCCTCGCGCCCGACCCTCGCCCACGTCGGCGGCCAGCTCGTCTCGCAGATCCGGGGGAGCGCGGCGCCGAGCTACGACCTGCTGGATCCGACCGCGAAGCACGTGCCGTGGACCTACTTCCTCGGTCTGCTCGACAACCTCGACGACGACCAGTGGGTCGCGATCGCGCTCAACGGACGGATCGTGGGAATCGGTCAGGCACTCCCGCTGCAGGGAACGACCACCGGGATCCTCTCGACGGTCCTCGCGCCGCAGCTCGCCACGCGCGGGCCGAACACGCTGACGCTCTACGCCGTCAGCGGGGATCCGAGCGCGCCGCAGCTGCGCGACGTGCCCGTGTACCGCGGCCCGGGGGAGTAGCGGGCGCAGCCGCCCAGCCCGGCCGCGTCAGGGCGTCGTTGACGCGGCCGTTGTCGGCGAAGTTGCAATTCCGGACGTCGCGCGGCGGTCGCGCAGTCCGAGTTCGGGTAGCAGCCAGCGCGTGACGAGGTCGGAGCCCTCATCGGTCAGGTGCACACCGTCGGTGCGCATGACGGTGCCGTCGATGACACCGGCGAAGCGGCCGTTCGGGCACAGCATCTTGCTCAGGTCGACAACCTTGATGCGACCGTTGCTCGCGGCTCCGAAGGATCGGATCACCTCGTTCGCGGCGTTGACGCGGCTGATGTCGAACGCGCCGTTGAGGAACTGACGCGCCTGGCCCGTGACGATCCCGTGGCCCGCGCACGGGATCGTCAGCAGCACCACGGTCGCGCCATTGACACCCAGGAGACGGGCGAGTCGCTCGAGTTGGATGCGAAATGCCTCGTTCCACGCCGGTGTGCCCGGGCGCACGACCTGCTTCGTTCCGGAGAGCTTCACGTCGAACAGGTCCCAAGTGCCGATGAGAGCGATCGCGTATGCCGGATGCAGGCGCTTGACGACGGGTTTCCATTTCCGCTCCCAGTGACAGTCCGCGGTGTATGGGTTGTCGAATTGCAGCCGGCCGTGGATGAGCCGGCAGCCGGGCTCCCAGACCAGGCCGAATCCGCTGACCCCGCGCCGCATGCCCGGCGAGAGGCTCTGTGCGACCGAGTCCCCCACGAGGAGCACCCGGTTGTTCGGACGCGGGAAGTACACATCGTTGTAGATCGCCTGCGCCGAGGTCGCGCCGAGCGTGGTGGTGACGACGGCGACGACGAGCACGGCGGCGACGGCGGGGATCGCGATGCGCCACTGGGTGGGTCGGAGCGCGCCGCGTCGGATCGGCATCTCGACGAGGAAGTACGACGCGATCGCGATGGTGAGCGCGACCGCGGTGCGGATGAGGAACAGCGGCCAGCCGGTGATGCCGACGCGGTCGGGGTTCAGCACGACGTCGACGGGCCAGTGCCAGAGGTAGAGGCCGTAGCTGATGAGGCCGAGCCACCGCAGTGGCGGGAAGCACAGGACCCAGCTGATCGGGCCCCGCTTCGGGTTGGCGGCGACCGCGATGAGGATCGCGGCGGCGACACCGGCGCCGAAGAACCCGCCGCGGTAGAGGCGGCCGGTCTGACCGTCGACGGTGATCCACATGTACGTGAGCAGCATGATCGCGGCGAGTCCGGCGCCTTCGAGGAGGATGCGCAGCGCGCCGCGGGCGTGGCCCCAGAGCTGGACGATCGCGGCCATGGCGATGCCGGCGAAGAGGGCGAAGGCCCGCGTGTCGGTGCCGTAGTAGGCGCGGTTGACGTTGGCGGGGTCGTAGAGCACGGCCATCAGGCCGGTCGAGGCCAGTCCGAGCACCACGGCGGTGACGAGCACGGCCTGGGGGAGGTGCTTCTTCCACCACGCGGCGAGGCCGACGAAGATCAGCGGCCAGAACACGTAGAACTGCTCCTCGATCGCGAGGCTCCACGTGTGGTCGAGCGGCGACGGGACCGACTGCAGGATCTCGAAGTAGCTCTGCTGCAGGAAGATCGCCCGCCAGTTGGCGACGTAACCGATCGTCGCCAACGCGTCGCCGCGGATCCGGCCGAGCTCGGTGCTCGCCGCGAACACGCGCGAGTAGATCGCCACGCCCAGGATCACGAGGACGAGCGCGGGGAGGAGGCGGCGGGCCCGGCGGGCCCAGAACGCTCCGAGCGCGATCCGGCCCTGGGAGCGCCACTCGGTCAGGAGGAGCGAGGTGATGAGGTAGCCGGAGAGCACGAAGAACAGGTCGACGCCCAGGTATCCGCCGGTCAGGTACCCACCGTGGAAGAAGACGACCCCCGCGACGGCCGCCCCCCGGAGCCCGTCGAGCGCGCCGACATGGGGAAGGCGGATCCGGTCGGTGGCCATAGGAACCGGACATGATCGCAGGTCGCGGGCCACGACCGGGACGCGCCCCGTTTCGGGCGACAGTCACCTACCATCCACCGCCTCATGCTGCGGCTGCCCGTCATCGCGCGCCCGATGCCTCCCCCCGGCGAGTGCCGCTGATGGCCGAGTCACCGGCGGCTCGGATCCTCTCCCCGCGCCGAGAGCTGCTCGCGTTCATCGAGCTGTTCGCGGTGAGCGGGTTGGCCTTCGCGCAGCCCATGTTCGACGTGTTGAGCAAGAACCCGGAGCTGTTCAGCATCCGCCGCGCGACCGGGACCCAGCTCGTGGTCCTGACCCTCGCGGTGCTGCTGGTCCCGCCGCTGCTCTGGTACGGGCTCGAGCTGGTCACGGGGCTGGTGCTCCCGATGGCGCGACCGGCGGTCCACGTGCTCGGGCTCGCGCTGGGTGCGGGGGTGCTGTTCGTGGAGGTCGTCAAGCACGGCACCGAGCTCGGGCCGGTGGCGGTCGTGGCGATCGCGGCCGTCGGCGCGCTCCTGTTCGCCGGCTTGATCACACGTGTGCCCCTCGCTCGCACCTGGCTCCGATTCGTGGCGATCGCGGCGCCGCTGTTCGCGATCGTCTTCCTCTTCACGTCGTCGGTGCACGCGGTCGTCTTCGGTGGGAAGGGCGCCGCGCTCGACGGCGTGACCGTGCGCACGCCGCACCGTGTCGTGTGGGTCGTGTTCGACGAGTTCCCGGTGACCTCGCTGCTCGACGGGAAGGGCGCGATCGACGCGCAGCTCTTCCCGAACTTCGCCCGACTCGCCGCGACGTCGAACTGGTACCGCAACTCGACGACGATCGCGCCGTTCACCCTCGCCGCCGTACCCGGGATGCTGTCGGGCTCCGTCCCCGAGTCCACCGACGAGCCCGCCGTCGTGGCGAACTACCCGAACACCGCCTTCACGCTGCTCGGCGACACGTACGACGTGAACGCATTCGAGACGTTGACCTCGCTGTGTCCGAGCACGGAGTGCCAGGACAACCGACACTTCGCGCTCCGCACGTCGAGCCTCCGTGGGCTCACCGACGACGCGCTGGACCTGTGGAAGGACTTCGCCAGCCCCCGCCGTGCGCCCCCGGGTCTCGACATCATCCACGGGGTGATGTCGCTCGACGCGGACCCGGCCGCGACGGCGCGTGCGTTCGTCGACTCGTTGCAGCCGTCGCCGTTTCCGCGGCTCGACTTCCTCCACGTCCTGCTCCCGCACTGGCCGTGGCACTACGTGCAGTCGTTGCAGGACGACCGCTCGGTCGGGAACCCGCCCGGCCTCGCCGCGGACCGCTGGACCAGCACGTGGGCCGCCCGGTCCGCGCGCGAGCAGCACCTGCTCCAGACGCAGGCGACGGACACGGTGGTCGGGCTCCTGATGGCGAAGCTGCGCGCCATCGGGGCGTGGGACGACTCGCTCGTGGTGATCACCGCCGACCACGGCGTCGGGTTCGCGAAGGGGGAGCCGGCGCGGGGTCTCGGCGCCACCGACGCGCCCGACCTCGCCTGGACCCCGCTGTTCTTCAAGCTGCCCGGCCAGACGGCCGGGAAGGTCGACGACCGCCTCGCCCGCACCACCGACATCCTCCCGACGATCGCCGACGTGCTCGGCGCCGAGGTCCCGTGGAAGACCACCGGGCGGTCGCTGCTCGGGACGCCGCGGCCGAACGGGGACTTCGGGCTGCTGCACTGGGACATCGACGCCACGCGGCCCCGCGGTCGCTTCAACACCGTCGACGGCGTGGCCGGGTTCTCCGAGGTCCTGGCGAGCCGGGCGGCCGCTCCCGATCCGAACGCGGCGACGCGCCTCTACCGCACCGGACCCTACGGCGCGCTCGTGGGCCGCCCGGCCTCCTCGCTCGGGGGATCGGGCCGGTCGGCCCACCGCTTCGTCGTCACCGACCCGGGACGCTTCGCGCGCGTGGACCCCGCCGCGCCGATCGCGCCGTGGCTGTGGATCTCCGGCGCCGCGCCGGCGGCCGCCGCGGGGGTCCCGCTCGCCGTCGTGGTGAACGGCGTGGTCGCGGCGACCACGCAGGCAGTGGCGTCCGAGGGGCCGTCTCCGTGGTGGGCGCCGCTGCCACCGCAGTTCTTCCACGCCGGCGCCAACGACGTCCGGGTCGAGGAGATCCGCGGGTCGCCGTCGGCGCCGACGCTCGTGCCGAGTGCGCCATGACGGTGCCGGCGCAGCGCGCCGACGCGACCGGACGTCGGTGAGCCCGAGGTATCGTTTCCGGCTCGTCTGCAGCCACCGCGGGCGACACCGGGGGAGCGAGGGGACCGCGAGATGACGGCGTCGGGGATCGCACTCGCGCCGTCCCGGGCTCGCCCGGACGGGGCACGCGGCCTGGCGGGGCTCGGCTCGTCACGCGCCCGGAGCATCGCCGGCCTGGTGGGGTTCGCGCTGCTCGTGTACGTGCCGATGCTGCTCACGCACCCCGGTCGCGTCGTGGCCGACACCAAGAGCTACCCGTACCTCGACCCCGACCGGTTCATCGGCCGGATCGGTTCCCTGTGGGATCCCAACATCGGGTTGGGCACGGTCACGCATCAGAACGTCGGGTACCTGTTCCCGCTCGGGCCCTTCTACTGGCTGACGCACGGGGTGCTCGGCATGCCGGCGTGGGTGGCGCAACGGCTGTGGTTCGCCACGCTGCTCTTCGCGGCGGGGATGGGGGTGCGGTACCTCCTGCGCACGCTCGACGTCCGCGGACCGGGCGTGCCGGTCGCGATGCTGGTCTACGCGCTCAGCCCGTACGCGACCGAGTTCTCGGCGCGTCTCAGCGTGCTCCTCGGCCCGTGGGCCGCGCTCGGGTTCCTGCTCGGCTTCGCGCTGCGCGCGCTGCGCGACGTGCGCGGGTGGAAGTACCCGGCGCTGATCGCGTTGACGGTGCAGATCGTCGGCGGGGTCAACGCGACCGCGCTCCTCTATGCGCTCATCGCCCCGGCCCTGTGGGTGCCGTACGCGATCTGGGTGCGTCGCGAGGTCACGTGGCGCGACGCGTGGTCGGCGATCTGGCGCACCGGTCTGCTCACGGGCCTGACGTCGCTGTGGTGGGCCGTCGGGCTGCTCATCGAGGGCAGCTACGGCATGGGCATCCTGCGCTTCACCGAGTCGGTGGCGGTCGTCTCGCACACGTCGACCGCGACCGAGATCATCCGCGGCCTCGGCTACTGGTTCTTCTACGGCGGCGACGTGCGGGGCCCGTGGAACGACGGCGTCCTCGACTTCACGCGCCGGAACGTCGTGATCTTCGTGAGCTTCGCGATCCCGGGCCTGGCGATGCTCGCGGCCGGCTTCCTCCGGTGGAAGCACCGCGCCTTCTTCATCGGGCTCGTCGTCATCGGGATGGTCATCGCGGTCGCGGCCTCGCCGTACGACGACCCGACGGTGCTCGGGTCGCTGTTCAAGGCGTTCGCCACCAGCTCCACCGCCGGCTTCGCCCTGCGCAGCACCGCCCGAGCGGTCCCGATGCTCGTGCTCGGCCTGGCGGTGCTGCTCGGACTCGGGATCTCCGCGTGGTCGGAGGCGATGGCCGCCCGCGGTCGGGAGTGGATCGTGGTGGTGGCCGCGGTCGTCGTCGGCGTGATGTGCGTGGTCAACGCGCCCGGCCTCTGGCGGGGCCGCTACTACAGCCGGTACCTCGAGCGGGAGGAGGAGGTGCCGGCCTACTGGCAGCAGGCGCTGCGCGCGCTCGACGCGAAGGGTGGCGACACCCGCGTGCTCGGCCTTCCGGGCGCGGACTTCGCGGCGTACCGCTGGGGTGACACCATCGACCCGATCGAGCCCGGGCTCATGGATCGACCCTACGTCGCGCGCGAGCTCGTCCCGTGGGGCGGCGAGGCCACGACCAACCTGCTGATCGCGCTCGACCGGCGCGTGCAGGACCGGCTGCTCGACCCGAACGCCCTCGCCCCGATCGCGCGCCTCATGGGCGTCGGCGACATCCTCCTGCGGCTCGATCTCCAGACCGACCAGTTCACCCTCGTGTCGGCCCGCGGGCTCTGGGAGGACTTCAGCAAGCACGGCACGCCGAAGGGGCTCGGCGCGCCCACGATCTACGGCACGAAGACACCCGGGAAGTTGATCGGCACCGACCTGGGCGATCCGGCCGAGCCGCCGACCCCCGAGCCGAAGCCGGTCGCGGTCTTCCCGGTCCAGGACCCGCAGAAGATCATCCGCGTGCACCCCGCGGCGGGGCCGCTCGTCATCGACGGCGACGGCGAGGGTCTGGTGGACGCCGCGGGGGTCGGGCTCCTCCCGGACACGCGTCTCGTCGTGCCGTCGGCCGAGTACGACGCCGAGCCGGAGCAGCTCCGCGCGCACATGCCCGACGACGCGGTGTTGATCGTGACCGACACGAACCGCCGGCAGGGCATGCGGTGGCAGGGGATGCGCAACAACTACGGCTATACCGAGCAGGCGGGGGAGCAGCTGCTCCGCGACGACCTGCTCGACCAGCGCCTCGAGATCTACCCGGGGGTCACCGACCGCGCCCGGACCGTGGTGGAGCTGCGCGGCTTGAAGTCGGTGCGGGCCACCACCTACGGCACGCCGGCGTTCGGCTTCACCCCGTCGGCCCGGCCCGCCAACGCGTTCGACGGCGACGCCCGTTCCGCCTGGGAGGTGGCGGCGGGCGAGACCAGGGTGGGCGAGGAGCGCCTCGTCGCCGAGCTCGAGCACCCGGTGACGACGGACCACGTTCTCCTCCAGCAAGCGGCCCATGGCGCGCGGGGCCGGTGGATCACCGAGGTCGGCGTCCGGCTCGACGGCGGACCGCAGCGCGTCGTGCCGATCGCGCGGCGCGGGAAGACGCGCGTTCGCTTCCCGCGGCAGCAGTTCTCGACGTTCGAGGTCCAGATCCTCGAGACCGACGCGAACAAGGTGCAGGCCGTCGCCACCGAGGCGGGCCGGCGCCGCAAGACCGGCGTCGGGTTCGAGGAGATCGAGATCCAGGACGACGCGCCGGGCGCGCACACCGTACGCGTGCGCGAGGTGACGAGGCTGCCGCAGGACCTGCTCGGCTCGCTCGGCGCGCGGTCGGCGTCACACCCGCTGGCCCTGCTCATGACGACGCCGGCCGACACCGGCACCTGGCGGCGGTTCGTGCTGCCGACCGCTCGCTCGTTCTCGCTGTCGGGAGCCGCGCACCTCAACAACGCGGCCAAGGACTCCGCGGTCGACGCGGCGCTCGGCATCCCCGGCGCGGACGCCGGCGGGATCACGGCCGACTCGAGCGAGCGGCTCGCCAACGCGAAGGCGCGCGCGTCGAGCGCGTTCGACGGTGATCCGGCCACCGCGTGGAACA
>CAZXCB010000020.1:2116-23051 GCA_964639075.1 uncultured Bifidobacteriaceae bacterium | reverse complement strand
GGCTACGGGTTCCAGATCGAGCTCGCGTACCGCGTCTCGCGTGAGGGCGGGCGGATCGTCGAGATCCCGATCAGCTTCACCGACCGCGTGCGCGGCTACTCCAAGATGTCGATGGCGGTGATGATCGAGGAGATGGGCCTCGTCAGCTGGTGGGGCATACGGGACCGCCTCCGCCGGGCACCGAGGTCACACGCCCTCGCCGGGCCCCGGGCGAATCGCGCCTGACCCAGAGCTCGTACAGCGGCAGCCCGTCGTCGGGACGCTGGCCGAACCAGTCGGCGAGGCAGAAGTCGCGGTGCAGCACCTTCGTGGCCGTGGTGCTCCCGAACTTGCGCGAATCGTTGGGCTCGGACCAGTCGTTCCACACGCCCGAGAGGATCGCGATCTGCGAGCGCTCCAGATCCGACGCGAGGCGCGAGCCCTTCGCGTTGGCGACGCCCGGGTCCATCTCGATGTAGTACGTGCCCGGTGGGTACTCGGGCAGCAGGTAGTAGAGGTAGGCGTCGGAGTATGGCGTCTTGCGCAGGTCGGTGGGGCCGACGAACAGCTTGTCGCCCGGCCGCGCGTACTTCGGCACCACCGCGAGGAGGTCCCGGGCCGTGCGAGCGACGTCGTCCCGCCCGTAGTAGAAGGTCCGGCCGTTGCGGGTGATCGGGAACGCCAGCCGGTGCTTCCCGAACGACTGCGCGGTGAAGTCGGCGTAGGACCACCCGGTGAAGTGCGGGATCAGCAGGACCACCGCGGCGGGGATCGCGAGCGCGCACACCGTGCGCCGCCAGAACGCGCCGCTCGTGCCCGTGCGCAGGCGCCACAGCTCGAACACGGTGACGGGCAGGAGCGCGACGGAGACGCAGCTGACCCACGAGAAGTGGGCCGAGTCCACGCGCTGGATGCCCTGCGAGACGATGCCGAGGCCGAAGAGGCCGGATGCGAACAGCACGCGCGCCTGGTGGCGTGCAGGATCGCGCTTGATGGCCATGCGACCCACCACGGGCACGAGCACGACCACCGCGATCATGAAGAAGAACCAGACGAACAGCTGCTGGCTCGACTCGAGATGGGGGAGCGGCCACTTCGGCGGCGAGATCGCGCCCGAGCGCTGGAGAAAGCCGTCGAGGTGGCTCCACGACGGCGGGATCGGGAGCCGGCGGCCGCCGCGCAGGTACACGACCGGGTCGAGCACCATGCCCTTGAACGTGGTGTACGGGCCCGCGGTCGCGAGCTGGACGACGTAGAGGGAGAGCCCGGCAGCGAGGCCGACGAGGTAGCGGCGGGTCATCCCACGGCCGGTGCCCCACAGCCCGCCGAGCGCGCCGAGTCCCACCGCGACCACGAGGTCGAGGCGGAACAGGAGCGCGGCCGCGCTCACGAGGCCGCCCCAGAACGCGAAGCGGGCCGCGAGCGCGGCGTCGACCGGCAGGCGGCGCCGTCCGGCGAGTACGAGACCGAGCCCGAGGAGCCCGAGCGCCACCCCGCCGATCCACGCGAGTGCGGTGAGCCCGAGCGGCGGGAGGATGAACAGCAACGAGAGCAGCGCGCAGCACAGCGCGAGCCGCCGGCCCCACGCGCGGGCCAGCCAGTAGACACCGCCCACGACGCCGATCTGCTGGAGCAGCGCGAACAGGCGCTCCGACCACAGCGTGACGCCGAGCACCTTCATCCACCCGGCGAGCACCCAGAGGCTGCCGGGACCGTAGAGGTGGAGGAAGTCCTCGTTCGGGAAGTCGCCGTGGAGGACGCGCTCGGGGAAGACGAGCATGAAGCCCTCTTCCATCGGTGGTCCCTGGTTGCGGAGCAGGCCGCGGAGCGGGAGTGCGAACGCGAGCCCGAGCACGAGGAGCACGACGATGCGCTTGGTCCGGGGGGACCACGCCGCGACGCGGTCCGAGAGCCGGAGGATCCGGGCGTTCATCGCGCGGTCACCGGTGACGGGGCGCAGCGACCGTCCATGCGAGCAGCCCGGCCATCGGGCGGACAGTAGCAGCGCGCTCTCCCGAGATCGGGTCAAACGGTGCACCGGTCCGCGCCGGATGCGCCGGTACCATCGCCCGGATGGCCGACTCGCCGACGCCTCCTCGTCGCGCGAGTTGGTGGCTCGTCGGCGCGGCCTGGCTCGGCATCGTCACCGGGTTCGTGGTCGCGCTCGTCGCGCTCGCGCGGCCCCGCTGGTTCCCGATCCTCGACCTCGCGCAGACCGAGATGCGCCTGCGCGACGTCTTCACGTCGAGCCCGCCGCTGATCGGCCTGCCCGGACGCATCGGCACGTTCCAGCACCAGGGGAGCCATCCGGGGCCGTTGAGCTTCTGGGCGCTCGCACCGCTCTACCGGCTGTACGGGTCGTCCGCGTGGGCGATGCAGGCGGCGACCGCGACCCTGAACGCGCTCGCGCTCGGGATCGCGCTGGTGCTCGGCCGCCGGCGCAGCGGACCGACGCTCGTGGTCGGCCTCGCCGCGGTGCTGTCGATCCTCACGTGGTTCTACGGACCGTCGGTGCTCACCCAGGCGTGGAACCCCTACCTGCCGATGATGTGGTTCATCGTGTTCCTGCTCGGCGCATGGTCGGTGCTCTGCGACGACGTCGCGGTCCTGCCGGTGACGGCGTTCGCCGCGTGCTTCTGCCTCCAGACCCACATCTCGTATCTCGGCATCGTGGGCGGGCTCTCCGCACTGGTCGCCGGGTGGGTGGCCTGGAGCGCATGGCGGCGCCCGGGCGCGCTCGGGCCGCACGCGCTCCGTTGGGTGCTCGTGACCGTGGGCATCGTGGTGGTCACGTGGATCCCACCGGTGTGGCAGGAGCTGCGCGACGACCCGGGCAACCTGACCCTGCTCTGGGACCACTTCACCGCGCCGCCCGAGGTCGCGATCGGCCTTCGCCGGGGGCTGGAGATCCTCCTCGTGCACCTGAACCCGTGGCGCCTGCTCGTCTCGCAGGACTCGACGACGGGCGCGGTCTGGCCGGGTGCGGTGATGCTGCTCGCGTGGGTCGCGGGTGCGGTGGTCGCGATCCGGTCGCGCGTGCGGCCGCTGATCGCGCTCGACGTGGTGCTGGCCGGTGCCCTCCTCCTCGGGCTGGCCTCGATCGGCAACATCTTCGGGTTCGTCTGGTACTACCTCATGTTCTGGGCGTGGATCCTGAACGCGTTCCTCGTGCTGACCACGGTGTGGGCGGTCGCCGTCGGGTGGACGCGCCGGCGCCCGGAGGTCGCGACCCGGTGGCCGACGTGGACCGCGCCGGCGCTGTGCGGTGTGGTCGCGACCGGCTACCTCGTGGGCTTCGCGCTCGACGCGGCCGCGGCCGATCCGCCGACGCCCCGGGTCTCGGCCGCGCTCGGGCGCCTGGTCGGCCCCACGATCGCCGCGATCGACCGCGGTGCGGTCCCGGGCGGTGGCCGCGCCGGTCGCTACCAGGTCACGATCGCCGACTCCGTCACCATCAACGCGCCGGGATACGGGATGGTCTCGGAGCTCGAGCGCGCCGGCATCAGGGCCGGCTTCCCCGACACGCCGGGCTACCGGGCGATCGTCCGGGATTCGCGCATCGTGACGAGAGCGGACGCCACCGGGGTCGTCCACTACGCGGTGGGTCCGGACATCGCGGCGTGGCGGGCGAAGCCGAGCGCGGTCGAGGTCGCGCGCGTCGAGCCGCGTTCGGTGGCGCAGCGTCGCGAAGCGCACGTCCTGCGCGCTCGCGTCGAGCGTGAGCTCCGCGCCGCTGGGCTCGACGACCTCGCCGACGAGGTGGACGCGAACCTCTTCGCGGTCACGTTCGACACTCGCGTCCCCGCCGGGATCCAGCGGGACATGCTCCGGCTCCTCGACCTCGGGTTGCCGCAGGCGGTGTTCGTCGGACCGCCCAGCCTGGCCGAGCCGCTCAGCCCGGCCGAGCAGTGACCGACGCCGTCCTCGACACACCGTCGCGGTCCCGCCGCGACCGCGACCTGGCGATCCTGGCGGTGGTGATCGCGGTCGTGCCGATCGCCGTCGCGGTGGTGCGCAGCCTCCTCGACCACTGGGTGCCGGTCAACGACAACGCGATCATCGCGGTGCGGGCACAGGACGTGTTCAGCGCGCACTTCCCGGTGTGGGGCACGGCGTCGTCGGTGTCGGCGATCCTGCGCCGGCCGGTGAGCCACCCCGGTCCGCTGCAGTTCGTCCTGCTCGCGGTCCCGGTGCGCGTGCTCGGAGCCGCGGCCGGGCTCGTGGTCGGCACCGCCCTCCTCAACGCGGCGTCGATCGCGCTCGTCGGGTGGGTCGCCTACCGGCGCACCGGCCTGCTCGGGACCGTCGTCGGCACCCTGTGTGCCGGTGCGCTCGCGTGGTCGATGGGCAGCGCGCTCCTGGTCGACCCGTGGGGCCCGCACACGCTGATCCTCCCGACGCTCGCGTTCTTCGTCCTCGTCTGGGCGCTCGCCGACCGTGACCTCCCGCTCCTGCCACTCGCGGTGTTCGTCGGGAGCTTCCTGGTGCAGACGCACCTGTCGACGGCCTACCTCGTCCCGGTGCTGCTCGGGCTCGGCGGCGCGCTGGGCTGGCGGATGTTCACGCGCCCGCACGCGTGGCGGTGGGCTCTCGCCGCGGTCGTCGTGGGCGTCGTGGTGTGGGCGCCGCCGATCTCGGAGGAGCTGTCGAGCCGGTCGGGCAACATCACCCGCCTCGTCGAGCAGGCGCGCGATCCGTCCGGGACGCTCGTGGGGCCCGCGGGCGCGGCCCGGCTCACGGCGGAGGTGCTCGCGCGTCCGCCGTTCTGGCTGCGCGACTCCATGCGGGCATCGCTGCACCGACCCGGTTCGGGTCCGTTGGAGACGGTGCCGCGCGTCGACGATCTGCCCGTGCTCGGCACCACGCAGGCTGCCGTCCGGCTGGGCGTTCTCGTCGCCGGCCTCGGTGCGCTCGCATGGGTCGCGCGCCGCCGATGTGATCGAACGGCCCTCGTGCTGACGCTCCTCGCGTGTGCCGCGATCGTGATGGGCTGGTTCACGACCCGCAGCATCACGACCTCGGTCGTCGGGGTCGCACCCCACCAGTTCCGGTTCCTGTGGTCCGTGGGCGCGTTCGCCGGGTTCGCGCTCCTGCTCCCGCTGGCGCGGTTCGTGCCGTGGCGGCAGGCCGCGCTCGGTGTGCCTTCCGCGCTGCTCGTCGTCGTCTCGGTCGCGAACCTACCCGCGGCTGCCGCCTCGGGCGGACCGCAGGTCGACACCTGGGCGTACCCCGTGGTCCGCGCCGTCGACCGCCAGCTCGGCGCGGCCGCGCGCTTCGGGCCGATCCTCGCCGATTGGAACGGCGTGCGGTTCGGCGATCCGCTCAGCGCGGCGTTCACCGCGGAGCTGAATCGCCGGGGCATCCCGTTCGTCGTCTCGTCCCCGTTCCAGGTCCGTCACTACGGCGCGCCCCGCCGCTACGACGGACACAACGCGAGGATGCGCATCATCTACCGCGACGGGCCGCAGGCGCGCCGGCGCCGCATCGGCGAGTTCCGCCGCATCGCGTTCCGTGCCGGGCACGAGGCGAGGACGACCGTCGGCGTCTTCGTCGGTCCGGTGGACGCGCCGATCCCGCGCTGATCAGGCGCGGCTCGGCGCGCGGTCGAAGCGGTGCTTCCAGCGCATGACCGGATGCTCGAGCGCATACCACGACACGGTCGCGCTCGCGATCGTCAACGCGACCACGGCGAGCAGCAGCGCGAGCCACGGGATGCTGAGGATCGAGCTCGTGTGCCACCGGAACGGCGTGTCGGAGGTGTACGCACCGAAGACGGGGATCCCCGTCCACGACAGGTACCGGTCGATCCACGCCTCGTGCCACAGGTAGATGCCGTAGGAGATCGTCCCGAGGTACACGACGATCGGATGTTGGAGGAACGCCCGGATGCGGCTCGTTCCCGGGTCCTGCGGACCGAACGCGGCGGGCAGGACCAGGAGCACCGCCACCGCGCCGTAGAGGTAGTGCTGGCCCCAGAGCAGGTGGTGCGCGATCGACGGGGTGGTGTGGCCGAGCCCGGCGCCGGCGGACACCCACCAGAGCGCGCCGAACGCGCCGAGCCAGCAGAGCATCGGTGCGACCTTGCGGTCGAGCCGGGCCGGGGTGGGCCATCCCGCCTCCGCGATCGCGAGCGTCAGCACCGCGATCCCCATGCCGATCGCGAAGAGGTCGAGCCACCACGGCAACCACATCTTGAGCTGGCCGATCCGCGCTTCCGACAGATCCGCGCTCAGCACGAGCCCCTTCCATGCGGCCGAAGCGAGGCAGAGCACGCCGACGCCCCACAGCTGCGCGTGGATCCGGCTGCGCACGTCGCCCCGCGCGAGGCGCGGCATGACGAGCGCCCAGATGGGGACGAACGCGTAGAAGGTGAGCTCGGTCGACAGCGTCCACGACTGCAGGAGTGGGCCGAACGCGTCCTGCTGGTGCGGGCTGTAGATGTGCAGCAGCGAGTAGTCGAGCACGAAGTTGCGCAGGCTCGGGATCTCGGTGACGCCGAAGACGTAGACGGTCACCGTCATCGCGAGCCAGTAGGCCGGGTAGATGCGCAGGGCGCGCCGCCAGAAGTACGCGCCGAGGGCCGGGCGCTCGCGCCCGAAGACGTGCGCGCGGGCGAACGGGCGGTACAGCAGGATGCCCGACAGGACGAAGAACACGGCCACGCCGCCGTCCATGCGGGCGAAGAAGACGCCGAACAGGTTCGGCGCGTTCGCGCCGCCGGCGAAGGACACGTGCGTGAGCAGGACGGCGAGCGCGGCGATCGCGCGGAGGCCGTTGAAGCCCGGGAAGCGGAACCCGGCGTCGGGTGGTGCGACCGGATCCTGGGTCGCCGCCATCCGGTCGAGTCTACGAGCGGTGGTGCCAGGGGCCCGGGGACCGGGAAGCCGTCGCCTACGATCCGACGTCTCCCGCCCGAGGTGGTCGTGTGCAGCTGTCCGATCGTGAGAGTCCGAGCCGAGTCGCGGTGGTCACCGGCGCGCCCGGTTGGCTCGGGACGAACCTCGTCCGCGCGCTCGTCGCCCAGGGACGCGAGGTCCGCGCGCTGTGCAGTCGGCCCGACGAGGCACCGCTGCTGGAGGTGGTGAGCCCGCGCATCTCCACCGTCGTGGGCGACGTCCGCGATCCCGCGACCGTCGACCGGCTCTTCGCCGGGGTCGACCGGTCGACGGTGTTCCATGCCGCCGCCGTCATCCACCCCGCCGCAGTGCGCGACTTCTTCGACGTGAACGTCGGCGGGACCGAGCTCGTGCTCGACGGTGCCCGTCGGGCCGACGCGGTGCGCTTCGTCCACGTCTCGTCGAACTCGCCCTTCGGGGCGAACGCCCGGCCCACCGACCGGTTCACCGAGGACTCGCCGTTCCATCCGTACATGGGATACGGCGCGTCGAAGCTCGAGGCGGAGCAGATCGTGACGCGAGGTCACGAGCGCGGCGACGTCGACGCGGTGATCGTTCGCGCGCCGTGGTTCTACGGCCCGAACCAGCCGCCGCGGCAGTCCCAGTGGTTCCGCGCGGTCCGGCGGGGACGCTTCCCGCTCGTGGGCGACGGCACCCAGCAACGCTCGATGGTCTACACGGATCACCTCGTGCAGGGCCTGCTGCGCGCCGAGGCCACGCCTGCCGCGTCCGGCCGGGCCTACTGGATCGCGGACGCCGAGCCGTACGAGCTGCGCACCATCCTGGCCACTGTGCGCGAGGCGCTCGCGGCCGAGGGGCTCCCCGTCTCGGGCGGCCAGCCGCGCATCCCCCGGCTCGCCGGCGTGCTCGCGGAGCGCGTCGACGCGTTCGCGCAGTCGCGCGGGAAGTACGTGCAGGCGGTCCACGTGCTCGGCGAGTTGAAGGACACCATCGCCTGCGACGTGTCCCGGGCGCGCGCCGAGCTCGGCTACGACCCGCAGGTGTCGCTGCTCGACGGCATGCGGGCGAGCATCCGCTCCTGCCGCGAGCACGGGGAGATCCTGTGAGCCGGTTGCTCATCACCGGGGGTGCCGGGTACTTCGGGACCGTGCTCGCGACGCGCGCCCGAGCCGACGGTCACCACGTCCGGGTCTTCGATCTCAACCCGCCCGAGGACCTCGCGTCGGACCACGTCATCGGCGACGTGCGTGATCTCGACGTCCTGCGGGCGGCGTGCGACGGCGTCGACGCGATCCTGCACAACGTCGCGCAGGTTCCGCTCGCCAAGGATCGGGAGCTGTTCTGGTCGGTCAACGTGGTCGGGACCGCGAACGTGCTGCTCGCGGCGCGGGACACCGGCATCCCCAAGGTCGTCCACACGTCGTCGAGCGCGATCTTCGGGATCCCCGAGACCAATCCGGTGCTGGAGGACACGCCGCCGCGGCCGCTCGAGGCGTACGGCAAGGCCAAGCTCGAAGGCGAGCTGCTGTGTCATGACGCGGTGGCCGCGGGGCTCGACGTCTCGATCGTGCGCCCCCGAACCGTGCTCGGTCACGGGCGCCTGGGCATCATGGCGATCCTGTTCGAGTTCGTCGCCGACGGCGCGCCGGTCTTCGTGCTCGGCTCGGGGGCCAACCGGTACCAGTTCGTGCACGCCGACGATCTCGCCGACGCGTGTCTGCGTGCCGCGGGGCATGCGGGAGCGGAGACCTACAACATCGGCTGCCGGGAGTTCGGCACGATGCGCGAGACGTTGCAGGCGCTCGTCGACCACGCGAAGACCGGCTCACACGTCGTGTCGCTGCCGGTGAAGCCGGCGCAGCTCGCGATGAAGGCGCTCGGTCAGTCGTCGTTGATCCCGCTCGCGCCGTACCACTGGCTCCTGTACGGCGAGTCGCTGTGGTTCGACGTGAGCAAGGCCGAGCGCGAGCTCGACTGGCACCCGACGCACTCGAACGCGAGCGCCGTGATCGAGTCGTACGAGTGGTTCCTCGCGAACCGCGACTCGCTCGGTGGCGCCGGCAAGTCCCACCACCAGTCGCCCGCCAAGCTCGGCCTCCTCGAACTGATGAAGAAGCTCCCGCTCTAGGCGAGTCCTGCCCCCCCGTCGCCACTTTGTGTCACTTCTCCGTACTCGGGCACGGACACGTGACACAAAGTCGGGGTTGGCGGGGAGCGTGGCTCAACCCCGGCTCGACCCGCTCAACCGTGGCTCAACCCGGCGACGGGATGCTCGCTGCGGGGTCAGTCGCCGCTCTACGCCAGGTAGGCGTCGGCGTTGCGAGCGGCGATGGCCATGATCGCGGCCTGGGGGTTCACCCCCGGGGCGTCGGGCAGCAGCGAGCCGTCGTTCACGTAGAGGTTCTCGGTCTCCCAGACCCGTCCGAAGCTGTCGGCACCGGTGCGCTCGCGCGCCTCGCCCATGCGCACGGTCGACGTGAGGTGCACGGTCATCAGATTCGAACGCGCGCGGGTGAGCTCGGACCACCACGTCGCCAGCTCCGCGCGGGACCGCACCACCGTGCCGCCGGTGATCGACGGATAGAGCTCGATCGCGCCCGCGCTGAGCAGCACCTCGCCGAGATGGACGAGACCGCGGGCGAGCCGGCTCATGTCGCCGTCGGTCAGCGAGTAGGTGACGAGCGGCGCCCGCAGACCGGGCAAGGCGACGACCCGGCCGCTGCCCGTGCTGCGGATCGCGGCGTAGTAGACGACCACGTTGCGCCAGTCGTCGATCACCGCCGTGAGCCGGTCGGGTGCAGCGTCCGCGACCGCCATCGCCACCTGGCCGCGCCGGCTCGCCGAGCCGCCGATCGTGAGGAACGGCGCGAACTCGGTGACGCGGTGCATCGGGACCTCGTCGTGGTCGTAGGGCTCCGTGAAGCGCGCCGCGACCTTCACCGTCGGATGGAACTTCAGACCGTTGCCGATGTTGTGGCGGAACCCGCTGCGCTGCAGCAGCGCGGGCGACTGGATCGCGCCCGCGCACACGAACACGTCGTCGGCGCGCAGGACCACCGGCTCGACCGAGCCGTCCGGATGCCGAAGCTGGGCGCGTGCACCGGTGATCCGCCGGCCGCGCCGCTCGAGCCGCACGATGGTGCAGTCGGGTTGGATCCTGGCGCCGGCATCGACCGCGCGCGGGATCATGGTGCGCGACATCGTCTGCTTCGTCCCGCGCCCGGCCGGGTCGTACGAGAAGACGCGCGCGAACTCCACGCTGCGCCACCCCAGGCCGGACGCGCCGCGCTCGAGGGCCGCGGAGGAGGGTGGGACCGCGCCGGGCAGGCGTGCGACGGAGATCGTGTCCTCGATCTCGCCCGCGTACTTCGCGAGCGTGCCGTCGTCGAAGTCGGCGATCCGGTAGTCACGTCGCCAGTCGGACGCGAGGTGATCGGGGAGGCGGTGGTACAGGCCGCTGTTGATCTCGGTGCTGCCGCCCACGCAGCGACCCTCGGCGAACGCGATGCCCGGGTTCCCGAGTGCGGCACAGGCGCCCTGGTGGCGGTAGCGGGCGACGAACTCGTCGAGGGAGAACGGCGCGTGCTCGTCCGGCGCGTACCAGGGCCCCTCTTCGGCGACGAGGACGCTGCGGCCCCCCTCGGCCAGGCGGGCCGCGGTCACGGCACCGCCGGCACCGGAGCCGATGACGAGGACCTGCGTGTCGACGGTTCGCGTCACGCGCCGGCCAGCTCGTAGTCGGCGAAGATCACGAGGGATCCGAGCAGGCGCGGATACTGGCGCACGACCCCGATCGGGCTCCGCTCCCATGCGGCGACGGCGCGCTCGACGGCCGCGCGGTCCGGGTCGGCACCGTGACGGAGCCGCAGCCACAGGCCGAGGCCCACGGACTCGGCGACCACGCCGAATCGGAGATGCCGCGGCATCGCGGCCAGTGAGGTGTCGACGAAGCGCGCCACCTCGGACCGGGTGGGCTCGTCGGCGGCCCGGGTGAGGGCGGCCACGACCCGCCGTTCCAACCACAGCATGAGCGGGGCAGTCTACCGGCGCGCCGCCGTGACCCGATCCGTGCCCCAGTGGGCCAGGGCGACGATCGCGACGGCCGCGGTCACCGCGATGGCCGGCTCGGCCGCGATGCGGAAGCGCTGATTGCCGTAGGTGACGAGCGAGGCGACCACCACGGTGACGACGGTCGCCAGCAGCGGCCACCACGGGCGCCGGGTGCGGACGAGCACGACGAACCCGCCGATCGCGAGCGGATAGAGCAGCCACTCGAGCCAGGTGCCGGCGCGCTCCCACGCGGCGGGCCGACCCTCGAGCGCCTCGAGCTGGATCTGCTGGCCGGCGCGGAACAGCCCGAAGGTCCGCAGGACCCGCGCGGCCGCGACCTGCGGCAGGTCCCGCGAGTGGTCGCGCGCGAAGTCGATGCCCTGTCGGCGCGCGGCAGCGGCCGCGACCGCCTCGTTGAAGTGCGGCTGACTGCCGTTGAAGCCCGTGAAGCAGCGGCCTGCCGCGTCGTCACCTGCGCCGAACGTGGAGCGCCACGAGCCGAGGAACCCGCCCGAGTACGTGAGATCGCAGTTGGCGCCGGCGAGCGCGGTGCCGAGGTTGTTCGAGACCGGGACCAGGTGGTGGAACGTCGACTGGTTCCGCGCGGTCCACGGCACGACGACCGCGACCATGACACCGAGTCCGATCGCGACGAGCCCGATCCGTGCGCCGACCGACCGGGTGCCGACCGACTGCGTGCCGGCGCGCAGCAGCGGGACGAGCAGGAGGACGCCGAGCACGGCGGCCTCGGCGCGCGTCAGGACGGCCAGGCCGAGCACGAGGCCGAGCGCGGCGACGCGCCACGGGGTCACCGCGTCGCGGAGGCGCAGGGTCAGGAGCAGGGCGAGCGTCACGAGGAACACGAAGACGGTCTCGCTCATGAGCGTGGCCTCGGGGAGGAAGAACATGGGGGACAGCGCGGCGATCCCGGCCGCGACCCATCCGACCCACCGGCCGGCGACACGGCGACCGACCAGACCCACGAGCGCCACGGTCCCGGCACCCACGAACGCGAGCCCGATGCGCTGGGCCTGCACGCTGCGCAGCCCGGCGCGGGCGAGCAGCGACACGACGAACGGATGCAGCGGTGGGTACTCGGCGGTCGGCACGACGAGGCCGAACTTCGTCAGGTCGAACGGGCGGATGTAGCCGCGGCCGTCGGCGAGGTGGTTGGCGAGCAGGTGGTACGCGCTCGCGTCACCGAGCCGGGGCACGTGCGGATCGACGAGCACGATGACGAGGGTGCGCACCGCGAGCGCGGTGACCGCGATGCCGAGGAGGACGAGGCCGAAGCGGCGGTCCGCGGACACCGCCGGCGATGGCACCGGAGGACCCGACGGGTTCGGCGTGCCCGGCGCGGTCACGGGCTCAGTGGGTCGGGAACCGGCGGGGGCTGCGGGCGACGGCGAGGAGCACCGGGGTGGTCGGGATGATCGTGTCGGTCGCGAAGAAGTGGGAGTCGTCGATGCCCGACCCGATGCCGGTGTTGTCGGACCCGAGCGCCTTGTACACGACCGGCAGCGCGTGCTCGTAGGTCCAGACGTACATCTTGCGTGGGAGGTGCTTGCGGAGGTTGAGCACGTCGAGCTTCAGCAGCTTCTCGCCGCTCGACCGCCGGGCGGCGAAGTCGGCCTTCAGGACATCGTCACCTTCGAGCCCGATGATCTGCACGTCGTCGAAGAAGAGGCGCAGCAGCGACGCGAGCTCGTCGGCCTCGAACAGGTACACGTGGAACGGGTTCTCGAAGTCGGCGGGCCGGTTCGGCGTGATGACGAACGCGGTGCCGTCGTCCGCGCAGACACGCGCGAGCTCGGCCACGTGGTTCTCGGGCATCACGAAGTGCTCGATGATGTGCGACGAGCACACGGCGTCGAACGCGCGGTCCTTGAACCCGAGTGTGCCACCGTCCATCGCGACGAACTCGGCGTCGGTGCCGCGGGGACCGCCCGGGCCGAAGTCGGATCGGGCGAGCGCCGCGGTCGCCGGGTCGTAGTCGACCCCGACCACCGTGCGCCCGGGGGCGCAGAACCGGGCGGTCTCCATCCCGACCCCGCAACCGACATCGAGCACCCGCCCGTCGCCGAGACGCGCGAGCACCTCGCGGTAGCCGGCGTCGTGGAGGGCGAGCAGGGAATCCGGGGTGTGGCCCTCCATCGGGCGCTCACCGGTGAGTTTCACGAGGTCGTCCTCCGAGGCGCGTCGGGGTCGACGCAGGGGTGGGCCGGGAGCGATCCGCCGGCCGGGACCGGGTCGTCACGTGGGAGGCGTAGAATACCGGGCCGCCCGCTGGGGGCGGAGCAACTGGGGGACCGGAGCGACGTGGCTGATCTCGACGGCCTGGCGACACCGACACAGATCACCAAGCTGGGCGATCTCGCCGCGGAGGCCGGGCTGCACCGGGTCGCCATGCTGGCGTGGCGTGACCTCGACGACCCGGAGGCGGGCGGCTCCGAGGTGCACGCGTCCACGGTCGCGAGGCTCTGGGCCGAGGCGGGGCTCGAGGTCACGATGCGCACGTCGTTCGCGGCCGGTCAGCCCCAGATGAGCTGGCGCGACGGCTACCGGGTCATCCGCAAGGCCGGCCGGTACATGGTCTTCCCGCGGGCGGCGTTCTCGGAGATGATGGGCTGGCACGGCGGGCGCGACGGGTTGGTCGAGATCTGGAACGGGATGCCGTTCCTCTCGCCGTTGTGGGCCCGCACCCCGCACGTCACATGGCTCCACCATGTGCACGCGGACATGTGGAACATGACGCTGCCGCCGCGCCTCGCGGCGATCGGCCGCACCCTCGAGTCCGACATCGCGCCGAAGGTGTACCGACGCACGCCGATCGTCACGCTGTCGAACTCGTCGAAGCACGAGCTCGTCGAGGACCTCGGGTTCAAGCCGGGCATGGTGCACGTCGTGCCGCCGGGCATCGATCCCCGGTTCACGCCGGGCGGTGAGAAGTCGCCGACACCGCTCGTCGTCGCGGTCGGCCGGCTCGTCCCGGTGAAGCGCTTCGAGCTGCTCGTCGACGCGATCGTGAAGCTGCGCGTGCGGCATCCGCAGCTCGAGGCGGTCATCGTCGGGGAGGGCTACCGCCGGGAGCAGCTCGAGGCGCAGATCCACGAGGCGGGTGCCGAGCGCTACGTCAAGCTGCCGGGTCGGATCGAGGAAGCCGAGCTGATCGACCTCTACCGCCGCGCGTGGGTGCTCGCGAGCGCGTCGGCCCGCGAGGGCTGGGGCATGACGGTCACCGAGGCCGCGGCCTGCCGCACCCCGGCGGTCGCCACGCGCATCGCGGGCCACTCGGACGCGGTGCACGAGGGCGTGTCCGGACTGCTGACCGACGGGCAGGACGAGTTCGTGGCCGGACTCGACCGGGTCTTGGCCGACACCGGGCTCCGGGACCGGCTCTCGGCCGGCGCCCGCGAGCACGCGGCTCGGTTCACGTGGGCGGCGACGGCCCGAGGCACGCTCGAGGTGCTCGCGGCCGAGGCGCTCCGCCGCCGCGTCTCCGCCTGACGGACCCCGCGTCGACACGTAGGGTCGGTTGCATGGCCGACCCCAAGTCCTTCTTCCTCGGAGCGGAGATCCACGAGTACCTCGTCGCGCACGGCACGCCACCCGACGTGGTCCAACGGGCGCTGATCGAGCGGACGGCCGCCCTCGGTGCCGTGGCCGGGATGCAGATCTCGCCCGAGCAGGGCGCGTTCATGACCCTCGTCACCGGGCTCCTCGGCACACGCTCGGCCGTCGAGGTCGGCACGTTCACCGGGTACAGCGCGCTGTGCATCGCCCGCGGCCTCGCCCCCGGCGGGCGCCTGCTGTGCTGCGACGTGAGCGAGGAGTGGACCGGCATCGCGCGCGACGCCTGGGCCGACGCGGGGATCGCGGACCGCATCGACCTGCGAATCGCGCCGGCGGTCGAGACGCTCGCCGCGCTCCCATCAACGCGCACGATCGACCTCGCGTTCATCGACGCCGACAAGCCGAGCTACCGCGCCTACGCCGAGGAGCTCCTCGGACGCATGCGTCCGGGCGCGCTGCTGATGGTGGACAACGTGCTCTGGGGCGGCGCGGTCGTCGACGCGGACACGGACGACGACAACACCCGTGCCATCCGCGAGTTCAACGACTGGCTCGCCGCGGACGACCGGGTCGAGACCGTGATGATCCCCCTGGGCGACGGCCTGACCCTGGCACGCGTGCTCTAGAACTTCCCGGTGCGGCCGTAGCGGTAGAAGCTGGCGTACTTGGCGCCGATCTCGGCCGGCACGCCGACGATCGGACCGAGCGCACGCGAGCCCCAGACGACCTCCGCGGTGCGTTCGACGAGCGCGGCGACGTGCAACACGTCCTTCGGGGTCTTCCCGCAGGCGAAGAGTCCGTGGTTGGCCATGATCACCGCGGCGCGGTCCGCGACCCGTGCCGCGACCTCGTCGGCGAGCTCGGCCGAGCCGGTCTCCTTGTAGTCGGAGCACTCGACGTCGCCGCCCACGTACACGTCGAACTCCTCGACGACGGCGGGAATCGGCTGATGGGTGATCGCGAACATCTGCACGTGCTTCGCGTGGCAGTGCATCGTGGCGCCGATCTCGGGATAGGCGTTCAGCACCGCGAGGTGGAGCTGCTTCTCGCTCGTGGGCCCGCGCTCGCCCTCCACGACGTTGCCGTCGGGATCGCACACGACGAGGTCGGCCAGCGTCATCTCGAGGTAGTCGAGGCTGCTCGGCGTGAGCACCACGTTGCCGTCGGGGAGGCGTGCGCCGAGATTGCCGGCGGTCCCCTCCACGAGGCCCGATCGGAGCATCTCCTGGGCGGCCCACAGCACCGCCTCCTTCACCTCGGCCGCACCGCTCATCTCGTGTCCTCTCGCTCCTGCGGAGCGGGCCGGACCGGCCCCGCCCGGCCGGTGGGTCGTCGGTGCGTCGGGGTCGAGGCCTCGCTCATCGTCCCTCCAGGACCTCGGGGTTCACCAGGTTGTCGGGTCGGCCGCCCGCGAAGAGGGTGGCGAGGCCGTCGGCGATCAGTCGGGAGTGGCGCGTCTCGGTGTCGTAGGTCGCGCCGCCGATATGGGGTGTGAGCACGACGTTGGGCATCGAGCACAGGGGATGGTCCACGGGCAGGTGCTCGCCGACGAAGTGGTCGAGACCGGCGCCCGCGAGCTTGCCGGATTGCAGCGCGATCACCAACGCGTCCGTGTCGTGCAGCTGCGCGCGGGCGCTGTTGACGAAGATCGCGCCTTCCTTCATGCTCGCGAACTGGGTCGCCCCGAGGAGCCCGTCGGTCTCGGGCGTGACGGCCGCGTGCATCGACACGACGTCGGCCTCCGCGAGGAGGTCGTCGAGCGAGTGGGTGGCGTCGGGCGCGTAGGGGTCGTGGGCGATCACCTGCATGCCCAGACCTTCGAGTCGCCACTTGGTGGCACGCCCGACCGCGCCGAGCCCGACGATGCCGACGGTCTTGCCGCGCAGCTCCCACGCGCGGAAGCGCTGGTACGGGATGGTGCCGTCGCGGTACACCTGGCCCTCGCGCACGTCCATGTCGGCGCGCACGATGCCGCGGTTCACCGCGAACAGGAGTCCGATCGTGATCTCGGCCACGGCGTCCGCGTTGCGCCCGGGCGCCCGCAGCACCGGGATGCCCTTCGCCGTGGCCGCCGCGACGTCGACGTTGGTCGGGTCGCCCCGACACGAGCCGATGGCCACGAGCGGGAGCTCGAGCACCGCCCCCTTCACGCTGTCGCTCTCGACGACGAGGAGCGAGGCGTGCTCGGCCTCGATCCGCTCCGCGAGCTGGTCCGAGTTGTACAGGCGCAGCGGGCGATGCTCGATCCACGGGTCGAGGACGACCTCCGAGCACAGGGACTCGAGTCGCTCGAGCCCCTCACCCCGGAAGGGCGCGGTCACCAGTGCCTTGGGCTTGTCCATCGGCGGGAGTCTCGCACGCGCCTGACGGCGGCGTCAGGTGAGCGGCCCCGGTGTGGTGGTGATCAGGACGCGAGCGCGTCGGTCCGGTCGAGGAGCAGCGAGATGAGCGCGTCGAGCGTCTGGGGCCGGTGCAGCAGGAAGCCCTGCACCATGTCGCAGCCGAGCGCCCGGAGGCGCAGGAGCTGGCCCTGGGTCTCGACGCCTTCGGCCACGGTGGCGAGCCCGAGCGATTGTGCGAGCTGGATGATCGCCGGCGCGAGGGAGCTGCGCGACCGGCCGCTGGGATCGTGGTCCTCGATCGTGGTCACGAACGACTTGTCGATCTTCACGACGTCGATCGGGAACTGCTGGAGGTACGTGAGCGACGAGTAGCCCGTGCCGAAGTCGTCGAGGGCGAGGCCGATGCCGAGCGCGTCGAGGGCGCGGAGGTTGCGGCCCGCGATCTCGGTCTCGCGCATCATGGCGGTCTCGGTGATCTCGAGGACGAGCGTGGAGGGGGCGAGGCCCGTCTCGGCCAGGATCTGCTCGACGTCGGTGACGATGTGGTCGCCCGCGAGCTGGCGCGGTGACACGTTGACGGCCACCGAGAGACCGACGCCGGTGCGCTGCTGCCAGACGATCGCGTCGTGGCACGCCTGGCGCAGGAGATGGCGACCGATCTCGTCCATCAACCCGGCATCCTCGGCGATGGGGATGAACGAGCCGGGGAGGAGCAGCCCTCGCGTGGGGTGGTGCCAGCGCACGAGAGCCTCGACCGCGACGATCCGCTCGGACGCCGCGTCGACGATCGGCTGGTAGACCAGCGTGAGCTCGTCGCGCTCGAGCGCGGCCCGGAGGTCGGACTCGACCTCGACGCGGATCACTGCTGCCTCGTGCTGCTCGGTGGCGAAGGTCTCGTAGCAGTTCTTCCCGCGACTCTTCGCGAGGTACATCGCGAGGTCGGCGTCGCGCAGCAGCTCCTCGCTGGTGGCGTGGTCGGACCCGAACGCGATGCCGATGCTCACGGTCGCCACGATGTCGCGGGACCCGACCCGGAACGGCAGGCGGAACGCGTCACGGATGCGCTGCGCGAGCGTCAGGATGTGGTCCTCGTCGGCGACGTCCTCGACGAGCACCGCGAACTCGTCGCCCCCGAGGCGTGCGGCGGTGTCGCCGACGCGGAGGCAGTCGCCGAGCCGGGCGGCCGCGGCGACGAGGAGCTCATCGCCGGCCACGTGGCCGAGCGAGTCGTTCACCGTCTTGAAGTTGTCGACGTCGAGGAACAGGACCGCGAAGCCCTGCGTGGTACGCCGCGCGCGGTCCGCGGCGTGCTGGAGCCGGTCGCAGAAGCGAGCCTTGTTCGGGAGGCCGGTGAGCTGGTCGTGGAACGCGCGGTACACGAGCTCGTCCTCGAGCCGCTTGCGCTCGGTGAGGTCGCGGAAGCTCCACACCCGACCGACCACCGAGCCCTCGACGCGCTGGGGGAGCGAGAACCGCTCGAACACCCGGCCGTCACTGAACTGGAGCATGTCGTAGCTCTCGGCTTCCGGATCCGCGTACAGCTCCTCGACCTTGCGCCGAAACGCGTCGGGGTCGGCGAGCTGGCCGAGGACGTGCGCGATCGCGGCGGTGTCGTCCCGTGACTCCAGCACGGAGTCGGGGATGCGCCACATCTCCGCGAAGCGCCGGTTGAAGCTCGTGATCCGGTTCTCGCGGTCGACCACGAGGATCCCGTCGGCGGTGGAGTCGAGCGTCGCCTCGAGGAGGGAGAGCGCGGAGCGCAGCTCCTGCTCCGCGGCGACGCGCTCCTTGACGTCGTGGGCGGAGACGACGAAGCCCTGCACGGTCGGGTCGTCGACGAGGTCGACGACCGTGAGCTCGAGCGGGAGCTTCTCGCCCTCGGTGCGCGTGCGCGCGTCGACGGTGACGGTCGCGCGGTGGGACTCGCGCGCTCGGTCGAACGCGTCGGTGAGCAGCTCGCGATCGTGATCGGTGGCGAGGAGCCCGGCGAGCGGGAGGCCCTCGATGTCCTGGGGGTCGTGGCCGGTGAGGCGGGTGATCGCGAGCGACACGGACTGCACGGCGAACGACTTGTCGACGAGCATCGCGACCACGCCGGCGTTGTGGACGATGGACCGAAAGCGCGCCTCCTCGCCGTGAGCGATCTCGTAGCGGCGGCGCTCGGTGAGGTCACGGAGACAGAGGACGATCTCGTCCTCGCCAATCGGCGCGCCGACGAGCTCGACGAGGCGCCAGCCGTCTGGGGTCCGGATCCGGATCTCGATGGGGCTGCCCGCCACCTTCTCCTGGACCGTGCCGAGCGACAGGACCACGAACTCGAGGTCGTCGGGATGGACCAGATCGAAGCCCGAGAGGCCGCGCACGTCGTCGAAGGGCATGCCGAACACGCGCTCCGCGGCCTGGTTGGCCCAGCGGATCGACGCGTCGGTTCCCACCACGACGAGCGCGTCCGGAAGCTGGTCAGGCAATCCCGCCAGCCATCTTTGGTCCATGGCCTGTGTGTGCGCTCCCGATTGGTCCAGCGCCCCGATATCGACGGGCGGCCCGGGGCGCTTGAGCGGTCCTGGGGCGCAGTAGCGTGCCCGCCCCATGGATGCCTTGGTCACCGGCGGCGCCGGCTTCATCGGGTCGCACCTCGTCGACGCCCTCGTCGCCCGGGGCGACCGGGTCCGGGTCCTCGACGACCTGTCGACGGGCCGCCGGGAGAACCTCCATCCCGAGTCCGAGCTCGTCGAGGGATCGGTGGCAGACGCGGCGGACGTCGCACGGGCCGTGGCAGGGGTCGAGGTCGTGTTCCACCTCGGCGCGCTGGGAGCCGTGGCCCGCTCGGTGGCCGATCCCCGCGCCTCGAACACCGCCAACGTGGTGGGCACCTTGAACGTGCTCACCGAGGCCCGAGACGCGGGGGCGCGGCGCGTGGTCTTCGCGTCGTCGAGCAGCGTCTACGGCGGCGCGTCGCAGGTCCCCACGCCCGAGTCGGCGCCGTTGCGGCCCCGTTCGCCGTACGCGAACACCAAGCTCGCGGGGGAGTGGTACACCCGCCTGTTCGCGGAGCTGTACCCGATCGAGACGGTGGCGCTGCGCTACTTCAACGTGTTCGGGCCGCGGCAGCGACCGGATTCCACCTACGCCGCGGTGATCCCGCTGTTCGCCGCGGCCTTGCTGGCGGGCGAGCGGCCGACCGTGCACGGCGACGGCACCCAGAGCCGGGACTTCACCTACGTCGCCGATGTCGTGGCCGCCAACCTCGCCGCCGCCACGGCGCCTGCGGACGCCGCGAGCGGGCAGGCGTTCAACGTCGCGCCCGGTGAGGGGACGAGCCTGCTCGAGCTGCTCGACGCGCTCGGGCGCTGCATCGGCGTCACCCCCGACCCGGTGTTCGTGGACCCGCGACCAGGCGACGTCAAGCTGTCGTGCGCCGACGCGTCGGCCGCGCGGGACATCCTCGGTTGGGCGCCGACCGTCTCCGTCGCCGACGGTCTCGAGCGCTACGTGGAGTGGCTCCGCGGCTGACACCGCCCCTTGCCACCCGGCCCCAATAACACCCGAGCGGGTCGACTCACGCCGGGCGATTCCGGCGGCCGCATCGTCGCCCCGTCGCCTCCCCCGTCGCCTCCCCGTCGGTCCTTGTGTCACTTGTCCGTGCTCCGACACGGAAAACTGCCACAAAGTCGGCTGAAGGACCGATGAGCTAGAGGTCGAGCAGCTCGGCGACGGTGGCGGCGGCTTCGGCGGGGGTGGGGCCGGGGGTGAGGACGAGCTCGGGTGCGACCGGGGCCTCGTAGGGATCGTCGATGCCGGTGAAGCCGGTGATCTCGCCGGCGCGGGCCTTGGCGTAGAGGCCCTTGGGGTCGCGCTGCTCGCACAGCTCGATGGGGGTGTCGACGAACACCTCGACGAAGCGCAGTCCCAGCTCGGCGTGCCGGGCGCGGACGCGGTCCCGGTCGGCCCGGTACGGGCTGATGAGCGGCACGATCGCCACGACACCGGCGTCGGCGAACAGCACCGCGACCTCACCGGCGCGCCGGACGTTCTCGTTGCGGCTCGCGGCGTCGAACCCCAGGTCGCCGTTCAGGCCGTGGCGCAGGTTGTCGCCGTCGAGCAGGTAGGCGGGCGTTCCGGCCTCGACGAGCA
>CAZXCB010000020.1:0-2106 GCA_964639075.1 uncultured Bifidobacteriaceae bacterium | reverse complement strand
GCTCGAGCGCGACCGCGAGCGTCGACTTCCCGGACCCGGACAACCCGGTGAACCACACCGTCATGCCCTCGTGACCGGTGGCCGCCCGCCGCTGATCACGCGTGACGGTGCCCGCATGGAAGACGACGTTCTCCGAATGCGGTGCTCGATCGGCCATCGGACAGCGTGCCTAGCTGTCGATGACCATGCCCGCGCCGACGGTCTCGTTCGAGGCCTCGTCGATGAGGATGAACGATCCGGTCGTGCGGTTCCGGCGGTACTCGTCGACGAACAGCGGCGCGGTGACGCGCAGACTCACGCGGCCCATGTCGTTCATGCCGAGCGTCCCGGACGTCTCGTCGCGGTGGAGCGTGTTCACGTCGAGCCGGTAGTGCAGGTCCCGGACGAGGGCACGCGCCGAGCGGGTGGTGTGCTTGATCGCGTACTTGCCGCCGACCTGGAGCGAACGTTCGCTGAACCAGCAGATCATCGCGTTGAGCTCCTGCGTGGTGCTCGGCGCGTTGTTCGGCCGGCAGATCATGTCGCCGCGGCTGATGTCGATCTCGTCGGCGAGCCGGATCGTCACCGACATCGGTGGGATCGCCGCCTCGATCGATTCCCCGTAGAGGTCGATGCCCGCGATCGTCGACGTGAGACCCGACGGCAGCACGAGGACCTCGTCGCCGACGCGGAACGTGCCGCCCGCGACCTGCCCTGCGTAGCCGCGGTAGTCGTGGTACTTGTCGTTCATCGGCCGGATCACGAACTGCACCGGGAACCGCGAGTCGATCAGGTTGCGGTCCGACCCGATGTAGAGGTGTTCGAGGTGGTGGAGCAGCGTCGGGCCGTCGTACCACTCCATGTTGGGGCTGTGGTCGGTGATGTTGTCGCCGTGCAGCGCCGACACCGGGATGAACGTGAGGTCGGTGATGTCGAGCTTGCCGGCCCACTCGCGGAACTCGCCGCTGATGCGGTCGAACGTGACCTGGTCGTAGTCGACGAGGTCCATCTTGTTGACGCACAGCACGAGGTGGCGCACGGAGAGCAGCGACGCGATCACCGAGTGGCGGCGTGACTGCTCGACGACGCCGTGGCGGGCGTCGACGAGGATCAGCGCGAGGTCGGCGGTCGAGGCGCCGGTCACCATGTTGCGCGTGTACTGCACGTGGCCCGGCGTGTCGGCGATGATGAACTTGCGCTTCGGTGTCGCGAAGTAGCGGTAGGCGACGTCGATGGTGATGCCCTGCTCCCGCTCGGCGCGGAGGCCGTCGGTGAGCAGGGCGAGGTTCGTGTAGTCGAACCCCTTCTCGCGCGACGTGCGCTCGACCGACTCGAGCTGGTCCTCGAAGATCTGCTTCGAGTCGAGCAGGAGCCGGCCGATGAGCGTGCTCTTGCCGTCGTCGACGGAGCCGGCGGTGGCGAAGCGGAGCATCTCCATCAGCGCTTCCTCCCGGACAGGCGCATCAGAAGTACCCCTCCTTCTTCCGGTCCTCCATCGCGGCCTCGTTGAACTTGTCGTCGCCGCGCGTGGCGCCGCGCTCGGTGATCCGTGATGCCGCCACCTCCAGGATGATGTCCTCGGACGTGGCGGCGACGGACTCGACCGCGCCGGTGAGGGTCGCGTCACCGACGGTGCGGAAGCGGACGCTCAGCGTCTCGAGCTCCTCGCCCGGGAGCAGCGTCACGTGCTGGGTGAGGGCCAGCAGCATGCCGTCGCGGCGGAACACCTGGCGGCGGTGGGCGAAGTAGATCGACGGCAGCTCGATGTTCTCACGGGCGATGTACTGCCACACGTCCATCTCGGTCCAGTTCGAGATGGGGAACACGCGGATGTGCTCGCCCTTGCGGTGTCGCGCGTTGTAGAGGTTCCAGAGCTCAGGACGCTGGTTCTTGGGGTCCCACTGGCCGAAGTCGTCGCGGAAGCTGAACACGCGCTCCTTGGCCCGGGCCTTGTCCTCGTCGCGGCGTCCTCCGCCGAACACGGCGTCGAAGCCGTGCTCCTCGATCGCGTCGAGGAGTGTGACGCTCTGGAGCCGGTTGCGGGTGGCCTTGGGTCCGGTGTCCTCGTGGACCCGGCCCTCGTCGATCGACTTCTGCACCGAGGCGACGACGAGCGGGACCTCGAGC
>CAZXCB010000019.1:0-23353 GCA_964639075.1 uncultured Bifidobacteriaceae bacterium | reverse complement strand
TACGTCTCGTGCTCACCGTACCGGGTGCCGCTCGCCCGGCTCGCCGCCGCCCACGCGGCCCTGGAGTCCACCGGACCGGGCACGACCGCGTGACCGTCGCGTCCGTCCGCCTGCGCGACGGACGCGCCCTCGCGTACGAGGAGTTCGGCGATCCGGCCGGGTTCGCGGTCCTCAATTGCCACGGCGGGCTCCTGTGCCGGCTCGACGTCGAGCCGGTGGCCGAGGTCGCGGCCGAGCTCGGCGTGCGAATCGTGTCTCCCGACCGGCCCGGCGTCGGTCGATCGGACCGGCGTCCCGGCGCGTCGACCGCCGACTGGGCCGACGACGCCGAGCAGCTGCTCGACTCGCGCGGGATCGAGCGCTGCGCGGTGATGGGGTGGTCGGCCGGCGGTCAGTACGCGCTCGGCGTGGCCGCGAAGCTGGGCGCTCGGGTCACGCACACCGCGGTGATCGCGGGCTGCGTGCCGCTCGACGACCGGGTGCGCCGCAGGGAGCTCTCGAAGCTCGACCGCCGGTTCGTCATGCTGTCCACCAAGTTGCCGTGGATCGCGCACGGGGTGTTCGCCGCAGTCGGCCGGTCCGCCACGCGGCATCCCGACCGCGCGACGAAGCGCAGCGTCGCGGGTCTCCCGGACACCGAGCGAGATGCCGTGCTCGCGGCGGGGGACTGGATGGGTCGCACGATGGCCGAGGCGCTGCACGATCCGCGTGGCCAGGTCGACGACTACCGCGCATTCGTCGCGCCCTGGGGCTTCGCACCCGAGGATGTCACGGGATCGGTCACCCTCTGGCAGGGCGACCGCGACCGGCTCGTGCCCGCGCGGTGGGCGACGACCCTCGCCGAGCACCTCCCGTCGGCCGAGTTGGTGAGCTGTCCGGGTGAGGACCATCTCATCGGCCTCACCCGCCGCCCCGAAGTCCTGCGCAGGCTCGCCCCGTGACGAGCCTCACTGCCGTTCTTGCGCCACAAACCCGCGAATGACGCGGGTTTGTGGCGCAGGTTGAGCGCGACGGCACGGCGCGGTCACATCCCGTGGGTACCCTCGGCGGTGTGACCGAGGAGCGAACGGAGCGGGAGCGGCGTTGGGCGGCGACGATGGCCGGCCACGGCGAAGGTCCGGTCCGGCGCGCCCATCTCGACGCGGCCGCGAAGATCGGCGCGACGGACGGGCTCACCCGGGCCGCGCGCGAGGCGGCGGAGGATGCACTGCTCGCCCCGGGCGCGACCCGGGCCGTCGACGCGGGGCATCGGGAGCTCCCCGAGGAGCCCGACGCGTGGCGGACCTGCTTCGAGCGCGACCGGGACCGCATCCTGCACGGCACGTCCGCCTTCCGCCGGCTCGCGGGCAAGACCCAGGTCTTCATCTTCCCCGAGGACCACCAGCGCACCCGGCTCACGCACGCGCTCGAGGTGGCGCAGGTCGCCACGGGGATCGCGCGTGCCTGTCGCCTGAACGTCGCGCTCGCCGAGGCCATCGCGCTCGCGCACGACTGTGGCCACGGTCCGTTCGGTCACGCCAGCGAGGACGCGTTCGCACCGTACGTCGCCGGCGGGTACGACCACGCGGTCTGGGGCGCCGATGTCGTGCTCCGCCCGCTGAACCTCTGTGTGGAGACGCTCGACGGGATCCGGAACCACTCGTGGTCGCGGCCGGCGCCGAACACCCCCGAGGGGGAGGTCGTCGCCTGGGCCGACCGGATCGCGTACGTGTGCCACGACTTCGAGGACGCGGTCGCCGCGGGGATCGTGACCGCCGCCATGCTGCCCGAGCTCGTCCGGGAGCGGTGCGGTGACCGCCGCAGCCGCCAGCTCGGCGCGTTCATCGACGGCGTGGTCACCACCACGCTCGAGCACGGCGAGATCGGGTTGCACCCGGATCTCGCGGACGCGCTCGCATCGTTCCGGAGCTTCAACTACGAGCACATCTACATGCGCCCGGCGTCGGTCGCCCAGAGCGATGTCGTCGTGCGGGTGTTGCGGGCGCTGGTGGAGTTCTACGCCGACCGACCGAACACCCTGCCGGGCCTCGAGATCGCCGGACTGGGCCATCCGGTCGAAGGCGCACCGGCGGGCTCGGCCCGCGCCCTGCGCGAGGCCGTCACCTACGTCGCGGGGATGACCGACCGCTTCGCGTTCGCGCAGGCGCGGGCCCACCTCGGGTGGGATCCGGCCGGCCTGCCGAGCGGCGTCGACATCGCGAGGTGATCGGCCCAAGGACATCCGACGCGTCGGCCGGTCTCGCCGTACCCTGACCCTGTGGGAATCCTGGACGAGGACATCGCGCGGGTCAGGGAGGCGACCGACATCGTCGGCGTCATCTCCGAGCACGTCGCGCTGAAGCGCTCGGGCGCGCGCTTCACCGGGCTGTGCCCGTTCCACGGTGAGAAGACGCCGAGCTTCTCGGTGAACCCGCAGCTCGGCTTCTACTACTGCTTCGGCTGCACGGAGAGCGGCGACGCCATCACGTTCGTCCGCAAGATGGAAGGCCTCGACTTCGCGGAGGCGGTCGAGCGCCTGGCGGCGCGCGCCGGCATCACGTTGCGCTACGACAGTGCGGGGGCCACGCAGGATCGTCGGCGCAAGGAGCGCCTGCACGAGGCGGTGCAGGAAGCGGTCGACTACTACCACCATCTCCTGCTCGAGGATCCGTCCGGAGGTCCGGCGCGCGGCTACCTCCGCAGCCGCGGGTTCGACGGTGCGGCCGCCCGCCAGTTCCAGCTGGGCTGGTCGCCCGACGGGTACGACCTGCTCACGCGTCACCTCTACGCGAAGAAGTTCTCGCGCGACGACATCGTCGAGGCAGGGCTCGCGTTCGTGAACCGTGCGCAGAAGGCACAGGACAGCTTCCGCGCCCGCCTGATGTTCCCGAACTTCGACCGTGCGGGCAAGCCCGTCGGTTTCGGCGGCCGCACCTTGAGCGACGACGGACCGAAGTACAAGAACTCCTTCGACGGGCCGCTGTACCACAAGAGCCGGTTGCTGTACGGGCTGAACTGGGCGAAGGCCGAGATCGGCGCGCGAGACGAGGTCGTGATCTGTGAGGGCTACACCGACGTCATGGGCTTCACGCTCGCCGGTGTGCCGAATGCCGTCGCGACGTGCGGCACCGCCCTGGCCGACGAGCACGTGCAGATCCTGAAGTCGTTCACACGGCACGTGGTGCTCGCGTACGACGCGGACGCGGCCGGCCAGAACGCAGCCGAGAAGTGGTACCAGTGGGAGCAGCGCTTCGACATCGAGGTGAAGGTCGCCGCGCTCCCACCGGGCAAGGACCCGGGTGACTTGTGGCGCGAAGATCCGGCTGCGCTCGCGAAGGCGGTCGAGAGCGCACCCCGCTTCGCCCAGTTCAAGCTCGACCGCGTGCTCGCCGGAGCGGACCTCGACACCCCCGAGGGGCGGGCGCGTGCCGTCGACCTCGCAGTGCCGGTGCTGCGCGAGATCCCGAACGAGCTGGTGCGCGAGCAGTACATCCAGACCGTCGCCGGCCGGACCGGCTTCGACCACGCGATGGTGAAGGACGCGGTCGCGCGCCGCGCGGCACCACGCCAGCGCGACGAGGATCCCGGACCGGGACCCGAGGAGCAGGGCGCCCGGAGGCGGGCCGCGCACGTCGACCGGCGCGAGGAGGACGCGCTGCGGTGGGCCGTCCACAACCCCGAGCTCGTGATCGACTGGATGGAGCCGGCGTTGTTCGTCGACCCGGTCGCCCGCGAGGCGTTCGAGGCGCTGTGGCACGCCGAGGACGTCCCGGAGGCGATCGAGCGGGCCGAGGGGCCGGCGCGAACGCTCCTGGAGCGCCTGGCGGTCGAGGAGCCCCTCGACGACGAGCCCGAGACGGTGCGCGCCCGACTGGTGGTGAACATCGTCGGTCCGGCAGCTGAACGGTTGCGTCGGCGCCTGCTCGCCGAGGGCGACGAGCGGGCGATGGAGATCGCGACGCTCCTCGACCGGATGCGTGGTGGCGCGGCGGCGGGTTGGGCAAGCGGCGAAGGAGCTGCGATGCAGTTGGTACGCTGCATCTCTTCGTGGACGACGAGCTGAACGTACCCATACCCGAGGCGGACGGGATGGTCGGTGCGGTCGCGCCGGCACCGAGCCCGCAGCACGGTGGCATCGACGACCTCGTCGCGCGGGTGCGCGAGCGCGGCTTCGTGACGACCGGCGAGATCTTCGCCGCGCTGCCGGATCTCGAACCCGACACCGCGCAGCTCGCGGGCATCTACACGAGCCTGGAGGCGAACGGCGTCCAGGTGGTCGACGAGATCATCGAGGAGCTCCAACGAGAGGACGAGCGTCGCGGTCGCCCCGACGACGACGGTGACCGCACCAAGGTGATCCAACCGCTCACCCCACCGGCGGTCGCCACCGCGCCGCAGTCCGAGCCCGTCGTCGAGGAGCTCGCATCGCGCCCGGTCCGCTCGCACCGGCACACCCGGACCGCCGTCGACATGGGCGGCAGCTTCGACCCGGTGCGCATGTACCTGAAGGAGATCGGCAAGGTGCCGCTGCTCACCGCCGCGCAGGAGGTGAGCCTCGCGAAGCGCTTCGAGGCCGGGATCGACGCCGAGACCCAGATCGCCGAGGGGGACGGGCTCTCCCCCGAGCAGCGCGCGAGCCTGCGCGCGGTCGTCCGTGACGGGGAGCTCGCCAAGGGCCACCTGATCGAGGCGAACCTCCGGCTCGTCGTGTCGATCGCGAAGCGCTACGTCGGGCGAGGGATGGCGCTGCTCGATCTCGTGCAGGAGGGCAACCTCGGTCTGATCCGTGCGGTCGAGAAGTTCGACTACACGAAGGGCTTCAAGTTCTCCACCTACGCCACCTGGTGGATCCGGCAAGCGATCACGCGCGCGATCGCCGACCAGGCGCGCACCATCCGCATCCCGGTGCACATGGTCGAGACGATGAACAAGGTCACGCGTGTGCAGCGCCAGATGCTCCAGGAGCTCGGCCGCGAGCCGACCGTCGAGGAGATCGCCGAGAAGGTCGAGCTCACCCCCGACCGCGTGCGCGAGATCCAGCGGCTGGGTCAGGACACGGTGTCGCTCGAGACGCCGGTGGGGGAGGAGGACGACTCCTCGCTCGGCGACTTCGTCGAGGACCCGAACGCGACCGCGCCGGCGACGGCGGCCGCGCGCGCGTTGCTCACGGAGGCGATCGAGGAGGCCCTCGAGGAGCTCAACGACCGCGAGCGCGCCGTCGTGCGGATGCGCTTCGGGCTCGACGACGGTCAGGTGCGCACGCTCGAAGAGGTGGGACGCGAGTTCAAGGTCACCCGCGAGCGGATTCGCCAGATCGAGTCGAAGACGCTCGCGAAGCTGCGTCACCCGACGCGCTCGAACCGGCTGCGCGACTACCTCGAGGAGACCTGAGCCGAGCGCGTTCGGTGTGATGCGCCGGGCGGGGTGCCCGATCGTTCAGGCGGTGACGTCGTCGACGAGGTGCAGCGGTGCCGCCTCGTCCTCCGGCCGCAGCCGCTCGACGCCGAGCTCCACGGCCGCCTGCATGCGCTCGAACAGCCGGCTGTCGCGGAGCCGCTCCAGCCGGCGGCGCATCTGCTCGTAGCGAGCACGACCGGCGCGGGCACCGAGGTAGTAGCCGAGGCCGAAGCCGAGCACGAGGCCGAAGCGGAACTTCATCGCCGTCTTCATATCGCGAACCGGCCGGTTCACGTCGATCGGCCTCGAACGGGATCCAACTGTGCTCGAACACACGTTCGGGTACGCTCAGGACATGGGCTACCGCGGCAAGGTCGCAGAACAGGAACGCGCCCGCGAGCTCCGCGCCCGGGCCTGGACCTTGGCCGAGATCGCGGCCGAGCTCGGCGTGTCGAGATCGTCCGTCTCGGTATGGGTCCGCGACGTCGTCTTCGAACCAAAGCCAAGGCAACGCCCGCTGTTCCGCAACCCCAGCAGCCTCCACCTGGCCAAGCTCGCCGAGATCGAGGAGATGGATGTCTGGGGCCGCGACCAGATCGGGTCACTGTCCGGCGCTGCGTTCCTGGCCGCCGGGGTCGCTCTCTACGCCGGCGAGGGCGCGAAGACCGATCACTCCGTCAACTTCGCCAATACGGACCCGGCGATGATCGCGTTCTTCTGCGCCTGGTTGCGACAGTACTTCGCGATCGACGAATCGCGTCTGCGCCTGAGCGTCTACCTGCACGAGGGACTCGATGCGCACGCCGCGGATCAATTCTGGTCGGATCTGACCGGCATTCCGCTCACGCAGTTCCGCAAGGGCTACCGCCCGCCCGCTGACGCGACCCGTCGACTCAACAAGCATCAACACGGCTGCGCGTACGTCATCTACTCCTGCTCGCGGACGCATCGCCAGATCATGGGTCTCGTACGGGCCCTGCTATCGTCTGATGCTCGATCCGGGGTGGCGCAATCGGCAGCGCAGCTCCCTGTTAAGGAGACGGTTGAGAGTTCGAGTCTCTCCCCCGGAGCCACGCAACCCTGAAGCACCGACCGCGCGACTGCGTCGGTAGGGTGCGTCCATGGCGAGCGAACCCGGCCGGGCACTCACGGCCGAGCGTCTCGCGGAGCTCGACCTCCTCGCCGGCGCGACGTCCGCGCAGCTCGAGGATCTCGCCGACCGCCTGATCCCCGCGCGGTTCGCGCCCGGCGAGGTCCTGTTCGCAGAGGGTGACCCCGGCACCACCTTCGTCATCGTGCTCGACGGGAACGCCACCGTGACCCGGGCGATCGGATACCCCGCTCGCGTCGGCGAAGGTGGTCCCGGCGCGATCTTCGGCGAGCTCAGCGCGCTCACGGGTCAACGCCGACGGGCAACGGTTCGGGCCGACGCCGAGGTGCATGCCGCGGTCGGCGACGGCGACGCGTTCGCCGCGCTGCTCGCCGTCGACGGGGCCTCGACGCGCCTCGGCGAGGTCGCGGCGCGCCGCCTCGCCGAGCTCGCGCGGCTGGTGCCGTTCCGGCTCGCCGACGGGACGGAGTTGGTGTTGCGGCCGCTGCTCGCGCGCGACCGCACCGGGTTCGAGACCGTGCTCCGCCAGCAACCGCGTGAGTGGATGCACAGCCGGTTCTTCTCCGGCGTGAAGCCGAGCCCGGCGCTCGTCGACTACCTGGTACAGGTCGACTACGTGCACCATTTCGCCTGGTTGGTGGGGCGCGAGGACACGCTCGAGGGCGCGGCAGTCGCTCGGTACATCCGGCCACTTGACGACGACACGACGGCCGAGCTCGCCTTCGAGGTGGCCGACGCATGGCGGGGGCGGGGGATCGCCACCGTGCTGCTCGGCGCGCTCGGCGTGGCCGCGATCGCGGCGGGCGTCGAGCAGTTCCGCGCCGAGGTGCTGTACGAGAACGGGCCGATGCGTGCGGTGCTGGCGAAGGTCGGCGCACGGTGGCACCACGCGGAGACCGGCGTCGCGGAGACCCGCTTTCCGGTCGAGGACGCCGCCGCGTTGCTCCCGGAAGCGCTGCGGGGGGAGATCGATCGCTCGGTCCAGGAGATCGTCACCGGCGCCGGGCTGGCGTTGGGTCGCCCGACCCACTGAGGCAGCCTCGGACCGCGCACGCCACCCTCCGTGGTGGGGATGACCGATCTGGTGGTCGCGGCGCAGTATCCTTTTCGGACGGTTCGCGCCGATCACAAGGCGCGGAGCACGGCGCCCGTGCGCCGGGGGCGACTGGGAGTGAGCATGCGGACGAGGAAGCCGGGGTCGATCGTCGCGGTCGTCGTCGTGCTCGCGCTCGTGCTCGCCGGTGTCGCGGTCCTGGGAGGCGCGGCGCGCTCGACCCGGTCGGCGACGGCCGACGCCGCGGTCCTTCCACCCGGGTTCAACACGACGACGACGTTCTCGGGCCTCGCGCTGCCGACCGTGTTCCGATTCGCGCCCGACGGCCGCGTGTTCGTCGGTGAGAAGGACGGCGTCGTCAAGGTCTTCAGCAACTTGAGCGACACGACGCCGAGCGTCTTCGCCGACCTCGAGAACGAGGTGTACTCCTTCGTCGACCGCGGCCTGCTCGGCCTCGCGGTGGACCCGCAGTGGCCGGTGCGCCCGTACGTCTACGTCATGTACTCGTACGACCACATCCTCGGCGACCCCGCGCCCCCGCCGAAGTGGGGCGACACGTGTGCTGGGTCGGGGAGCGGTGTCGACAACGGCAACTGCACCGCGAGCGCGCGGGTGTCACGCCTCACCGCCGACGCCACGCTCGAGAGGATCGTGCCCGGCTCGGAGAAGGCGCTCGTCGAGGACTGGTGTCAGCAGTTCCCGATCCACATCAACGGCGGACTGACCTTCGGCTCCGACGGCGCGCTCTACGCGTCGCACGGCACCGCTGCGGCCGCGCACTTCACCGACTACGGCCAGACGGGTTCGCCGATCAACCCCTGTGGCGACCCGCCGGTGCCGGTCGGCGCGGCGCAGACGATCCCGACCGCCGAGGGCGGATCGCTACGCGCGCAGGATCCGTTGACGCCGAACGATCCCTACACGCTCGACGGGACCGTGATCCGGGTCGACCCGGACACCGGTGCCGGACTTCCCGGCAACCCGCTGTTCGCAAGTGCCGACGCCAACGCGCGGCGCATCGTCGCGTTCGGGCTTCGCATGCCGTTCCGGATCGCGCCCCGGCCGGGCGCGAACGAGATATGGGTCGGCGACGTCGGCGAGGACCTTCGGGAGGAGATCGACCGCGTGACGATCGGCGGCGCGCTCGCCAACGCCGGCTGGCCCTGCTACGAGGCCGACCACGTCTCCACGACGTACGCACCGCTCGACATGTGCAAGAACCTGACCGCCCTCGGCCCGGGCGCGGTGCTCCAGCCCTACTGGCACTACACGCACAACACCGCCGCGTACCCGGGCGACCAGTGCTCGAACGGGTCGTCGTCGAGCTCCGGGCTGGCGTTCTACCCGGGCGGCGCCTATCCGGCGCGCTACGACAACGCGCTGTTCTCGGCCGACTACGCCCGCAAATGCATCTACGCCCTGCTGCCGGGCAGCGACGGCCTTCCGGACCCGACGAAGGTCGAGACGCTCGTCCGGGACCAACGCGGCATGACCGATATCGAGATCGGCCCGGGCGGTGACCTGTACTTCAACGACATCATCGGCGGAACCATCAGCCGGCTCGCCTACAGCGGTCCGAACCGGCCCCCGGACGCGGTCATCACCGCCGACCGCACCAATGGCCCGGCGCCGCTGACGGTCCACTTCAACGCCGGTTCGAGCACCGATCCCGATGGCGACCCGCTGCACTACGAGTGGGACCTCGACGGGGACGGCCAGTACGACGACTCGACGAGCGCGACCCCGCAGCGGACCTACGCGGCGGGCGCCGTCGACGTGCGCCTGCGCGCGATCGACGCCGCCGGGTTGGCCGGGACCGCGACGCAGCGCATCACGTCCGGCAACAGCGCACCGCTGGTCGCCATCGATCTGCCCCAGAGCACGCAGCGCTGGAGCGTCGGCGACACGGTGCAGTTCTCGGCCTCGAACCTCGACCTCGACGAGGGCGTGCTCCCGGCGAGCGCGTACTCGTGGTCGCTGACGCTCGAGCACTGCCCGGGCACGTGCCACGAGCACCCGTCCGGCACGTGGAACGGGATCAAGAGCGGGTCATTCGCCACCTCCGGGCACGAGTTCCCGTCGTTCTTGGCCCTCAAGGTCACCGTCACCGACGGTGGCGGGCTCGCGACCTCGGCGGTGGTCCACGTCTTCCCGAACGTCTCGACGGTCAACCTGACGTCGGACCCGACCGGGATGACCGTCGACGCGCGCGGCGCGGCCAAGACGCCGTTCACCCGCAGCGTCATCACGGGCGACCTCCTCAGCGTGACCGCGGCCGACCAGGGGCTGGGATTCCTCCCGATGGAGTTCGACGGGTGGTCGGACCTCGGCGCCGCGAGCCACGACATCGTCGTCAGCGGCGACCGGACCCTGACCGCGTTCTTCTCGGTTCGGTTGCTGCGCATCCCGGACCGGGTCGTCACCGAGCCGCAGAGCGCGACGACGGTGAACGTCCCGGTCGTCGTCAACCGGATCTCGCACAACGCCCTCACCGTCAAGTGGACCGCGACCGCGGGGACCGCCGGGGCCGCCGACGTCGGGCTCGGCTCGGGCACCGTGACGATCCCGGCCGGCTCCGACCGAGGACAGATCCCGATCACCATCCAGCCCGACGCGCTCGTCGAGGGCACCGAGTCGTTCACGATCACCCTGTCGGATCCGACGAAGTCGTTGGTGCGCGACGCGAGCGGGCAGGTGCAGATCGTGGACAACGACGGCCCGGCCGTCTACACCTACATCCCGAAGTTCAGCGGTGACTGGGCCGACGTCATGGCAAGGGCGGCGGCGAAGCTCGGGGTGCAACCCAGGGAGATCCCGAAGATGGGCGCGTCGCTGCTGCGCTTCATCGTCGCAGTGAGCCCGCCGGGGACGACGTTCGCGCCGCTCTCGGTGCAGCCGCCCGGTGACTACGAGTACACCGCGACGTACACGACGGCCGCGGAGCGAGACGGCATCGTCGCGGACGCAGCGCGCTTCGGCGTGAACGGCACGCAGCTGCACACCAACGGCGCGATGCTGCTCACCTACCTCGTTCTGCTCAACCCGTGACGGCGACGCGGGCGTAGGGGCCCCAACCGGCTCAGATGCCGGTGACCGTGCGGATGTCCGGCGCGGTGCACGCGTTCGCGAGGCATGGAAGCCCGAGCACGTCCTCCCAGAGCTCGAGCGTCGACGCGTAGCCGACACCGCTGGTGTTGAAGGGGCCCGGGCGGGCGCTCGGGGCGATGTAGAGGTTCGGCACGGGCGAATCTTCGTCGTACCAGATCTCGACGAGCACCCGACCCGCCTGGTAGTCGGGCGACGCGATGACCGGCCCGATGTTCTGCTGCATCCACGCGTCGACGACGTCGTTCGCGCAGTCGTGGCCGTCGTTGCACAGCGTCGGGGTGATGAAGGAGAACGCGGGCATGTTCTGGGGGTCGAACTCGGAGTAGGGCCTCACCTGGGTCGTGCACGCGGCCCTGTCGTCCGCGCCCCAGTAGTACATCGCGGGGACGTGCTTGACCGCGTTGCCGGCGGCGCTGCACGGCGCGGTCGCGCCCTCGACGAAGTTGATCGCGGTCAGGCCCGCGACGCGAGCCTGCCGGAAGATGTTGTCGGCGTCGGAGTGGCACGTCGCGCTCGGCTGGCAGTCGTTGAGCACCGTGTTGTTGGTGTCGCCCTGACCCTGGGCCACGTACTGGGTCGCCGAGTTCTGATTCGTGTTGGCCTCGGTCCAGCTGCTGAAGAACGAGCAGGCCGTGGCGAGTGAATGGGCGTACGGCATGCCGGCGAAGCCGACGCCGCCGACGGTCGACCACCGTCGGTTCTCGAACGAGAACACCACCACCTTCTCGTAGCTCACGGGCGCGGGCTGCCCGCTGTTGCAGGTGACGGTGCCGGTGCTCGCGGCGATGGTCGCGAGCTTGGTGAGGGGCGCCACCACCCCGGCACCCGCGACCGTGAGGGCGAACGTCTCCTTCGGCTCGGCGACACCGTCGGCGATGGTCGCGACGTCGACGGCCGCCGCCGTCTTGGTGCCCGCGGCGAAGGTCACCGGCGCCGTCGTGGCGGTGTAGTCGCCCGGCGCGATCGCGGTGCGATCGGCGGTCTGGGCGGAGAGCGTGAGCGGGAGGTAGTAGCGCTGCGCCAGCTTGGGGACGAGGTGGGCGGGTGCACCCTCGGCGACGGTGACGGCAGCCATCGCCAGCTTGGGCGCCTCGTCGTTGCGGATCTCGACGATCCGGGTCGCGTGCGCGAGCGTCGCGCCCACTGGCGCGGAGAGCTTGACCGTGAAGCGCTGGTAGTCCTCGAGCTTGGTGTCGCCGAGGACGGTCAGCGCGACGCTCTGGCTCGTCGCTCCGGGCGCGAACGTGATCGTGCCGGAGCCGGCGAGGTAGTCCGAATCGGTTGTGGTGGCGGTGCCGGACGCGGTGGCGTAGTGCACCGACACGGTGGTCGCGCTCGCCTGGCTCAGCGACGCGGTCACCGTCACGGTGCTCGGCCCCGAGTTGCCCTCGACGTGGCCGAGGACCGCGGTCGGGAAGCTGACGGTCGGCAGCGACGCGGCCCCGCCGGTCGCGGTGCTCACGAGCGCCGCAGCGGCGACCGGCGCGGCTACGAGGAGCACGAGAAGGCGGCGGCGACGAGCGGTCTCGATGATCGGCACCTCGGATCGTGTCGCGGACTCGGTCCGATCCCGCAGGATAGGTCGGCGCGGTGGTACCCCGGTGTGTCATCGAGCCGTCATCCGAGTGTGACTCGACGGTGACGAGATCGACACGACCGCGCCCCCGGCCGCGGCTGACCTGACGAGCACCACGAAACTCCCGGGCGGACGAAGGGGATCACACGATGGTGACGCAGGACGCGGCGGCCGCCGGAGAGTCGCTCGCGTCGATTCCCGGTCCCATCATCGAGTACCTCGAGCAGCTCCACGAGCAGTACCGGAGCCTCGATGCCGGAGTCGTCGCCGACTACATCCCCGAGCTCGGCAAGGCCGACCCCGGTTGGTTCGGCATCTGCCTCGTCACCGCCGGCGGCCACGTCTACGAGGTCGGCGACTCCGACCGCGCGTTCACGATCCAGTCGATCTCGAAGCCCTTCGTGCTCGGGATGGCGCTCGAGGATCGCGGCCGAGAGGCCCTGCTGGCGCGCATCGGCGTCGAGCCGTCGGGGAACCCGTTCAATGCGATCGTCGTCGACGAAGCCTCGAACCGACCGTTCAACCCCATGGTGAACTCGGGTGCGATCGTCGCGACCGGCCTCATCGTCGGCGAGGACATCCCCGACCGGCGCGAGCGCATCCAGGAGGCGTTCGCCGCGTACGTCGGTCACGACGTCGACATCGACCAGGGCGTGTTCGAGTCGGAGCGCGTGACCGGCGACCGCAACCGGGCGATCGGCTACCTCATGCGCGGCTTCGGCATGCTCGAAGGCGATTGCGAGGAGACGCTCGACCTCTACTTCCGCCAGTGCTCGCTCCTCGTGAACTGCCGGGACATCGCGACGATGGCCGCCACGCTCGCCAACCAGGGTGTGAACCCGATCACCGGCCGGCGTGCGCTGGACGAGCGGTACGTCCCCGACGTGCTGAGCGTGATGTCGAGCTGCGGGATGTACGACTACTCGGGCGAGTGGGTGTACCGCGTCGGGATCCCGGCGAAGAGCGGGGTCTCGGGCGGCATCATCGGGGTGCTGCCCGGCCAGCTCGGCATCGCCGTCTTCTCGCCGCCCCTCGACCCGCAGGGCAACAGCGTCCGCGGCATCAAGGTGTGCGAGCGGATCTCGCAGGACCTGGCCCTCCACGTGTTGCGCGTGCACTCGACGGTCAACGCGGTCCTGCGCCGCACCTACCGCGGCGGCGCCGCCCGGTCGAACCACGTCCGATCCGAGGCCGAGCTCGCTGTGCTCGCCGATCACGACCGGGCGATCGTCGTCCACGAGCTCCAGGGTGATCTCTACTTCTCGTCGATGGAGGTCGCGTTCGGTTCGATCAGTGACGAGTCCGAGGACGCTCGATTCGTGGTCCTCGATCTCCGCCGGGTCACCAACGTGGACGCCACCGCGCGCTCGTTCCTCGGTTCGATCGAGGAGGCCTTCACCCGCTCCGGACGTGTGCTGGTGCTCGCGAACGCCGCGCCGCTCGGCGTGGTCCCGGTCGAGGCGCCGAGCTCACGGAGCTTCGCCGACGTGGACCTCGCGCTGGAATGGTGCGAGGACCAGCTGCTCGAGCAGGTCTCGGGAGGGGGTGTGGTCGTGCCCGCGACGCTGCACGCGCAGGATCTCCTCGACGGCCTGTCGGCCGCCGAGCTGCGCGCCGTCGAAGCGGTCGCGACCGTCGCGACGGTGCCGGTCGGGCAGGTGGTGGTGCGCGAGGGCGATCCGGCCGACGCGCTCTACTTCGTGCTCGCGGGCCGGGTGAGCGTGCGGCTCGGCCTGCACGCGGGAGGCGCGGCCCGGCGGCTCGCGACGTTCGGTCCCGGCCGGGCGTTCGGCGAGATGGCCCTCATCGAGGACGGGGTCCGGACCGCCGACGTCGTGACCGACGCGACCTCCACCCTGGCGCGCGTCGGCGTCCCGGAGCTCCGCGCGCTCGGTGACGAGCATCCGGACCTCATGGCCCGCCTGTACCGCAACCTCTCCCGTCAGCTGGCCGGCCGGCTCCAACGCGCGAACGCCCAGGTCCGCGCCCTCGGTCACTGACGCTCGGCTCGTGCTTCGCGTAGCGTCCGGGCGGCACGTCGTCCGGCAAGGGGGAAACAGGGATGATCGCGGAATCGTGGAGCGTGGCCCAGGTTCTCTGGAGCCTGCTCTGGCTGAGTCTGTTCGTGATCTGGGCCTATCTGCTGATCACGATGATCGGTGACCTCGTACACAGCCACGACCAGCGCGGGCTCGCGAAGGTCGGTTGGCTCGTGTTCGCGCTCGTCTTCCCGTTCTTCGGCGTCGTGATCTACATGAGCGTCCGTGGTGAACGCATCCGCGCGCGCAAGCGGGGGGACGGACTCCCGATGTGACCGCCCGCGTCGCGACCCGTGGCGACCGCCGCCACGGCCCGCCCGTGATTACCCTGTCCCGATGCCGTGGCCGGGCCGTGCCGTTCTTGTCGTAGTTCTCGCGGTTGGGGTCGCCACCACGGGCGCGGTCGACCACGGGACGCCTGCCGAAGGAGCGGGCGTGACGCCGATCGTCGGGGTGGGTGACGCCACGATCAGCGAGGGCACCAGCGCGGGCCGTTCCGTCGCCTTCTCGGTGTCGCTCGATCATCCAGCGACGAGTGATGTCGGAGTGCAGTACCGGGTTGCGGCAGGAACTGCAACGGCAGGAAGCGACTTCGCCGCGATCGGTGTGCGGACCCTGTGGTTCAAGGTCGGTTCGAGCGGTCTGACGCCGGTCGCCAAACAGATCGCGGTGAAGGTGCTCCCGGACGTCGTCGACGAGCCGGACGAGACGTTCACGGTCGAGTTGCTCGGCGCGCCGGGCGCGCAGGTCGGTCGGGCCGCCGGCCGCGGTGTCATCCGGGACGACGACCCCATCGGGCCCGGGTACCGGGCCTCGGTCTCGGATGGATCCCTGGTCGAGGGCGATCAAGGCAATCGGACGATCGCGTTCACGGTCGCGCTGTCTGCGCCGGCGCCCGCTCCGGTCAGCGTCGACTACTCGGTCCGGACGCTGAGCGCGACCGCGCCGACGGATGTCGTCGTGAACGCCACGAAGCGTCTGTCCTTCGCCGTCGGAGCTCGTGGTCTCACGCCCGTGAGCAAGACGGTGTCGGTCGTGGTCCGACCCGATGACATCGCCGAAGGCGACGAGACGTTCGCGGTGGTCCTCTCGAACCCGAGTGTGGGCATGCTGCTCGCGGATCCGACCGGAATCGGGACCATCATCGACGACGAACCGGCGCGCCGCCCGCTCATGGGGACCGCGGTCAGGTGGCCGACGCTCGGCAATGTCGCGCAGTACGCCGACACCGCCGGTCGCCGGTTCGACGTGGTGACACCGGAGAACGAGCTGAAGTGGGACCTCGTCGAGCCCGCACAAGGGGTGTTCAACTTCGCGGTCGCGGACGCAATCGTCGACTTCGCTCAGTCGCGCGGTCAGACCGTGCACGGACACGCGCTGGCCTGGTATGCGCAGAACCCGGCGTGGCTCACCAACGGATCCTTCACCCGAGACCAGCTCATCGCGATCCTGACCAACCACATCACGACGGTCGTCGGGCGCTACCGAGGTCGCGTGAGCGCGTGGGACGTCGTCAACGAGGCCGTCACCGATGATGGGGCGCTTCGCTCGACCGTCTGGTCGACCGGGATCGGTCCTGACTACCTCGACATCGCGTTCCGTGCCGCGCACGCTGCGGACCCGGGCGCCGCGCTCTACCTGAACGACTACAACATCGAGGGTCCGGGGACGAAGTCCGACGCGCTGTACGACCTCGCCGCCGGTCTCGTGGCCCGTGGCGTGCCGATCGACGGAGTCGGATTCCAGGCTCACCTGATCCCCGGATCCGTGAGCGAGGCCGGTCTCGCTGGTCAATTCCAGCGCTATGTCGGATTGGGCCTGGAGGTCGCCGTGACCGAGCTCGACGTCCGGGTTCCGGTCCCTGCCTCGCAGTCGTCGCTCGCCACGCAGGCTGCGACGTACGCGATCGTGCGGGATGCCTGTGTGGCGACCCCGGAGTGCGCATCGTTGACCACCTGGGGCTTCACCGACGCGTTCTCCTGGATCCCGTCGTGGTTCCCCGGATACGGCGCCGCGCTTCCGTGGGACGCGGCCTACGCGCCGAAACCCGCCTACGACGTGCTCGCGCCACTGCTCCGCAACTGACGGCTCCCTGCGGGGCGTCCCGGACCAGCCTGGTCAACGGAGACGGCGAGCCCGGCGGATCGCCGTCCCTCAGCCGGAGCGCCGTGCGGGTCCCTGCACGGAGGGCGTGGGCGGGCGGACCGGGTGGACGACCTGGCCGGTGGCGGGGCGGGGCCGCGCGCCGCGTGGCGGGGCGTCCCGGCGCCGCGGGGATGTGCCGTCGGAGGCGGTCGGCAGGCGCGGAAGGTCCGCCGGTCCACCCTCGTGGGAGCCGGAGACCGCCGCGGGCCGGGGGACACGTCGGGTCGCCGGCTGCCTGGACCCGGTCGTGCGGAGCACCAACTGCAGCCAGCCGCCGATGAGCTGGAACGTGGCGCGGGCACCGCGCCCGAGCCGGATCGGGGACGCGTCGCGGGACCACAACTCGACCGCGCCCTGCATGCGGATGCGGTTCCCGCCGACGACATGGCCCACGGGGAAGGGCTGGTGGAGCTCGACGTCCCTCGCGACGCTCGACACGTCGACGCCCACGAGCTCGCCGACCCGTGCGAGCGCAGCGGCCGGGTCGTGGAGCAACTCGTCGTAGCTCAGCTGGATCGACCGGTCACGACCGAGCGCGACGCGCGCACCCAGCGCGCAGAGGTTGGCGCGAACCCACCCGACCGCCGCCCGGGGCGCCCGGAGGTGCCGGACGCGTGCATGACCCTCGATCGCCCAGTTGCTGCCGGTGCTCACCATCGAGTCGACCGATGCCAGGCCGTCGCGAACGAGGTGGACGAGATAGACGTCTTCGCCGGCGAGACGCGCGAGGGCGAGGGCCCGCGCCGCCGCGCCGCGAGCGGACTTCGACGAGTCGAGCACGATCGGGCGCCCACTGCGAAGTCGAGCGTAGGTGTTCACCTTCTGGGTGAATCGGCGGTACTCGGCTGCCGTCGGCGACGGCACCCGGTCCCGGCCGAGTCGCCAGGAGCGCAGGACGTGTCGATCGACGGCGCGGAGCGCGTGGCGAGTGTGCTCCAACTCACCGGGGGCGAACTCGAGGCCGCTCCAGAACTCGCAGTCGCCGTAGCGCTTGCCGCAGCTGCAGGGGCGCTCCGGGTCCTCCCAGTCGTCGGCGAGGAACGTCGCCTCTCCGACCGCGACGATGCTCGGTTGCCCGCTCAGGATCGTGGCGAGCGCGGTGGAGCCGCTCCTCCCGTATCCGGCGATGTAGAGCAGCTTGCCGTCCGTGGACGGAGTCCCGCGTCGCTCGTCGGCACCCCGGTCCTCCGGTGCGTAGCCGAGCTCTGCTTCGAGCGCGTGGATCTCCGGAGCGTCGTCGATCAACGCGCGGATCCGGGCTCGTCGCTCGGCGGCGCCGGACCGCTTCGCGGTCGTGTTGACTCGCGGCAACGCGGCTGCGAAGCGCTCAGCGGTGGGGCTCGGGTCGAGTTGCGCCCACTCGAAGAGATCCCGAGTCACCGCGACCGCGTCGGCGACGAAGTCCTCGTGCATGATGTGGCGCACGGGTCGATCGAGGGCGCGGAGGTCGTCGAGCGCGATCCGGTTGCACTGGAGGTACTGCCAGGCCGCGACCTCCGCCACGCTCGCGCCGCGCAGTTTCTCCCATTCCGGCGGAAGTGCGAACTTCCACCAGCGGTCGTGGTAGTCGGAGAGGTCGAGCGAGTGGGCGAGCGGATAGGCCGAGCTCGCGAAGCGCGGGCGTGAGAACGGGCCGACCCCCTCGACGGCGTGCCAGCCCTCCGCCAGGGAAGCGATGTTCGGTTCCGCCCGGCGCGTGACGTGCACCCAGAAGGCGTCGGGGAACAGCTGCGCCATCAGCGGGACCCGCAACGCGTTCTTCGGGGTCTTCTCGAGGAAGCGGATGCGCTGCGGGCGGTCGTTGCGGACGCGCCGTTCCGCCAGGCGCAACGCGATCTTGGCGTAGCTGCGCTCGGGGATCGTCTGGGCCGACAGCACGCGCGTCGGGTCGTCGACCGTCGAGCTCAGGTTGATGGCCCGACGGAAGAAGTCCGCTCGGAGCCTTTCCGCGACCGCGTCCGGCACCTCGGTCACACGATTCGACGCGTAGCCGCAGCGTGCCGGGTGGCACGGACCCTCCATGACTGCGTGCGACTCGCCGGGGAGGTGCCAGAGGTCCTCGTGGAGCGCGAGCGTGTTCCGCAGGATCGTCGTGCCCGAGCGCGGAGCACCGATCACGATGATCGGTCGATCGATGAAGGCGCTCATCGACCAAATCGTGCCAGGTCCGGCGCCAGGTGACAACCGGGCCGTGCGGGCTACGAGCGGCGCGAGCAGGACCCGCGGCGCCGCTCCGGGCGTGCCGGTCGGATCCGCCCGACCCCGGCGGGTGGTCCGCAGCACCGGCGCAGCGACGGAATTCACCCCGAAACACGGGCTCTGCACGGCGGCGTGGCTCAGCGGCCAGCGCGGCGAAGTCCCGTCGGGCGTGGCGTGGACGCTCGGATTCCCGCTCGTTCGCGCACCGCGCCGAGCGGTGCGACGCCGGGCCGTCACCGGGATTTCACGCCGACGTCATCTGCGAGGCGTCCTCGGGGTCGGCGCGGCAGCACCGCGGATCGACCAAGATCAGAACCCTCCGGGGCCGTAGCTCAGTGGTCAGAGCAGGGGACTCATAATCCCTCGGTCGAAGGTTCGATCCCTTCCGGCCCCACCAGTCTCCAGGGGTCGGCGCACGCATCGAGCTCGTCCACCCGCGACGAGCGCGTCGCAGCCGCGATCATGATCTGGTGCCGCGAGCATCTCCGTGGTTGCCCCCTGGGTCGAACGACCTTTGCCCACGCCGAGGGCCACGGGTAGCGTCCCGGCATGGGGCACCGTTGGGGGCGGTTGGTCGCGATTCTGGCTTTGGTGTGTGCCGCGCTCGTCGCGACTCCCGAGGCGATCGCCGGCGGGGCAGCCGGTGATCCCGCCGCCACGCCGACCGACAGCGGAACCCTGCTGCTGGTGAACGAGGGCAATCGACTCCGGCGCATCGACATCGACACGATCGGTGCCGATCATCAGCTGGAAGACGTGCTCGTGCACGAGGCCGGCGCCACTCCCGACGGTCGGGACATCAACGGGCAGATCTGTCAGCTCCCGGGCACCGATGGCGCCTTCGTGGCCGGCGAGGACTCCGGCCAGCCGCACCCTCCACCCGGATGGGGGGTGTTCGACGCGACCGGGCACCAGATCGGCAAGCTCACCGCGAGCTACTTCGTCGCGGGTGCCGAACCGCACGGGTGCGCGGTTGCACCCGACGGAACGCTCTTCACCTCCGAGGTCGGCTTCCAGGGCTTCGGGACCTCGAACGGGCAACTGATCCAGTGGTTCGCGCCCTTGGACACCTTCCCCGGGCCGCCGGGCGCGTACCCCGCGACGGACGACCGTTCGACGAACTTCTGCAAGTTGGCAACCGATCTCGGCACCGCCGGTGGCGTGGCGGTCGACGCGGAGGGACGCGTGTACGTCGCGCAGTCCTCGGGATTGCGCATCGACCGGTTCTCACCCCCGTTCCCGACCGGCCCCGACGCGGCGGGTGGCTGTGGCGGGGTGGACACGACCGGAGCGCCGGTCGCGACGACCGTGCAACGAGAGACGTTCGCGGTCGCGTCGGACGGACTGCTCACGTTCTCGGGCGTCGCACTCGCGCCGAACGGGAACATCTACGCGTCGAGCGTGCTCACCGGGCGGATCGCCGAGTACGACCTCGACGGCAACGTCGTGCGTCTCATCCTCGCCCCGGACGCGTCGGTTCCACCGATTCCGACCGGCAACCCGCAGGACATCACGGTCGGACCCGACGGGACCATCTACTACGCAGATCTCGACCTGGTCGGATCGCTGCCCGACGTCGGCCCCGGGCGCAACGGCAAGGTGTGGCGGATCCGGTTCGACGCCGACGGGAATCCGCGTCCACCCGAGATCGTCCGGCAGGGTTTGGCGTTTCCCGACGGTGTCGCGGTCGTCAGCGGCGACCTGGAGACGGGATCGGAACCGGCACTCGAATGGCCGACGCTGGCCGGTGGGGATCGGCGCCGGTTCTTCAACCCGAACGAGGAACTGCTGACACGCGACACCGCACCCGACCTGATCGAACGGTGGCGGTTCGAGACCGACGCGGTGGTGACGTCGTCACCATCGGTGGCGACCGTGGCGTTCCCCGACGGTCCGCGGCGAGTGGTGTTCGTCTCTTCGTGGGATCGCAACCTCTCGGCCCTGGATTGGGCAACGGGCCAGCCGATCTGGCAGTTCGAGTGGGAGGACCAGCCGGGGGCCTCCTTCCCCGGCGCGGGGTCCCCGACCGTGGCCGACGTCGACGGTGACCGCCTCGTGATCTTCGGCGCCGGCGAATACGTCTATGCGCTCGACGCGGCGACCGGCGCGCAGCGGTGGCGCTTCGCCGCGGGCACCGGTTGTCGCGACGCCGGGACCGGGGAACCGCCCGGTCTCTGCGGATTCGCCGGTGAACGCAACCAGGTCGAGTCCACGCCGATCGTCGCGGACGGCCTCGTCTACTTCGGGATGGACGTGAACGACGTCGCCACCGGCAAGGGCGGCTTCTACGCGCTCGATGCCGCGACCGGCGTCCTGCGCTGGTACTTCGATCCCGAGAGCGGCGGGGTCTGTCGACCCGACCCTCCGACCGAGACCGGAGCGGGCGACGAGATCCGCCGGTTCGACGGCTACCACTCGGAAAGCGAGCTCGGGCTTCCGACCGCCTTCTTCTCGAGCCGCTCCGGGTGCGACCATCCCCGCAACCGCAACGGTTGCGGGAACATCTGGTCCTCCGCCGCCCTGGACCGGGAACGCGGGTTGCTCTTCTTCGGCACGAGCAACTGCGACACCGACGCCAATCCGGCAACCAACGTCCCGCCGCCACCGATGCCCGCCTATGACGAGGCGCTCGTCGCGCTCCACCTCGACGGCACTCCCGCGTGGCGGTGGCGACCGCGCGAGGTGGACAACGCGGATCTGGCGTTCGGTGCGGTGCCGAACCTGTTCACCATCTCCGTCGACGGCCGCGCCCGGGACGTCGTCGGCATCGGGAACAAGGACGGTACCTATTACGTCCTCGACCGAACCGGGGTCAACGCGCGCACCGGTCTGCGGTGGGACAGCCCGAGTCCCCGGGCGCTGCCGTACTGGGAGCGCAACGTCGTCCCCGGCGGCGAGATCGGCGGCGTCATCGCGACCGCGTCGGTCGACGAGGGAACCCGACGGGTCGTCTTCTCGACCGCTCCGGGTTCGGACGTCCTGAACCCACAACGCCCCACGGTGCATGCCCTCGACCTCGACACCGGTGCGGTGCTCTGGCAGAACGTCGGTGCGGCCGGGCTCACCGGGGATGCGAGCTACGGGCCGACGAGCGGTGTCCCCGGCCTGGCGATGGTGGGCAGCGTGATCACGCCCCACCTGCGGTTCTTCGATTCCATCACCGGCGAGCTGGTGGCCGATCACGTGATCCGCGCGCAGGAGACCTTCAGTGGGGTCGCCTCGGGTTCGGCCGTGCTCGACGGAACGCTGGTCGTCGGGGCGGGCATCGGCGCTCGGTCGAGCGGTGGCTCGAGCCCGGGCGACTTCGCCGCGTACACACCGTCGGCCGTCGTCGCACTCTGCGTCCCGGGTGCGCCCGGGTGCGTACGGCCGCAGCTCACGCCCGAGTTCGCCACTGAGGTCGAAGGCAGCGACGGCACCACCGAGATGAGGATCCCGATTCGTCTGAGCGAACCCGTGACCCAATCGGTGGAAGTCGCGTTCACGACCTTCGATCTCGAAGCCCGCGCCGGAAGCGACTACGAGGCGACCCACGGGACCGTCGTGATCCCACCGGGAGAATCGGTCGGGTACGCCACGGTTGCCGTCCTCGGTGATCGCCTCGACGAGCCGCGCGAGGAGCGTTTCGTCGTCTCGTTCCGTGAACCTCGCAACGCGACCCTCGGCGGCTTCTTCGGCCTGTCCGTCGCGACCATCACCGACGACGACCGCCAGCCCGGAATCGCGGTGTCCCACGCGGTCACGTCGGAGACCGACGCGGACCACACGGTGTCGGTGCCGGTGACGCTCTCGGCTCCGAGCGGCCGGACGGTCACGGCCCGGTGGCGCACCGAAGCCGGCACGGCTCGTTCCGGTCGGGACTTCGACGCGGCGGAAGGGACCGTGACGCTCCCGCCCGGCGAGACGACGGCATCGATTCCCGTCACCATCCGCGGCGACGATCATGGCGAGGGCTGGGAGTACTTCACGGTGTCGCTGACCGCGCCCCACAACGCCCGTACGGCACCCTGGTCGTCGACCGCGATCGTGTTCGTCCTCGACGACGACTAGCGACTCATCCCGGCGTGCGGCCGTTCCACGCGACGAGCCGGTCGATGAGGGGCGCCGACTCGTCGACGTCGACGGCGTTCGCGAACGGGTCGGCCCACGGGAAGTCGGCCGGCAACACGGCCTTCGCCGCCTCCCACGCCGGCGCGCGGTCGGCGTCGGGGAGCTGAGCGGTGATGCCGCGCCAGGCCGCCGCGACGACGCGCTCGTTCCACACCGGTGACTGGCCGGTGGCACGCGCGAGGTCCCACGAGTGGACGACGACCTCGTTGGTGTAGAGCGTGAGGAGCTCGGCACCCGACATGGTCGCGCCCCACGGAGTCGTCATCGACCGTGCGAGCACCGCATCGTCGGCCCACGTGGCCTGCAGCTGGTGCGCGGCGTCGCGCCAGGCGGCGCCCCACGCGTCGTCGGAACGCTCCGGGTTCGCCATCGACCACTCGCTCGACGGGATGCCGCGCCCGGCCGCGTCGACCCGGTCGAGCACCATCACGAGGTGGGCGAGGAGACCGCGGACGTCCATCTCGGTGCACGGCGTCGGATCGGCCAGCTGGTCCGGGCGGACCCCGGCGATGAGATCGGCGGCCTGCGCGACGGCGCCGGCGAAGAGGATCCGGGGATCGTCGTCGTCCAGCGGCGTTGCGGATCGGGCGGATGAGGTTGCGCTCGAGTTGGTCATGGGGCCACTCTGCCTGATC
>CAZXCB010000018.1:6376-24137 GCA_964639075.1 uncultured Bifidobacteriaceae bacterium | reverse complement strand
GACCGACTGCGTGCGCCGCGACCTCGTCGCGAACATGAGCCACGAGCTCCGCACCCCGCTCACCGCGCTCCAGGCCACGCTCGAGAACCTCGTCGACGGCGTGGCCGAGGCCGATCCCCGCACGCTGCACACGATGCTCACCCAGGTGGAGCGGCTCGGCCGGCTCGTCGCCCAGCTCCTCGACCTGTCACGCCTCGAAGCCGGCACCGTCCCCCTCGACCGGCACGCGTTCGCCGTCGAGCCCGTGCTCGCGCACGCAGTCCGGGAGCAGGAGCTGAGCGCGCCCGACGTCGACATCGAGATGGTGGTCGAGGACCACGACCTCGCGGCCGACGGTGACCCCGAGCGCGTCCACCAGGTCGTCGCGAACCTGCTCGAGAACGCGGTGCGGCACTCGCCCCGCGGCGCGTCCGTGCAGGTGCGGGCGCGCCGCAGCGACGCCGGCGTGACCATCGAGGTCCTCGACGAGGGCCCCGGCATCGCCGCCGACGATGCGGCTCGCGTGTTCGAGCGCTTCTACCGCGCGGACTCCGCCCGCGCCGCCTCCGCCGCCGGCGCCGGGCTCGGCCTCGCCATCGCACGCTGGATCGTCGACCTCCACGGCGGCGAGATCCACCCCGAGCCGCGCGAGCCGCACGGGTGCCGCATGGTCGTCACCCTGCCCCGCGCCACGACCCTTCCCGAACCCGAGGAGATCCGATCATGAACTTCGCGAGCATCGACGACGCCGTGCGCCGTATCCGCCGCGGGGAGATGGTCCTCGTCGCCGACGACGAGGACCGCGAGAACGAGGGTGACCTCACCATGGCCGCCGAGTGGGTCAGCCCCGAGGCGATCAACTTCATGCTGCGCTGGGCGCGCGGGCTCGTGTGCATGCCGACGGCACCGGACTACCTCGACCGGCTCGACATCCCGCCGATGGTGCCGCCGGGTCGGGCGGGCGCCGACACCGCGTTCTCGATCTCGATCGACCACGTCGACGCGGGGAGCGGCATCGGCGCGGGCGACCGCGCGCACACCGTCCGCAAGTTCCTCGACGTCGACGCGGGCGCCGAGGAGTTCATCCGTCCCGGCCACGTGTTCCCGCTGCGCGCCCGCGAGGGGGGCGTGCTGGAGCGGCGTGGCCACACCGAGGCGGCGGTCGACCTCGCGCGTCTCGCCGGCCTCCCGCCGGTCGCGGTGATCTGCGAGGTGCTCCACGACGACGGCTCGCCCGCACGGCTCCCGTTCCTCGAGCTGTTCGCCCAGGAGCACCGCATCGCCCTGATCACCGTCGCCCAGATCGTCGAGCACCGCGAGCGCCTCGGCGACGCGGTCCCGTCGGGGAAGGCACCCCTGCTCCTCTGACCGACCCGGCCGTCAGGCGCCGGGGTCCTCGCCCACCTCGCGCAGTGCGGCCGCGATGGCGGCGCGCATCCGTCGGGCCGTCGCCGGGGCCAGGTGGGCGACGAGCCCGTACCCCGCACCACCCTGCTCCTCGAGCGTCAGGCTCACGCGCGGCTCGCCGTCGTCGGAAGCGTCCGGGTCATCGCTGAGCCCCACCATCCACGAGACGGGCGGGCGCTCCTCGTCGGCCGGATGATCGTCCACGGCGTCGTCGATGGAGCGTCGCATCGCGGCACCGTACCGCCCGATCGCTCAGACCGTGAGGGACACCACCAGCAGCGCCTGTGCGAGGTGGTACGTGACCATGATCGCGAGCGGCTGCCACGCACGTGGCCGGACGAAGCGTTGCTCGCCGATGAGCGAGTCCGACACCATGAACAGCACCGCGCCGATCGCGCCGAGGGCGTTGCCGCTGGCGAGCGCGCTGCACACCATCACGAGGATCGTCAACACGTAGGCGACGACCGGTCCGACGAGCCCGGGATGCCCACTGGCGCGAATGCCGCGGACGAGCCGCACCCCGAGGATCGCGACGATGACCACCGCGGGGATCGCGAGCAGCCAGTTCCCTTCGCTCTCGAGGTTGAAGCCCACGACGTAGGCGACGTGGGCGAGCAGGAACGAGCCGAGCCCGGCGACGAACGCGTCGCGCGGCAACATGAGGAAGACGTCACCGAACAGCGACAGCACCAGCGCGACGACGAACCACGCCCGGACCGCGTCCGACGTCGGATCGAGCACGACGGCCGACGCGGTCATGAGCGCCAGCGTCAGCGGCTTGCACACGTAGATGCCGAGCGGGGCCTTGCGGACGACGGCGACCCAGTTGCCGACCGCGGCGACCATCGCGGCGGCGAGGAGACCGGTGGCGAGCGCGGTCATGGGTGGGCTCGGCGCGGCACCGTGTCACGATAGGTGACGTGCCGCTCCGTCAACGGGTGCGGGCCACGGTCGACCTCGGGCTCACGTTGCAGGAGCGCTGGTCACGGATCCGGGGCTCGAACCTCGCCGCCGCGATCTCGATGCGCGCCTTCCTCGCGCTGTTCCCGATCGCGCTGCTCGCGATCGCCGCGATCGGCGTGGCGGGCGGTGACCCGAGCCGGTTCGGCAAGGATCTCGCCGAAGCGCTCGGCCTGGGCTCCGACGTCGGCCACACGCTGGCGACGAGCGTGCAGTCGGCGGAGTCACAACAGGTCACGTCGTCGCTGATCGGAATCGTCGGGCTGATCTGGACCGGAGCCGGTCTCGGTGCCGCGATGAGCGCCGCGTGGGACACCGCGTGGTCGATCGACGGAGGCGCGCTGCGCAGCCGGGCGCTCGGGACCGTGTGGCTCGTCGGCGGGCTCGCGTTCCTCGCGGCCACGGTCGGGCTCAGCGTGCTGCTCCACCGCGCCGACGTGCTCGTCGAGCTCGGCATGGTCGGCGGCGTGCTCGCGAGCAGCCTGTTCCTCTTCTGGACCGCGCTGCTGCTCCCGCGCCGGCACCTGCCGTGGCGGGCGATGGTGCGGCCCGCGGTCTACGGCGGCGTCGCACTGGAGATCCTGCGCAGCGTCGGCGCGACGGTGGTGCCCGCGCTGGTCCGGCGCTCGTCGTCGATCTACGGCGCGATCGGCGCGACGTTCGCCCTGCTCATCTGGCTGCTCGTCATGGGCGAGGTGATCGTGATGGTCGCGGTCTACGAGCGCCACCGGTGGGAGCACCGCTCGATCGACGAGCCGCTCGTCACGGGCTGAGCCGCTCGATCCGCCAGCCGTCCCCGCTGCGCGTGTACCGCACGCGGTCGTGCACCCGGTCCTCGCGGTTGCGCCACAGCTCGATGCGCTCGGGCACGATCCGGTACCCGCCCCAGTGCGCCGGGCGCGGGACGTCGACCGGGAACCGGTCCTCGACCGCGGCGAACGCGGCCTCGAGCGTCTCCCGATCCGCGACCGGGCGGCTCTGCTCCGACGCCCACGCGCCGAGCTGGTGCCCGCGGGGCCGCTGCGCGAAGTAGGCGTCGGACTCGGCGGCCGGCACCCGGTCCGCCACACCCTCGATCCGGACCTGGGCACCGAGCTCCGGCCAGTGGAGGACCGCGGCGACGTGGTCGTTCGTCGCCAGCTCCTCGGCCTTGTCGCTCTCGTAGTTCGTGTAGAAGACGAACCCGGTCTCGTCGGCCCCCCGCAACAGCACGACGCGCGCCGACGGCCGGCCGGAGCGCGTGGCCGTCGCCACCGTCATCGCCGCGGCCCGGTCCCCCGACGCCTCGACCGCGGCGGCGTACCAGCGGGCGAACTGCCGGAACGGGTCCGGATCGACGGTGCGCTCGTCGAGCGGTGGCAGCTCGGTCACGTCCGCGACCGTACCGTCACATCCCGAGCCGCCCCGACGTTCCGTGAACGACGCGCACCGCCGGGACCCACGACTCCGGCTCCGAAACGCGGGCGAAGCGGCTCGGCCACACCCGAGCCGCTCGGCGCTTGCCGGATCGCTCCGGGTCCGGGAGAATCCGGGGATGGCCTTCCACCACGTCGCCATCGCCACCCGTGACCTCGACGCCACCCACGCGTTCTACACCGATGCCATGGGCTTCACGCTGCAGCGGGTGAACGTCGCGCCCACGCCCGAGAAGGGCTGGGCCCGTCACGCGTTCTACGACACCGGCAACGGCGAGATGATCGCGTTCTGGGACATCCACGACGACCCGACGATCGGCGACTTCGAGCCGTCGATCTCCAAGGGCCTCGGGCTTCCCGAGTGGACCAACCACCTCGCGTTCGGAGCACCGGACCGCGCCGCGCTCGACGCGGCGCGCGACCGCTGGCTCGCGCACGGGAACTTCGTCTACGAGATCGACCACGGCTGGTGCACGTCGATCTACACGACCGATCCGAACGGGATCATGGTCGAGTGGTGCCAGACCACCGCCGCGGTCACCGACGCCGACCGTGCCGAGGCGAGCGAGCTGCTGACCCATCCGAACCCGCCGATGCACGACGCTCCGGAAGGCATCCTCTACACGCCCGAGGACGTCCAGGTCTGAGGACCACCGTTCAGGCGACCACTCCTTCGGAGCGCCAGCCCGCGATCGTCGCCGCGTCGGCGCCGAGGAGCTCCGCCAGCACCGCGTCGGTGTCCGCGCCGAGCTCTGGTCCCACGGCCCGCACCGCGCCGGGTGTCCGCGACAGCTTCGGGACGATGCCGTTCATCGGCAGCAGCTGGTCGAACCCCGCCGCGAGCCGCAGGATCATGTCGCGCGCCGCGACGTGGTCGTCGACCGCGAGGTCGGGCGCGGTGTTGATGAGCCCCGCCGGGATCGAGTGCTCCTCGAGGATCGCGAGCACCCGGTCGGCCGGCAGGGTCGCCGTCCACGCGGCGACCTCGAGGTCGAGCGCCCGCTGACCCTCGGCGCGCGCGGCGTGCGTCGCGTACGGACCGCCGAGGTCGGGCCGGTCCATCGCGACCACGAGGCGCGCGAACACCGCGTCGGCGTTCGCGGCGATGACCACGTCGTGACCGTCGGCGGTCGGATAGGCGTTCGAGGGCGCCACCCCGGGCAGCACCCCGCCGCTGCGCCCGCGGACGACACCACCGAGCTCGTAGTCGGCCACCGTCGACTCCATGAGCGCCATCACGGCCTCGTAGATCGCGACGTCGACCTCCTGACCCCGACCTGATCGGTGCCGTTCGGTGACCGCGGCGAGGGTGCCGATCACCGCGAAGAGCGCGGCGAGTGCGTCGCCGAGGGAGACCCCGGCGCGCGCCGGTGGCCGGTCGGCGTCACCGGTCGTGTGCCGGATCCCACCCATGGCCTCGCCGATGGCGCCGAAGCCCGGTTCGTGCGCGCGCGGCCCGTCCTGCCCGAACCCCGACACGTGCACGAGCACGAGCCCCGGGTTCGCGACGGCGAGGGAGCCGTAGTCGAGGCCCCACCTCGCCAGCGTCCCGGGCTTGAAGTTCTCGACGACGACGTCGCAGTGCGTCGCGAGGTCACCCACGATCTCCCGACCGCGGTCGGTGCGCAGGTCGACCGCGACCGAGCGCTTGTTGCGGGCGATGACCGGCCACCAGAGGCTGCGACCGTCGACCGTCACGCCCCACCGGCGCATCGGGTCGCCGCTGCCGGGCGGCTCGATCTTCACGACCTCGGCACCGAGGTCGCCGAGCAGTTGCCCCGCGAACGGACCGGCGATGAACGAGCCGAGCTCGAGCACGCGCAGTCCGGTCAGCGGCGAAGTGGCGTCGTCCACGGTCACCTAGCCTGCCATCCGTGAAGCTGAGCCCCGGACCCGCGTGCGATAGCCGAGCCGCGGCGGCTCGGGGTTCGAAGGTCAGGGTCGGATACGGGTTCGGGACACAACGCGGGTTCACGTCCGCGGGCTTCGCCGCGATGGTCGACGCGCTCGAAGGCCTCGGCTTCGACTCCCTGTGGCTCTCCGAGCGGATCACCGCCGACGCGCCGGACCCGATCGTCGGGCTCGCGGTCGCCGCCGGTCGCACGACGAAGCTCAAGCTCGGCACGAGCGTCCAGGTGCTCCCCGGGCGCAGCCCGGCGCTCCTCGCGAAGGAGTTGGCGAGCCTCGACGTGCTCAGCGACGGTCGGTTCCTCCCCGCGTTCGGCCTCGGGATCGCGCACCCCGCCGAGCAGCAGGCGTTCGGCGTCGCGCGCGGCGAGCGCGCCGCGTGGTTCGAGGAGGCGTTGCCGCTGCTCCGACGGTTCTGGACCGAGGACGCCGTCGACCACGACGGCGAGCGCTTCCACTACGAGGCGCTGCGCGTGCGCCCGCATCCCGTCCAACGACCGCCCGACATCTGGCTCGGCGGCCGTGGGCCGAGGGAGCTCGCGCGGGTCGGGCGGCTCGCCGACGGCTGGCTCGCCTCCTTCTCGATGCCGGCCGAGTGCGCGGCGGGCCGGGCCCGGATCGAGACCGTCGCCGCGGAGCGCGGCCGGACGATCGACCCGGAGCACTTCGGCGCGATGATCATCTACGCGCCCGGCGAGCTGCCGGAGCCCGTGCGGGCGCTGCTGGCGTCACGGTCCGGTGAGGTCGACCCTGCGGACCTCGTCCCCGACTCGCTCGACGCGCTCGAGCGGCGCATCGGCGAGTACGTGGCGGTCGGGATCTCCAAGCTCGTGCTCGTCCCGATCCACGACCCGGCCGACTGGCGCGCGGAGCTCGAGCCGATCGCCGCGCGCGTCCAGCCGCTCCAGACGTGACGAGCGGCTCCGAAGCGAGCCAGCGCCGACCATCGTCTGGTGCATGCGAGCGGGGCCCGAGCGGCCTGCGCCGTAGGCGGGAGAGCGGGATCAAGGCGACGCCGGCGTGATCGCGGGGTGGCGGTGCTCATCCTCGCCGGTGACGAACGGCGAACGCGCGAGCCGGATCACGCCGCCGATCATCACCACGACGGCGAGCGAAACGATGAGGTACTGCACCGGACCCTGAGCGCCGAGCGTCTCGTCGAACAAGGTCACCCCGAGGATGGACGACAGCACCGGGTTGGTGACCGCGAGCGCGGGCAGTGACGCGGCGAGATGCCCCGCGTTGAACGCGCTCTGGTTCAACAGCAGGCCGAGGATCGAGAAGAACCCGAGCGCGTACACCGGCCACCGCGTGAACAGGCCGTCGACGCCGTGGTAGTCGATGATCGTCACGACCTGCTTGGTCAGCGCGGCGGTGCACGCGTAACAGGCTCCGGTGGCGACGGCGAGCCCGAGCGCCCGGTAGTGCGGCGGTACCTTCCGGGTCGCCAGCACCATCGCCACGACGATGACGCCGCAGATCGAGAACGTGAGGACCCAGTCGAGGGTCGTCGCGCGGTAGTGGCCGTCGCCGGGATCGCCGACGCCGAGGAACACGGCGATGCCGATCGCGACCGCCGCGGCGGCGAACCAGTCGGACCGGCCGGGCTTGGTCTTGCGCCCGATCGCGGACAGCGGCAGCGCGAACAGCAATCCGCTCACGAGCAAGGTCTGCACGAGCACGATCGAGCCGTTGGCGAGAGCCAGCGCTTCCAGGAAGTAGGCGCCGACGTCGAGACCGATGCCGGCGAGCCAGACGGGGTGCTTCACCACCTCGAGCAGCAGGCGCGGTCGCAACGACATGTTCGCCGGCGCGGCCGCGGCCACCTGGTGCTGGAACACCGACGCGATCGCGTAACACAGGCCCGCGCCGAGCGCGAAGACGTATGCCATCCCTAGGCGGCGGTTCGTTCCGGCACCGCGATCCCGTGCTCACCGACTGGTCCGACCCGCAGTGCCCGATCGGCGAGCGCGTCCGCGAGCGGCGGGAGCGCGGCCAGCGTCGCGTGCCAGCACGCCGGCGCCGAGGTGCAATCGGAATCGTGGAGCAGGACCGTGCCGCCGTCGAGGTGACCGTCGAGCACGTCGGTCACGACCGATTCCGCAGTCGCCTCGGCCCGCCAGTCGCGTCCCCACGCCGTCCACAGCACGGTGCGCAGGCCGACCCGGCGGGAACCGAGGACGCCGCTCAACGACAACGTCCCGTACGGCGGGCGGAACCACACGGGCTCCACGCCCGCGGCAGCCGCGACCGCGTCGCGCGCGCGGGCGATGTCCTCGGCGACGACCCTCGGCGAGAGCCGGAGCTGCGAACGGTGGCGATCGCCGTGCACCGCCACCTCGTGGCCGGCGGCCGCGACCTCCGCGGCCAGACCGGGTGCGCGCCGGGCCATGTCGCCGAGCATGAAGAACGTGGCGTGCCAGCCGATGCGGTCGAGCGCGTCGAGGAACGCCGGGGTGGAGGACGGATCCGGGCCGTCGTCGAACGTGAGCGCGACGTGGCCGGGATCACCGACCCCGGCGAGACCGGGCGACACGTGCCGGCCGAGTCGCGACAGGGCGACGAGCGACGGCGCCGAGTTCACCGCGAGCGCGGCCGCCCCCACGAGACCGATCCCCGCGCCGGCGACCGCGACCGGCCGCCAGCTCACCGCAGCTCCGACAGCGGGCCCGAGGAGTAGCCGGACGCGAGGAGCGCCCGCTCGAGCGCGACGAGCGCCTCTGCGACCTGGCCGACGGTGCGGCCCCGCCCGTCGAGCACGTAGACGTGGTGGTCACGAAGGTCCTCGGGCAGCGCCTCGGGTCGCACGACGTGGTCGGGGCGGACGAGCCGCTGCCCGCGCCTGCGGGCGAAGAGCTGGTCGAATGCGTCGAAGCGTCGCTCCGGGACGAACTCGCGCACCTTCACGTCGGCAGCCTTGGTGATGAGGTCGGTCGTCGTGACGACGTCGGTCTCGGCCCGCAACGGTCGGAACGGTCGGCTCGTTCCCCAGCCACCGTTGCCGACGTCGACCCGCGCCGCGAGCGCGCGCATGGGCCGGGCGCCGGCGTCCAGCACGGTGATGCCGTCGACGATCGCAGTCGCGTTCATCCGGTCCAGGTGGGAGCGGATCGCGGGGCTGGCGAGCTCCTCGGCGGTGAGGCGCACACCGAGGTACACGCGGTCGTGGGCATGCTTGGGCGCCGTGGCGACACCGACCCCGAGCGCCGCGACCCCCTGCGCACCGAGAGTGAGGAGCCCGTACAGCGCGAGCACGGACACCGCCGCGACGCGGACCCGGTGCGGTGCCTTGGGCATCCGGATCGGCGCCTCGACGCCGCTCGCCGTGCGCAGCGCGGCCGTCGCGAGGACGTCGTCCGCGGCGTCGCCGACGAACAACGCATGGGCGCGGGCCACCTGCTCCTGGCGCGCGAGATTCGGGACGGTCAGCTCCGAGAGCGCGCTCGCCAGCTCGTCCGTGTCGCGCGCGTAGCGGGTCACACCCAGCTGCGACATGCCCTCCGCGTTGTCCTTGCCGTGCCCGGCGATGGGCAGGAACGTGACGACCGGAAGCCCGCACGCGAAGGCCTCGTTGGCCGTCAGGCCGCCGGCGTTCTCGACCATCACGTCGCACGCGGCCATGAGCCGCGGCATGTCGTCGCGCCAGCCGAGGACCGTCGCGCGTCCGCGCGACGTGAGCTCGGCCGCGAGCTTCTCGTCCCGACCACAGACGACGACCGGTTGGAAGTCACCCGCCTCGAGGATCGCGTCGACCGTGCCCGGGACATCTCCGACACCCCAGGAGCCGGCGACGACGAGCACCGCCCGCGCCTCGGGCGCGAGGCCGAGCTCGGCGCGCACTGCGGCCCGGTCCCCCGGCTCGACCGGTTGGAAGCGCTCGCCGACGAGCGGACCCGGCGCGCGGGCGTCGTCGCCGCCGCGGGTTCGGGCGGTGGCGGCCGCGAACTCGCTCGTGGCCAGGTGCACGTCGACGTGCGGGTGGACCCACAGGGGGTGGACCGCGAAGTCGGTGAGGAAGGTGATGACCGGCACCTTCAGCCAGCGCTTCTTGCGCATGTTGCCGAGGACGAGCGACGACAGCGGGTAGGTGGACACCACGACGTCGGCGTCGGTCTCGGTGATGGCGCGTCGGAGGCGCTTGCCGGCGACGAACGTGTCGAGCCGGACGATGAAGCCCCAGGTGGAGGGCATCGTGTACCAGAGGCGATAGGTCAGCTCGTAGCTCCACGGCGCGAGCCGGAGCTGGAGCAGGTAGGTGACCCTGATGAACCAGCCGATCCCGAACGGGCAGCAGTCGAGGAAGTCCACGACGCGCACGTGGTGGCCCTGGGCCTCGAGTCGCCTGCGCAGCTCGTGTGCCGCGCCGTCGTGCCCCGCCCCCATGGACGCGGAGACGATCAGGATCCTCCGGGCCATAAGTGGTTCGAGCGTACCCGGGTACGGTTCGGAACGGCGGGGTTTCCGGGCGCTACCAGCCGAGGACGGCGCCGGCGATCATCCCCAGGATCAACAGTCCCCCGGCCCGCCGGGTGAGCAGGAACGAGTGCGGGGCGAACCACAACGGCCACACCGGATTGGGCACGGGTGACTCCGCCGGCTTGGGCGATCCGTAGACCTTCCAGACCTGGAGCAGGAGCGGGATCGACGCGAACACCAAGAGCGTGGCGACCGGCAGGACCTGCACTGCGGCGAGGATCGCGACCAGCGCGTAGAAGGTGACGAACATGCCGCGCGTGACCTGGCGAGCCGGGCCGTCGCCGAGGATCACCGGCAACGTGTGCGTCCCGGCCGGACCGTCCCACGGCGCCTTGTCGATGTGCTTGCCCATGAGCACCGTCGTGCAGAGGATCGCGTAGGGCAGGCTCGCGACGAGCACCGCGGCGGGGATCGAGCCGGTGGCCGCGTAGTAGACGCCGCCGACCATGAGCGGACCCCACACGACGACGACGGTCGGCTCGCCGAGGCCGTGCTTCTTGAGCCGCAGGGGCGGCGCGGTGTACGCGGCGGACAGGAAGAACCCGCCGAGCGCGAAGCCCACGATCGCCGGGCCGCGCTCCGCGGTGAGGTACAGCATGATCGCGAGGCACATGACGTTGACGACCAGCGCGTAGATCGCGAGGCGCTTCCGGGTGACGACCCCCGAGATCACCGGGTGCGGCGAGTAGAGGTTGCGCGGGTAGTCCTCGGTGTCGGTGCCGACCTCGAGGTCGAAGAGGTCGTTCATGATGTTGTTCGCCATGTGGGCGAGCACGATGCCGATCGCGGCGAGCGAGAACAGCCACCAGTCGACGCCGGCGTCGCGATAGACGGCGAGCAGCCCGCCGAGACCCGCGGCGACCAGCGTCATCGGCAGCACGCCGGCCCGGGTGATCCACAGCCACTTCGAGACCGGGTCGAGCGTGCCCTTCGGGGGGTTGGTGGTGGCGAGGACGTAGAGCCACTTCTTGGGCAGGCTCTCGCTCCGCCCGACGACGGCGTCGGTCATGAGCGGCAGGCTAGACAGGTTGGGCGACGCGCGGCCACAGGGTCGGGCTGCGCAGCGGGACCCCGAGTGCGCCGCGCGTCGACGGCGTCAGCCTTGCTGCTGGCTCATCCATTCGGCGATGGCGCGCTCGGTCTCGTCGAGCTTGTCGGTCGGGCTGAACTGCAACAGCTCGGTTCCCGCTTCGACGCAGGGCCGGTGGCCGGGCGGCTGGTAGTACGTCCCCCGCCTCGTAGACCTCTTCGTGATCCGAGTACCCGCCGAGATCCTCCCGGCGTGCACGAATGTCGCCAGCGGCCGACTTCGTGTCACTTGTCGGGGTCAGGACACCGACTTCTGACACAAAGTCGTCCGCGCCCCACACTGCCCCGCTCAGCCGCCGTAGTTCATCCTCGTGTCCTCCATGCGGAGGACATCGGTGTCCTCGTCCTGCAGGAACCCCGCGTCGACCACCTCACCGGCGAAGAAGGTGTGGTCACCGATCTCCATCCGGTCGCGGACCTCGCAGTCGAGGAACGCGACGGACTGCGCGAGGATCGGGGCGCCCGTGGTCCGGCCTACGTACGGAAGCCCGTTCAGGGTCGACGCGGCGAGGTCCACCTCGACCGGCTTCGTGAACTTCCGCACGATCGCCCGGTCCTCCCGGCTGATCAGGCACACGCTGAACACGCCGGCGGCATCGACGAGCTCGTGGGTGAACGCCGTCCGCTCGACACCGACGCCGATCCACTTCGGGTCGAAGCTCAGCTGGGTCACCCAGTTGGTGGTCATGCCGTTGCGCCGCTCCCCGCCGTCGGTGCTGCCGACGACGTAGAGCCCGGACGGCATCTTCCACAGCACGCGGCGCCGGAGCTTGTCGTAGTCGAGCCGGGCCTCGTCGGTGTCCACCCCGGCCGGATAGGGACCGACCGGTCCGTCCTTCGTCGCCATCGCACGAGGGTACGCCCGGTGCGCGCGGGGCTGCCCGGTGCAACGATGCCGGTCGAGCCGAGACGGGAACCACCGAGCAACCGACGACGCATCGAGGAGGGACAGGCATGGACCTGGTCAAGATCGCGACCTGGAGCGAGGTGCCGGACCGCACCCCGGTCGGCGCGACCGTCGAGGGCATCGACCTCGTCATCGTGCGCCGCGACGACAGCCCGTGCGTCCTGTACGGCCGCTGCCTGCATCGCGGCGCGCTCCTCTCCGACGGTCACGTGCACGGCGAGGACATCATCTGCGGCGTCCACGGCTGGGACTACCGCATCGAGTCCGGTGTGAGCGCGTACAACAACGCCGAGGCGCTCGCGAAGTTCACGAGCGTGGTGGAGGGCGACGACCTCATGGTCGACCGCACCGAGGTGCTGCTGTTCGCGATGCGCCATCCGCAGCCCTTCGACCGCGACGTGTACCAGGGCTACTACCAGGACCCGCACATGGTTCCGGAGGAGCCGTTCGTGATGTACATCCACGAGCTCGCGGCGAACGGGCTGAGCAAGACCGGTCACCACGGCCCGCTCGGCGCGATGGGCGTACCCCGCGACTCGCTCCCCCGCTGGGACGACATCCAGTTCGTCACCGCGCAGCTCGCGCGGCTGCCCAAGCTCGACGACGAGGCCGTCGGCACCGATGTGTGCATCGGGCCGAACGCCGAGAAGCCGCTGTGGCTCGACATCCCGTTGTTCGTGTCCGACATGAGCTTCGGTGCGCTCTCGCAGGAGGCGAAGACCGCGCTCGCGCGCGGCGCCGAGCTCGCCGGCACCGGCATCTGCTCGGGCGAGGGCGGGATGCTGCCGGAGGAGCAGGCCGAGAACAGCCGCTACTTCTACGAGCTCGCCTCGGCACGGTTCGGATGGAGCTTCGACCACCTGAAGAAGGTGCAGGCGTTCCACTTCAAGGGCGGCCAGGGCGCGAAGACGGGCACCGGCGGGCACCTGCCCGGCAACAAGGTGGTCGGCAAGATCGCCGAGGTCCGGGGTCTCCCCGAAGGCACGGCGGCGATCTCGCCACCACGCTTCCCGGACTGGGACTCGGTCGACGACTACCGCCGCTTCGCCAGCGAGGTGCGCGAGCAGTCCGGGGGCATCCCGGTCGGCTTCAAGCTCTCGGCGCAGCACATCGAGGAGGACCTCGACGCGGCGCTCGCGGTCGGGGTCGACTACGTGATCCTCGACGGCCGGGGCGGCGGGACCGGAGCGGCGCCGCTGCTGTTCCGCGACCACATCTCGGTCCCGACGATCCCCGCGCTCGCTCGGGCCCGCGCGCACCTCGACCGCCGCGGGCGGCGCGACGTGACCCTCGTGATCACCGGTGGGCTGCGTCACGCGCCCGACTTCGCGAAGGCGCTGGCGCTCGGCGCCGATGCGGTCGCGGTCGCGAACTCGGCGATCCAGGCGATCGGCTGCCTCGGCATGCGCGCGTGCAACACCAACAACTGCCCGGTCGGCATCGCGACCCAGCAGCCGCACCTGCGCGCCCGGCTCCCCGTCGACGAGGCCGCGCATCGACTCGACCGCTTCCTGCGCGCGAGCGTCGAGCTGATGCAGGTGCTCGCACGCGCGTGCGGGCACTCGCACCTCCACGACCTCTCTCAGGACGACCTCACGACCTTCGACCGCGATCTCGCGCACCTCACCGGGATCGCGTACGGCGGGGTGATGGCGCCTGGATGGTCGCTCCGCTCGCCCTCCGTCCTCTTGTCCCGGCGCGCGCTCGCTCCGCGACTGCTCGCCTCCGCTCGTTCCTCGCTCCGGCTCGGGGGTGATCCACATGACGCAGGACTCCGACCCGGACGTCGAGTGGCACAGGGTCGCGGATCGGGACGACCTGGCGGACGGTCGGGTGCGCACCGTCCTCGCGGGACGCCACTCCCTCGCGCTCACCCGGGTCGGCGACGCGTACGGCGCGCTCGACAACCGCTGCCCGCACCAGGGCGGCCCACTCGGCGAGGGCTCGATCGAGAAGGGCCTGCTGCGCTGCCCGTGGCACGGCTACGACTACGACCCGCTCACGGGCAGGCCTCCGGCCGGGTTCGCGGACGCGCCCGCCTGCTTCCCCGTCGAGGTCCGCGCCGACGGCGTCTACGTGGCGATCCCCGCCGAGCGACCCCACGAACGCACGGTGTCCGACGTCATGGTGGAGACGATGGTCGCCTGGGGCGTCACCCACGTGTTCGGGATGGTCGGCCACTCCAACCTCGGCTTCGCCGACGCGATGCGCCGCGCCGAGGAGGCAGGCGACCTCACGTTCGTGGGCATCCGCCACGAGGGCGCGGCCGCGTTCGCGGCGTCGGCGTACGGCAAGCTCACCGGTCGGCCCGCGGCCTGCTTCGCGATCGCGGGGCCGGGCTCGACCAACCTGCTGACCGGGCTCTACGACGCGAAGGCCGACCGTGCTCCGGTGCTGGCGATCTCGGGTCAGGTGCCTTCGAAGGTCCTCGGGCGCGGTGCGTTCCAGGACGTCGACCTCAACGCCGCGTTCGCGGCCGTGGCGCGCTACTCCAAGACGGTGCTGCCCGATTCGGATCACGCCGAGCTCATGACGCTCGCGCTCAAGCACGCGGTGGTCGAACGCGACGTCGCCCACCTCGTGCTCCCCGTCGAGGTGCAGGTGCGCGTCGTCGGGGACGGTCCGAAGGCGTCGTCACCCGTCGGCCGCGTCGGCGACGACCGCATCACGCCACCCGTCGACGCGCTCGACGCCGCGCTCGAGCTCATCGAGGGCGCGCGCCGGCCCGTGGTCGTCGTCGGCCACGGTGTGCGCTTCGAGATGGACGCCGTGCTCGAGCTCGCGATGGCACTGCACTCGCCGGTGCTCACCACGTTCAAGGCCAAGGGCCTGGTGTCGGACCATCATCCGCTCGGCGCGGGGGTGCTCGGGCGCAGCGGCACGCCCGTCGCGAGCTGGCTGATGAACGAGTCGGACCTGCTGATCGTGCTCGGCGCGTCGTTCTCGAACCACACCGGCATCGCGCCGTACAAGCCGATCGTGCAGGTCGACTTCGATCCGATGGCGCTCGGCCGCTTCCACCCCGTCACCGTTCCGGTGCAGGGTCACGCCGGGGTCACTGCGCGCCTCCTCGTCGATCGCCTCGCCCGAGGCGGTGCCCGGGTCGACCAGCGTCACGACGTCGCGGCGCGCTGGGAGATCTGGCGCGCCGAGAAGGCGCGGCGGCTCGCTGACGACCGTGGGCTCGGCGTGTCGTCCGCCGCGGTGTTCGACGCGCTCAACCGCGCGGTGCCCGACGACGCGGTCATGGCCGTCGACGTCGGCAACCACGCATACTCCTTCGGGCGGTACTTCGAGTGCGCGCACCAGTCGATCCTGATGTCCGGCTACCTCGGGTCCATCGGGTTCGGGTTCCCGGCGGCGATGGGCGCGTGGGCCGCGGTCGGCGGGTCGCGCAAGGTCGTCGCGGTCACGGGTGACGGCGGCTTCGGCCAGTACCTCGCGGACTTCACGACCGCGGTGAAGTACGGCATGCCGATCACGCACGTGCTGCTCGACAACGCGTCGCTCGGCAAGATCACCAAGGAGCAGCGCGCCGCGGAGTACGACGTTTGGCACACCGACCTGCTGAACCCGGACTTCGCCGCCTACGCAGAGCTCTGCGGCGGTCTCGGCCTCCGCGTGGCCGCGCGCGGGGAGCTCGACGAGGCGCTGACCCGGGCCTTCGCCCACGACGGCCCCGCCCTGGTCGCCGTCCACACCGACCCCGAACTGGTGTAGCAGCGGGTTCAGCCCTCGTACGAGGCCTCCCAGGACTCGCGGGCCTCGCGGAGGCACGCGAGGCCGACCAGTGCGGCGGCCGCGGGGTCGGCCCACCACACACCGAACGCGGCGTTGAGGACCAACGCGGTGAGGATGCCGGTCGCGAGACAGCCGTCGAGGAACGTCATCGAGGCCTCGGCGCGCAGCGGTGCGCTGTTCGCCGCGCGCGCGGTGACGGCCTTCAGCCGAGCCAGACCGAACATCACCCCGGCAGTGACCACGAGGTAGGCGATGCCCCACGGCGACGAGCCGGCGACCTCGTGATTCACGATTGCCAGTGCGCTCGACACGAAGAGGTACAGGGCGAGGACGACGAACGCGACCGCGACCAGGCGGAGCGCGCGGAGCGACCGCCGGTCCGCGTGGTGGTCGGCGATGTACCAGATGGCCACGGCCGACGCGAACACCTCCACGATCGAGTCGAGCCCGAACGCGATGAGCGCGAGCGAGCCGGCCGCGATCCCCAGGCCGATCGTGACGAAGACCTCCACGAGGTTCCAGACGATCGTGGCGATCTGGAGTCGCCGCCCGCGCTCGAGCAGCGCGTCGTGGTCCTCGCTCAAGGTCACCCGGCGACGCTACCGATTCGCGGTCCCGACGGGGTCACCCGGGCGCGTTCGCGACCCGGGTGGGGAGCGAGGATCAGGTGAGGCGATGTTGGCTGGCAGGGAGCAGGTAGAACCACAGCGGGAACGGGGCCTTCGCGTCCTTCATCGCCTGCTGGGCGCGATGCATGACCTTGCCGGCCTCGGTCTGTCGGGCGAACCACGACTCCGCGCTGCGCGCCTCGGGCACGTGGTCGGCGAGGGCCGACGCAGCCTGCTCGTAGTAGCCGCGGACGTTCAGCGCCGCGGTGACAGGGTTGTCCGGCACTCCCGCTTGATCCCACGGCGTGCCGTCGGCGATGGCCTGGAACGCACGGAGCGCGGACTCCACGGTGTCGACCTCCACCGCGGTGCGCAGGCCGCCGGCCGCGGCCCGGTCGAACGCGCGACGCAGGCCACGCATCTCGTCGACTGCTGGAGGCAGGCTCGGGTCCAGCCGCGCGGGCATCGGACACGCGAGCGGGAGGTCGACGTCGTCGGTGATCGTCTGCGGGTAGGTCTCGAGCGTCGGCGCCGGTGCATCGAGCAGCGCGAACGCGGCATCGAGGACCGCTCGTTGGAACTCGCGGTCCCCCGGCCGGCCGAGGGGGCGGCCGAGCGGGAAGTCGCAGTAGAGCGCGCGCGGGATCGGCATGCGCTCGGCGACCTCCTTCATGGAGACCAGCGCGATCGTGGTGATCCCTGCCGATTCGAGCGTGTACGAGAGCGCACCGACCGTGCGCGTGCAGAGCGGTCAGACGGGGGTGAGCAGCACGACGTCGGTGCCCTGCTCGCGCAGGAACGCCGCCGCGGCCGGACCGGTATCGAGCAGGATCGTGCTGAGGTCCTCCTGCGCGCCCATGAACGAGAGATGCGCCGGCGACACACGGCCGATCGCGCCGTCGGCGGCCATCTCCTCGAGCCGGTCGACCGGGAACACCACGTTGCGGTCGAGCATCACACCGCTGCGGTCGAAGTTCTGGCTGTTGTGGCTCATCACCACGTCGTCGCGGCCGCGCGGGATGACGCGGAAGCCAGGGTCGAAGATTCCGAACGTCTGCTCCTCGGCGAGGTGGAGTCCAGCGGTCGTGACGATCGCGACCGACGCGGTCGCGAGATCCGGCGGGGCGGTGAAGGGATGCCCCTCGAGCTCGGGGACCGGCATGGTCGCCATGAACGCCCGCATGTCCTGATCGGCACCCACTGGACCCCCTCGAGACGTCGCGTGCCCGCCGGACGCTACCGGCGCCACCCGGCGGCGGGGCTCTTGGCGC
>CAZXCB010000018.1:0-6366 GCA_964639075.1 uncultured Bifidobacteriaceae bacterium | reverse complement strand
GGCATCAGGGCCTTGACACCGAACGTACGTTCGGATACGGTGAGTGGACTTCCCCATGTGGTTCGGGTGCAGCACAACCCCGGGTCGTTTCGCCCCTCGCGGGGTCCACAACTTCGTGTCGTTGTCGGGGGGAGGTGTTCCTCATGCGGGTGGGTGTCGGGTCGGAGGCGTTGCGCCGCGCGGTCGACGATGTGGTCGGGGTCGATCCCGGGTCGTTGGGTGATGTGGGCCTGGCCGACGAGTTGCTGGGGGCCCTGGCCCAGGTGGATCGGCTCCAGGGACAGGTCGCGCGCCTCGCTCACGCCGCACATGTGCGCGGGTTGGGTGCGGTGGACAGGTCGCCGTCGACCGCAGCGTGGCTACGCCGGCATGCGGGGATGCGTGAAGGCAGGGCGCGGGCGGCGATCGATGCCGGCGCGGGGTGTGACGCGGTGTTGGCGGGAACCGGGGAGGCGTGGCGTTCGGGCCAGATCACCGCCGGGGCGGCCCGCACGACCGTGGGCGCCCGCGTCGATGGGCACGACGCGAAGCTCACCGCGCTCGAACCGTTGCTCCTCGGCCTGGCCCGCGACCGCGCCGACCGGGACCTGCGCCGCGCCTGCGCCCATTTCCGGAACTGCGCCCACGCGGAGGGGAGCTCACCGCGCGACCACGACGGCCTCACCATCTCCCAGACCGACGCGGGTCGGACCTGGCTCACCGCCGACCTGTCCTCCGACGGGGCCGAGATCGTGCTCAGCGCGATCCACGAGCTCACCGACCCACCCACCGACGATGATCCCCGCAGCCCCGCCCGCCGCCGTGCCGCCGGCCGCGAACGCCCGCACCGACTCCCGCGCCCAACGCCGAGCCCTCATCGCACGCGACGGCGGCTGCCGATTCCCCGGCTGTGCCCGCCCACCCGGCTGACCGACGCCCACCACGTCACCCACTGGCGCACGGCGGACCCACCGACCTCGCCAACCTCGTCCTGCTCTGCGACCACCACCACCACCTCGTCCACCAACCCCACTGGACCGTCGAATTCGACGGCCACGAACTCCGAGTCCTCAAACCCGACGGCACCGAGCTCGTCGCATGACGGCAGTACGGTCCGAACGTGCAGATCCGGACGTTCGCGCCCGCCGACGAGGACGCGGTGATCGCGCTCTGGCGCGCGTGCGATCTCGTCCGGCCGTGGAACGACCCGGCGAAGGACGTCGCGCGGAAGGTCGCGGTCGCGGACGACGGATTCCTCGTCGCCGTCGAGGCGGGACGGATCGTCGGCGCGGTGATGGCCGGCTACGACGGTCACCGGGGATGGATCAACTATCTCGCGGTCGCGCCCGACCTGCAGCAGCGCGGGATCGGGCGGGCGCTCATGGCCGAGGCCGAGACACGGCTCCGGGCCGTCGGCTGTCCGAAGATCAACCTGCAGGTGCGCGGCGACAACGCGGCCGCGCTCGCCTTCTACGCGCGGCTCGGCTTCTCGGTGGACGACGCATTGAGACTCTCGAAGCGGTTGGAGCGGGATGGCCCGGCGCCCGCGGGTGCAGCGTCGCGCGTGGCTGTCGCGGTGACGGACGAGCAGGCGGCCCCAACCGCCGACGCCGCGCTCGTCGCGCGGCTGCGGGCCGGCGACGAGGACGCGTTCCGCGAGCTGCTGGACCGGTACGACGCACCGTTGCGACGCGCCGCGCGCAGCTACGTCGCGACCGACGCCGCGGCGGACGAGGTCGTGCAGGACACCTGGCTCGGCGTCGTGCGCGGCATCGACCGATTCGAAGGGCGCTCGTCGCTCAAGACCTGGGTCTTCCGCATCCTGATGAACATCGCACGCACGCGGGGGACGCGCGACAAGCGCAGCATCCCGTTCTCGAGCCTCGCCGGCGCCGGCGAGGAGAGCTCAGAGCCGACGATCGCGCCGGAGCGCTTCCAGGGTCCGGACGGCACGCACCCGGGCCACTGGGCGACGTTCCCGACGCGCTGGCACGACCACCCCGAGATCCGCAGCGTCGCGAGCGAGACCCTCGCGGTCGTGCGGGACGCGCTCGACGAGCTCCCGCCCGCGCAACAGGAGGTCGTACGACTCCGGGACCTCGAGGGTTGGACGAGCGCCGAGGTCTGTAACGCGCTCGAGATCACCGAGACCAACCAGCGAGTGCTCCTCCATCGAGGCCGCGCCAAGCTCCGGGCCGCGCTCGAGGACTACTTCGAAAGTGCGATGAGCACATGACCACCACCATCGACGACGGCACCGACCACATGCACGACATGGACTGCAACGAGCTCGTCGAGCGGGTCACCGAGTTCCTCGACGCGGCCATGCCGGCGGCCGACCGCCGTCGTTTCGAGCACCACATCGCGGCGTGCCCCGGCTGCGACGAGATCCTCGAGCAGTTCCGCGCCGTGGTGGCCGTCACCGGCGCGCTCCGACCGGAGGACGCCGCGACGCTCGAACCGGCCCGCCGCGAATCGCTCCTCGCGGCCTTCCGGTCATGGCAGGCCGAAGGACCCTGACCCGCGGCGCCGAATCCGTCCTACCGTGCCGCCATGGCACCCACCGCGATGACCCCGGGCGAGGCCGCGGCGCTGGTCCGCCCGGACGACACCCTCGGCATCCCGCTCGGACCCGGCCAGCCGGCCGCGTTCCTGCACGCGCTCGGCGATCGTGACGACTGGGTCGACCTCACGGTGTTCGGCGCGCTCCTGGTGGACCTCTACGCCGTGTTCACCAAACCGGGCGTGCGGTATCTCTCCGGGTTCTTCGGTCCGGCCGAGCGCTTCCTCGTCGACAGCGGCGCGCGGGTCGAGTTCATCCCCGCCGACTTCCGCCGCTTCACGCGCATCGCCGAGCAGATCCATCCGCGCGTCGTAGCGACCGCGGCGAGCGCGCCGGACGAGCACGGGTTCATGTCGCTGTCGCTGCACGCGGGCGCGACCATCGAGGCGATCCACGCGGCAGCCGCCGACCCCGAGCGCGTGCTGGTGGTCGAGGCGAACCCGAAGCTGCCGCGTACGCACGGCCTGCTGCCCGACCACCCGAACCGCATCCACACGGAGATCGTCGACGTGCTCGTCGAGTCCGATCGCGACGTGTTCGTGCTCCCCGACGTGGAGCCGACGGCCGCCGACCATGCGATCGCCGCCCACGTCCGGCCGCTGATCCCCGACGGCGCGACGCTCCAGACCGGGATCGGCGGCATCCCGTCGCTGGTCGTGGGCATGCTCGCCGAGGGTGACGGCGGCGACTACGGCATCCACTCCGAGATGTTCACGACCGGGCTCATGCACTTGCATCGGGCCGGGAAGGTCTCGAATCTGCGCAAGGGTCAGTTCGACGGGGTGTCGATCACGACGTTCGCGGCCGGGACCTCGGAGCTCTACGAGTGGCTCGACGACAACCACGAGGTCGCGTTCCTCCCCGTGGACGTCGTGAACTCGCCGGAGGTCATCGCGCGGAACCACTCGATGATCACCGTGAACGGCGCGCTCACGGTCGACCTTCACGGTCAGGTCGTCGCCGACACGATCGGGCCACGACAGTTCTCCGGCATCGGCGGCCACGAGGACTTCATCGCGCAGTCCGGCCTCTCGCTCTCCGACCGGTCGCTCGTGTGCCTACGGTCGACGTCGACGGTGGAGGGTGTGCGTCTCAGCCGCATCATCCCGGCCCTCCCCGAAGGTTGGATCGTGACGACGCCACGCCACCAGATCGACCTCGTGGTCACCGATCACGGGGTCGCGCACCTCCGTGGCCGCACGGTGCGCGAACGCGCTCGCGCGCTCGCCGAGATCGCGGACCCGCAGTTCCGCGACGACCTCCGCCAGCACGCCGAACGCATGGGCTGACGTCTGGTTCGGGACCCGAGTCCCGGTCACACCGGCGCGGTACCTTCACCCACGCCAGCCCCGCCGACCCGGAGTACACCGTGACCGAGATCGCCGACCGTTACCGCCGCCTCGCCGGCGCCTTCGCCGCCACCGTCGCCGCGGTGCCGGCAGACCGCTGGGCCTCCCCGTCGCCCTGCGACGGTTGGACCGCGCGCGACGTCGTCGGCCACGTCGTCGACACCCAGGGGATGTTCCTCGGCTTCGTCGGCGGATCGCTCGGCGACGTCCCCGCGGTCGCGGAGGATCCGGCCGGCGCCTGGCGCGTCGCGTCAGGGTCGGTGCAGGCCGCGCTCGACGACCCGGCGGTCGCGACGAGCACGTTCCAGGGATTCCAGGGCGAGACGACGTTCGAGTCGGCGGTCGATCGGTTCCTCAACTTCGACCTGGTCGTGCACCGTTGGGACCTCGCCCGTGCCACCGGGGGCGACGAGCAGGTCGACGCGGAGGATGCCGAGCGGGTGATCGTCGGCGCGAACGAGTTCGGGGAGATGCTGCGGGGTCCAGGGGTGTGCGGCCCCGAGGTCCCGGTTCCTGCTGGAGCGGACCCGACGACGCGCATGCTCGCGATCGTCGGGCGCGCCGTCTGACCCGACCGGTTCAGCGCACGCGAACGGCGAGCTCGCCGAGGCGGTCGAGCCACTCTGCGCGCGTCCTGCACCCGTCGAACTGCACGGCGAGCCAGTCCACCCCGAGGTCCGCGAACGCGCTGAGGTCGTCGTCACGTGAGAACGGCGCGAAGCAGATCGTGAGCGGCTCGGTGCGGCCGACCTCGTCGGTGTAGGCGCGTGCCGCGCCGAGGCGCGTCGCGAGCTCGTCGAAGTTCGTGATGGGAGGCGTCTTCAGCGCGCGCGTGGCCATCGGTGGGTTGGGGAACGGCGACCATCCGTCGCCGAGCTCGACCGCACGTCGCATCGCTGCGGTGCTGTTGCCACCGATCCAGATCGGCACCGGGTCGGGATGGGGAAGTTGCGTGACGCCGCGCGCCACGTAGCGGTCCGTCTCCACCTGCACGGAGTCTTCGGCCCAGACCCGGCGCATGAGCCGCACGGACTCGTCGAGCCGGTCGTTCCGTGCGTCGAAGTCGGCGCCGAGCGCCGCGAACTCGGGGCGCAGATACCCGGCCGCGACTCCCAGCAGGACGCGACCGCCGGAGAGGTTCTGGAGTGTGGCAACCCCTTTGGCCGCCAGGAACGGGTTCCGGTACGCGGCCACGAACACATGGGTGTGCAGCATCACGCGCCTCGTCGCCGCCGCCGCGAACGACAGTGCGACGAGCGGATCCTGGGCCTGGTGCCCGCCACCTTCGAGCCAGCGATCGTCGGGCGCCGGGTGGTCGGTGACGTAGACAGCGTCGAGGCCCGCGCCCTCGACCGCCCCGGCCATCTCGGCGATCGCGTCGGCGGTGACGAACTCGGGGACCGCGTGGACGTGGTCGACGGGCAGACCGACGGAGTAGCGCATCGGGCGGGCACGCTACCGTCGCGCCGACCCCTCCCGAGGAGAACGCGTCATGTCGGTCGTCGACGAGGTCCAGCTGAGCACCCCGGAGTTCTGGGCTGCGCCCGACGAGGAGCGCGAGGCGGGATTCAAGCGGCTGCGGGACGAAGCTCCGATCGCCTTCTTTCCGGAGCCCGACTACGGCGAGTTCCCTGCGGGCCCCGGCTACTGGTCGCTGACCCGCTTCGACGACGTCGTGCACGCGAGCCGCCACCCGGAGCTGTTCTGCTCCGGGCGGGGCACGAACATCGGCGACATCCCCGACTTCCTCATCGACTTCATCGGCTCGATCATCAACATGGACGACCCGCGCCACAAGAAGCTGCGCGGACTGATCAACCACGGATTCACACCCAAGGCGCTCGCTCAGCTCCTCGAGCAGGTGCGCGACCGCACGACCGAGGTGATCGACGCGGTCGCGGACAAGGGCGAGTGCGACTTCGTCGCCGACATCGCGGCGCCGATGCCACTCGCGATCGTGTGCGACATGGTGGGGGTCCCACCGTCGGAACGCCAGACCGTGTTCGAGGCCAGCAACGTGATCCTCGGCGTGGGCGACCCGGAGTACGTGCAGACGGTCGAGGACCTCATGGCCGCGGTCATGTCGGTGCACCAGCTCGCCATGGAGCTCGGCGAGCGCCGGCTGGCCGATCCGGCCGACGACATCACGACGATCCTCATGCACGCCGAGGTCGACGGGGAGCGCCTGACCGTCGCCGAGTTCGCGTCGTTCTTCATCCTGCTCGTGGTCGCCGGCAACGAGACCACCCGCACCGCGATCAGCCACGGCATGTGGGCGCTGCACAACCACCCCGACCAGCGTCGCCTGTGGACCGCGGACTTCGACACGCACGCGGTGAACGCGGTCGAGGAGATCGTCCGCTGGGCGTCGCCGGTGATGCACTTCCGGCGCACGGCCACCCAGGACACCGAGATCTCGGGCCAGCCGATCGCCGAGGGCGAGAAGGTCGTGATGTGGTTCAACTCGGCGAACCG